>DASSWN010000031.1:0-28201 GCA_035704905.1 Flavobacteriaceae bacterium
TTCCGGTACGGGCGGGGCGCAACTGAAAATTAATGTTTTTTGTATATATTTTGTTTAGTTCTGATTCCCATCGGTATTATATAGGAATGACTGACGATTTGGAAAGACGTTTATTAGAGCATAATAATGGCAAAACAAAATCGACCAAAGCTTTTATTCCCTGGGAATTAATTCATACAGAGTCGTATAATACAAGATTAGAAGCTAGGATCAGGGAGAAATATCTTAAATCGGCAGCAGGAAGAAGATGGAGAAAAAATAATATTAGGCCCCGTGGCGCAACTGAATAGCGCATCAGATTTCGGCTCTGAGGGTTGCAGGTTTGAATCCTGCCGGGGTCACAAAAAAAAGCAGGCAAATTGGCCTGCTTTTTTTATCAAAAATTCTTTGGTTGAAACAATAAAAAAGCCCGGTTACATACCAGGCTTTTTGCTTATAACTCTTCACCAAATTTGATTATGGATTGTCGTCATTATCATCGTCATCGTCATCATTGTCGCCGGAATCATGATCGTCATCGCTTTCCACCGATTCAAACCCGTCTTCGATTTCTTGGCTGAACTCGAGAATCTCTCCGGTTGCCGCGTAATCGTATAAAGATAAATCTGTAACACTGCCGTCGGTTTGCAAAAACCAATTTGCTGGATCAATGTTTACCGTAGCCATGTTGTTTAAGCTTTCCGGGGTAATCTCCAAGGCGGGATTAAAATTCAGTTCAATTTCAACTTCAGCTTCTGCATAAGTCGAAAAATCTGTGGTTACTCCGTCAGTGGAAGTGAAATGTCCTGAAATTAACATACTGGCTTCGTTTGGCCAATTCGGAAATTCATTTTGAATTTGTGCCAACAGCGTAGCATCGTTCGTATCTTCTGGATCATCGGAATCGAGATTGTCAATTTCAAACTCGAGTTCGTCATAAAGCCCATCGGCAACAACGGTTGTTCCCAAATCCAACGGATTTCCATTCAATGGCATATCCACGAAAAATGGACCCATTTCCAATTCTTCGCAATCGGTGTCTTCAGGATCGCCTGAATCTTCGCACTCGCTATCAGGTTGTTCCAACTTAATATCTTCCAAAATGAAACGGATATCTTCAATAACCAGCGTTCCGTTGCTTCCTTCAATGTTTATTGACGGCACAGGGGGCGGCAAGAGATTAGTGGACTTTCCGCCTTGAGCTCCCGGGCTCAATTGAAATTGCAAAGTTAGGTTTTGGCCTTCCGGATTGGTTAATTCTGTTCCAGAATCATCTGAGCTGCAGCCCACTGCCATAATTCCAAGAAAGGCTACGCATGCGCTCGTTAATCGAGTTAAATTTTTTGTTCGTATCATAAGTTTTGCTTTTGCGCCAAATATATCGAAAATCTGATTATCTATAACTTAAAACTTCTATAAATACTTGTAAACAAAAGAATAAATTTCCAGTTTATTCTTAAAATGAAATTCTATGTCCGGTAAATTCATCTAATTTTGTTTACTTCTTATTTTTCATGAATTTTTCCTTTTTTAGTTCTGTAATTCGAAATTTTGCAAAATCGAGAAAGGGTTTTGCGCCCGGAAATCCTTCAAATTTTTCGGTGAAAATTTTGTAATAATTGATGCGTGTTTGCAAGTCACCGTAATAACTATCCGCCGAAACTGCCAATTCATATTGGGCCCGCATGTTGAAGGGGTTTTCCGTCAGTGCAAGATTGAAATAATCGATAGCCTTTGCAAAATCTTTTTTCAACTTATAAGTGATTCCCAAAGTTTGGTACATTCCACTTAGACCCAATTTTTTTAGAAAAAGCGCTTTTTTTAAACTTGTTTCTGCTTTTTCGGTTTCATCCAGCAAATTGTAAATTCTTCCCGAAAAATAATATGCTTTTATATTTTGTGGATCAGACTGCAGTAGTTGTTCATAATGCTTTAGGGCTTTTTCCAGTTCACCGAGGTGAAAATATGCCAAGCCCAAATTTTCGTGTGCAAATTCCGAGTTTTTCCTTAAAGAAAGTAAGTGTTTGAAACGTTTTACGGATAATGAATAGTTGCGCACGGCCATGGCGTTCTGACCCAAAAGCCCAATAATTTTTGCATTTTCCGGATAGCTTTCCAAAGCTTTTATTCCTAGAAATTCTACTTTTTCATACTCCTCTAACTGAAAATGATGTACCGCCAATTTGTAAATGGCTTTTTGATACGTATTGTCCAACGCAAATGCTTTTTGGTAATTTACGATCGACGTCGAATCTTTTAACTGTTCTTTTGCCAAGCCGAGATGATAATGAAATTCCGGGTTTTTTGGAAAATCCAAGGTCAATTTCTGAAAAATGCTATCTGCTTTTTTGAATTTTCCGATGCGGTAAAGCAATTTTCCATATTCCGAAGCCTCTTTGGGAAAATCAGGGTTTTTTGCCAAACCCAGTTGATAATTTATCAGCGCTTTTTCGAAGTTACCTTGTGCCTTGTAAGCTTCGGCTGTTTTGAAGTATATTCTGGCGGTAAAAGGTTCTGTTTTCTCATAAATTGAAATTGCTTCGGCATATTTTCCTACTGAAAAAAGGCTATCAGCTTTGTATAGATTGGGGTTTTGCCCTTTTAGGTTCGAAAGGTTCAATAATACTATGAGACATAAAAGTTTTTTCAAAACTGAGGTGGTCTAAATTTAAACCTACCGATCAACAACGGCCTGTTAGGTTTATTTTTGATTTCCGGTTAAGGGACTTTCAAAATAATAGGAAGTGAATACTGCACTTTTACTTTTTTTCCTTCTTGCTCTCCCGGCAACATTCTTGGCAGTTTTTTGATGATTCGAACTGCTTCCTTTTCCATTTCGGAATTTGGTCCTTTTGCACTTACGTCTGTAATTTTTCCTTTCTTATCCACCAGGAAATTCACAATAGTCCGATATTCTTTTCCCCTGATGAGATTTTTCATGGCGTCGCTGTTGAACTTCATGGCGACATAGGCCGAAATCCGGATACTCATACATTTTTTCAGCATTTCGTTTTCCGTAAACTCTTCGCATCCGGGGTAAACCGGAACCCTTTCAATAGGTTCGGTGTTTTCCTTTTTGGTTTCCTGCGAATTTGCCGAAAAGCCAATAAAAAATGCAAATAAAAAGAATAAAACCGGAAAAATTCGCGGGTCAGCTTTCATAAAATAGTCGGATTGAAATAAGATTTTTAAAAATAAAAAATTATTTCGAATAGTTTATGCGAAAATTAAACCTAACAGGATTTAAAATCCTGTTAGGTTTGTGGTATTCTTTCAAATTATTCCGCCTGAAACAGAATCGGCAATGAATAAAGCACGCTCGCAGGCTTTCCATTTTGTTTTCCCGGGGTCATATCGGGAAGCATTTCCACGACACGAATCGCTTCACTTTCCAACGCCGGATGTGCCGCGCGGGCTTTCACCTCGACTACTTTTCCGGTTTCATTTATTTTGAACAATACTTGAATTCGTGCATTTCCGTTTTTAAGTCCCAAATTTTTAGAAATGGAAGAGTTAAAATTAGCATTTACAAATTCAGCAATTTTTTGCGACATACATTCTTTTTGTGCTTCATTGTTGCCCAAATTTTCACAACCAGGAAAAATGGGGACTTGATCGATCAATGTAAAAGGAACATTTGGAACATGGTCGATATCAAAAGAAGAACTCGGCTTTCTGCCAATTTTTATGATCATTTGGTATTCTTCAAATGTCATATCGGAATCTACTCCTTCTTCCTTTAGCATATTTTTCAGTTCCAAATATTCTTGATAAGCTTTAGTAGGTGGTCCGGGAGGTGGCGGTGGCGGAAGAATTTCTTGGTTTTCATTTGTTGGCACATCTTCGGAGCACGCCACATAAGTCAACATGGCGAACATTAGTGGCAAAATCAACAAATATTTGAGTTTTGCGTTTCGGTTTGATTTCGGTTTTTGTAGCATAATTATTCGTTTTTTGATTAATGATTTATTGAAAAATTGATTGGTGAAAGAAATCTGCCGTGTGCCAAAAGTGGCATTCAGCAAATCTTGGAAATAATATTTTTTTTCGAATTTTCGAACCGCTCTTTCATCGGCGATATATTCATGCAGTATTGAAAGTTGCATTTGTTGCCGATAAATAAACGGATTGAACCACAAAACAATTCTCAAAATTTCAAACCACAACAAATCCCAACTGTGTTTTTGTTCCACATGCGCCAATTCGTGCGCCAAAATTTGTTTCGTTTCTTCTTCGGATAAATTTTCCCCCAAAAAAATGAGGTTGAAAAAGGAACAAGCCATTCTGCTATCGGGAATTCGAACGATAGTTACCTTATTCCGTTTTTCAATTTTCCCATTTCTTAGGCGATTTTGCAAAAACAACAGTTTTCTGGTGAACAGGACTAAACTCAAAAGCAAACCCAGAAAATATACGATAGTCAGCGCATTTGCTTTTAGAAAGGAGTAAGTGGAAAATGAACCTTCTATTCCATCATTTATAATATTCGTTTGTTCACTTCCTTCCGAAATAAACAACACCGGAAGCTGCACAATTTCTGAAGTTGGAACAACCGTTTGCAAAATTTCGAATTCCAAAAAAGGGATGACAACAGCCAAAAAAGGCGTTATCAATAAATAGCCTCGGTTTAAGGAAAAGAAAGTTTCCTTTTTCAAGAAAAGTTCATAAACGCCCAAAAACAGCGCTTGAAATACGAGAAGTTGGATGAAGTAATATATCATGTTTTTTCACTTTTGTTGATTTCTTTCAAAATTCCCTCCAATTCCTTCACGCTCATATCATTTTTATTTACAAAAAAAGAAAGCATACTTTTTACCGAACCATTGAAATAATTGTTCATCAGTTTGTTCATAGAAGCTTTGGTGTAGGTTTCTTTTTCCACCAAAGGAAAATAAATATGTCCCCGACCTACTTTCTTGTAATCGACAAAGCCTTTGTTTTCCAATATGCGAACGATTGTAGAAACCGTATTGTACGCTGGTTTTGGCGATTTCATTTTCTCAATAATCTGTGCCACGTTGGCCTCTTTAAGTTGCCAAAGCCATTGCATGATTTCTTCTTCCGCTTTCGTTAATTCTTGTGAAGGCAAAAACGCGTCTCTATTATTTTCCATTTTTATGAATTATTACGCAACAAATATAAACTAAAATTTTAGTTTAAACTAATTTATTAGTTAAAAAATTTAAAACCGTAATTTTTCTATCTTGCGCGGAAAATGAATTATGGAAATCGTTATTCTTTTACTCGGAATGATTCTTTGCGTTGTAGGAATCATGGGCAGTTTTCTACCGGTTTTGCCGGGTTTGCCAATAAGTTGGTTGGGTTTGCTGCTGTTTTATTTTATTCCGGGAATTGAAATGGATTACTGGTTTTTGGGAATTACGCTCGCCGTGACAATTTTACTTTTTGTGTTGGATTATGTGATTCCGGCGCAAGGCACCAAGCGTTTCGGAGGAAGCAGGGCGGGTGCTATTGGAACAACAATTGGATTGATCGTCGGTTTGTTTTTTCCGTTCGGAATTTTGATCGGTCCATTTTTGGGCGCGTTGATCGGCGAATTGGTTTTCAACAAAACCAATTCCAAAACAGCTTTTAAGGCAGCCTTTGGTTCCTTTATCGGTTTTTTGGCGGGAACCTTCATTAATTTTATGGCCTCCGTGGTATTTTTGGGGTTGTATATTTGGAAAGTCTGGGAAAATCAGACGATTATTTTTTGATTCATGCGCTTTATTCTTGAAGCGATTTTTCGCATCTTGCAGGCATGAAAAAAACTGTTTCCGAAATAGCTTCTATTCTTCTTCAAGCCGAAAAAAGTAAGGTTCCCTGTCCGCCAATTCGTGGATTTTTTGATGGGAAGGATCTGAAAAATGCCTATCGGGTCCAACAATTCATAACAGATCAGAAAATTGCTGTGGGTCAAAAAATTGTAGGCAAAAAAATTGGATTGACTTCTGAAAAAGTTCAAGCCCAACTTGGCGTAAACGAACCTGATTTTGGCATTTTATTGAATACGATGCAAATTCAAAACGGGGAAACGCTTTCTTTTTCAAAATTGATGCAACCCAAAGCAGAAGCTGAAATTGCTTTTATTCTGAAAGACGATTTGCTTCAGACCAACAATTCCTTGGAAGACTTAAAGAACGCCATTGACTTTGCCGTTGCTGCAATCGAAATAGTGGGCAGCCGCATTGATAACTGGAATATTCAAATTACCGATACCATTGCCGACAATGCTTCGGCCAGCCATTTTGTATTGGGAGAAAAAAAAGTTGCACTGGAAAATTTTAATTTGGAATCCTGCGGGATGCACATGGAAATTAACGGACAAAAAGTTTCGGAAGGCTCGGGAAAAGCCTGTTTGGGAAATCCGTTGAATGCTGCGGTTTGGCTGGCGGATAAAATGATGGAAATGGGAAATCCCCTGAAAAAGGGCGAAATTATTCTTTCCGGCGCATTGGGTCCAATGGTGAATTTGAACAGGAATGATAAAATATCCGCTGAAATCGACAAGCTCGGTAAGGTGGAATTTTCTGTATCAGAATAGGTTAAATTCGAATTTACCAAAATCAGTGGGTCAAATAATTGTGAAGTCATAATAAATAATCTTTATCTTTGTGAAAAATTTAACTTTATGAAATATTTCCCGTTTTTCTTTATTCTTATCGGCTTTTCCCTTTTTGCACAGGAAAGCAAACCTATTGCCGAAAAAATAAATCAGTATCATCAGAAAAATCAGCGTTTTGAAACTTTTAATTTATTGGGTAGAAATTCTTCTTCCGAAAAGCAAAACCTGTATAAAAATTGGGCGGAAGACGCGCTTGTTTTGGAATTGAATCTTTCCGAACTTCAGCGATTGATGAATGAACGACCAGAAACAATCGAGATTTCTTTTCCATATAAAGAAACAGAAATTACCGTCGAATTGTTCAAAAACAATATTTTGACAGAAAATTTTGAGCCGGTGGATCAAAATGCCAAAGCCATTTCCTATCAACCGGGAGTTTATTACCGTGGAATTGTTAAAAATGATCCGGGATCAATCGCAGCTTTCAGCTTTTTTGACCACGGAATGATGGGCGTTGCTTCCTCTCTTGGTACGGGAAATGTAGTAATTGGAAAAGCAAAAAATTCATCAGATTACCTGTCATACACCGATTATACACTTAGCATGGAAAACCCGTTTAAATGCGGTGTGGATGAACTGGTTGAAAACCAAAAACAACAAATTTCCTATCAGGAAGAGATGGCCTCCCGCGATCAATTCACGGTTCCGAATTGTGTTCGTATTTATTATGAAATCGCTTACGAACCTTACTTGAACAATGGTAGCGATACAACCGCTACCTTAAATTGGATTACGGGGGTGCATAATAATATTGCCACTTTGTATGCCAATGACAATATACAAATTGCATTGAGCGAGGTGCTGATTTGGACGGAACAGGATCCTTTCGTTTACGATTACCAAGGAAATCTGTATTATTTTACTTCTTTTCGACCGGCCTTTAATGGCGATTTGGCACATTTGGTCAATTCCCCCTCTACAACGAGCGTGGCTTTTTTAAACTCGTTGTGCGGAACTTCGCGTTATGCCTATTCTGGGATCAGTCAATATTATGCGGAAGTGCCCACTTATTCGTGGACAATTATGGCCATGACCCATGAAATGGGCCATGCTTTGGGATCGCCCCATACGCATGCTTGTGCTTGGAACGGTGATAACACTGCAATTGATGGTTGTGGTCCAACAGCCGGTTACGACGAGGGTTGCGATGCTGCGCTACCAACTTCCGGTGGAACAATTATGAGTTATTGCCATCTTGTGCCAAGTGTAGGAATCAATCTGGCCAACGGATTTGGTCCGCAACCGGGGGCCTTGATTCGAAGCACGATCGCATCCAAATCTTGTTTGGGAACAGATTGTGTGGTTTCTTGTGCGTTTACTGTTTCCGATCTTATTTTTACAAATGTGACTTCTACTTCGGCACAAATTACTATAGAAGACGCTATTGGCGACAGCTGGGAATATAAATTTTATCCGGTAGCTCAATGGTCATCGAGTTGGATTCAAACTTCCACCGAAACAGTTCAAGTATCCGGGTTGCAACCCAATACCTATTATTGGGTTATTGCCAAAAACGTTTGTACTTCGGGTTCCATTAATGCGCAAATCCAACGACTTTTGTTGACCAACGGCGATTATTGTGGTGGGGATTTGTTTGTGGATACCGGTGGCCAAAATGCCAATTATATAGACGGCGATCAGATGCTCGTAAAAACATTTTATCCTGATGCAAATACCAAGTTGACACTTACTTTTTCGGAATTCAATTTGGAAGACGGCTATGATTTCATGACAATTTATGATGGTGAAAATACAGATGCGCCGATTTTTGCCAATGCCGAGAATTTAACCGGCAATACAATTCCCGGACCTTTTGAATCCACAGATCCTTCGGGGGCAATCACCGTGAAATTCACTGCGGATAGTTATTCAACGCGTCCCGGTTGGGTGGCCACATTTGCATGCACGCCTCTTGGGATTGAAGATTTTCAACACATGAATGAAATTGTGGTGTATCCGAATCCGAGTCGTTCCCAAATTACAATCGAATCGAAAATTCCTGTTCATACTATTCAAATTTATGACCTTTTGGGAAGATTGGTGAAACAGCAAGGTGAAGTCAATGCTTTGAAAACCAATATGAATTTGAACGGAATGGAAAAAGGAGTTTATTTTATTCGAATTGAAGCAAATGGAAAAATGCAAACGATCAAATTGATCAAAGAATAAATTCCATTTTCCCTACTATTTAAAAGCCATCGCGTCGTCGATGGCTTTTTTTATGGATTTGATTTTTTCCGGAAGGAATGAATCTTGCTTTCGAACTTTCGAAAAAATTCAATCTTAAGTTTTATTTAACCCGTTCATATCCAAGATTTTTGGACGTTTTTATTAACTTGAAGTTTTCAGCCTTAAAAAAATGATAAAATCAAGTTAGTTAAGTCATGCGGAAAACAGAGGAAGATAATTACCAACCCATTGAAAATTATGGAGTTATTGGCGACTTGAATACAATTGCTTTGGTTGGTTTGAACGGATCCATCGACTTTATGTGCTTTCCCGATTTCGATTCCCCAAGTATTTTCGCTGCCTTGCTTGATTCGGAAAAAGGTGGGAAATTTCAGTTACATCCGCTTTTTGAAGAAATGAAAACCCGCCAATTATATCTTCCCGATACCAATGTTTTGCTCACACGGTTTCTTTCCCCGGAAGGGGTAGCGGAAATTACCGATTTCATGCCCGTAGAAGAATTGTACTGTGGAAAAGAATTGATTCGAAGGGTGACCAGCATACGCGGAGAAGTGAAACTTGAACTGAAATGCCTTCCCCGGTTCAATTACGGAAGAACCACCCATACCGTGGAAATCATTACTGAAAAAGAAGTGATTTTTACAAGCCAAGAAGATGATAAAACCCAATTGCGATTGGTGAGTTCTGTTCCGCTTACTGTAAAGGAAAACGATGTTTTTGCTGAATTTACCCTAAAAGCTACTGAAACGGCCGATTTTTTATTTGAACACATCAATATAAAATCGACAAAAAAAATTGATCTGGAATCCTTTGTAACCAAGAGTTTGTTCGATACGGTGAATTATTGGAAAGATTGGATCGAACAATCCAATTATACCGGAAGATGGCGTCATATGGTGAATCGATCGTCCTTGGTTTTGAAACTCCTTACTTCCCACAGATATGGTTCCATGATTGCAGCAGGAACTTTCGGTCTACCCGAAAACATTGGTGGAAGCCGGAATTTTGATTACCGATATACATGGATACGCGATGCTTCTTTTTCAATGTACGCGCTCATAACAATGGGATATACAAAAGAAGCAGGCGCGTTTATGCATTGGGTGGAAAAAGCTTGCCAAGATATTAAAGGCCGCAACCGTTTGGGAATTATGTATTCCATTGACGGGCACCGAAAATTGCAGGAATTTGAACTTCATAATTTTGAAGGTTATAAAGGTTCAAGTCCGGTTCGTGTCGGGAACGATGCTTACGGTCAGTTGCAACTCGATATCTATGGGGAACTCATGGATGCGGTTTACCTTTACAATAAATATGGGGAGCCAATTTCGTATGATTTTTGGGTTAATTTGAAAAAACAAATTGATTGGCTCACAAATAATTGGAACCAGCCCGATGAAGGAATTTGGGAAGTTCGTGGCGGAAGAAAAATGTTCCTTTATTCGCGATTTATGGTGTGGGTAGCTTTTGACCGAACCGTAAAAATTGCGGAAGCCCGATCTTTTCCCATGAACAAAAAGTGGATAGAAGAACGCGACAAGGTTTTTAAAAGCATTTTCTCCGAATTTTGGGATGAAGACAAAAAGGCTTTTATGCAATATCCGGGAGCCAATACGGTGGACGCATCTGCTTTGTTGATGCCATTGATTCGATTTATTGGCCCCAAAGATCCGCGATGGATTGCCACATTGGATCGTATTGAGGAAATGCTTGTTTCCGATTCGTTGGTATATCGCTATCGGCCAGAAGTTGCTGCCCCAGATGGATTTACAGGACATGAGGGTACTTTTTCCATGTGCAGTTTTTGGTATGTAGAATGCTTGTCGCGCTCGGGACAGTTGGAAAAAGCCCGTTTTTATTTTGAAAAAATGCTCGGGTATGCAAATCATGTCGGACTTTATGCCGAACAACTTGGTTTTCAAGGTGAACATTTGGGAAATTTTCCACAAGCGTTTACACATTTGGGATTGATTAGTGCGGCCTATAATTTAGATCGACAACTGAACGATAGTAGAAATAAAGATGTGAATCCGTGGGATTAGAAAACCATTGATTAATGGTTTCTTATTTTAGAAATAAAGCAATTTTTTATCGGGATAATATTTCAAAAAAATATCGGCTTAGGTTCTTTATTAAATAATAGTAATGAATTGAGCTACAGTTGTCTAAGGTGAATACGTAGATCACGCCGATTTAACATGATTTTTGATCAAGCTTCTCTGCGGAAATCAGCGGTATCAGCGGGAAACATTGAGAGTGATGATTTTAAAAAGTTTGTAACTAATCACTTTACATTAATTTCATTTAATAGTCTGAATACAAGTTTTTTAACCACAAAGAGCGCAAAGTTTAGCACAAAGGTTACAAAGCATTAAATCGTTAATTTTCAGTTCTTTGCGTTCTCTGTGTATTTTCTTTGTGTCCTTTGCGGTTATTTTAATCGTTGTGAAACAAACACTTACGCACACTGATTAATTACAAAAGTTTATTAAATACTTAAGTCAAATAATATAATTATGAAGGCCATTTCTTTAAAACCCGGAACCAAGGATGTGCGAATCGTAACGATTGAAAAACCAGAGATCACGGCTTCCGATGAAATAAAAATGAAAGTACTGCAAGTTGGAATTTGTGGCACCGACCGCGAAGTAGCAAGTGGCGGAAGAGCCGATGCACCCCTATTTCATTCCAGATTGATAATCGGCCATGAAATGTTGGGCCAAGTTTTGCAAATCGGTGAAAATGTTACACGCGCAAAAAAGGGCGATTTGGGGGTTTTTACTGTTCGGCGAGGCTGTGGAAAATGCGAAGCCTGCAAAAACAATCGCAGCGATATGTGCTATACCGGCGATTATACCGAACGTGGCATCAAAGAAGCAGACGGATATCAATGCGAGTTTGTAGTCGATAAAGAACAGTATTTTGTTCGGGTTCCCACCGAACTCCAAGAAATTGCGGTCCTCACAGAACCCATGTCCGTGGCATCAAAAGGAATCGAAGAAGCCTTGCTGCTTCAACGTTCGCGCATTCTGGATTTCGAGAAAGGAAAAAATTGGATTGAAGGCAAGAAAGCGTTGGTTGCGGGGGTAGGAGCGGTCGGCCTTCTGGCTGCTTTTGCCTTGAGGCTTCGGGGAGCGGAAGTATATGGTTTGGATATTGTCGATGAGCAAAGCAAACGACCGAAAATGCTCAGCGAAATCGGTGGAAAATATATTGACGGGCGAAAAGTTAAAACGCTTAATATCGATGATGAAATCGGTGAATTTGATTTTATTTTTGAAGCGGCGGGTTTTGCTGAACTTCAGGTTGAATTGATCGATGTTTTGGGTGTGAACGGGATATACGTTTCCACGGGAATTCCAAGTGGAAATAAACCTTTGACCATAAACGGAAGTGATTTAATGCGCCAATTGGTTTTGAAAAATCAGTTGATATTGGGAAGTGTGAACGCCAGCATGGAACATTTCAAAACAGCGGTGGCCGATTTGGAAGCTGCGCAAAAGAAATGGCCTGAAACGCTCAAAAAAATGATTACCGAAAAATATGCTTATACCGATTTTGAAAAAGCCTTGGGAAAACAGTCGGCAGATGAAATCAAAGTAGTTGTGAAATGGGCGGAGATAACGACTTGAAATTTTTAATCGCGGAATAAAAAAGAGGCTGTCCAAAAAGGCAGCCTCTTTTCATTCAGACGGGAACTATTTATTGAAAATCGGCATCTGAAACACCTTCGTTGATTTTAACTTCCACAACGTTCAATTTCTGTTTTTGGGGTCCAAAAGAAACGGTCATTGTATGTGGGATTTTCACTCCTTTTACTTCTTTGTAATTACTAAATCCGGTGGTTTGGGTGATTGTTTTCCCCATGTTTTCTTTTGTGGTTTCGCTTCCGATTTTCAATCCGGAATCCGTGTCGTAATAAGCCGTGGTATTTTCATCCATTTTAACGACATAGGCATCTTCACCATCAAATTTTCCTATTTTTTCAAGTGTTGCCTCCGTTTTGGTCAGTTCTGGAAAAAGTCCGCCACTGTCTTTTTTGTCGGCAATTTCTTCGGCGGTATAATCCATTTTTTGACCTTGAGCTATACGGTATCCGGTTTCACCGTTAAAAACTTCTTTTTGCAAACTATTGCCGTTGAGCAACACTTCGGTCGAAGATTTGGTGTTTGTTTCTTTTATCGCAATATTAAGCGTCATTCCCTGCATTTCGGTTTCACCTAAAATATAAATGGAATTAACAGCTTTCACGGCATTTTTCCCACCAAGGGCTTCAATATAATCGGCGAAAACGGTTTCAACGGTAACGCCTTCCGGAATTGGTTTTTCGAAAACAGGTCGATCAACTTTATTTCCCATTTTGTCGAAATAGAATACGGGAACGGTTTTTCCATTAAATTGAATATTTTCCAATCCTTCCAAAACTTCACTTCCTTTTCCGGCCACAATAATTTGAAGGTTTCCGGTTTTAAAATACTTGTTTGCTACGCGCATTACATCTTCTTGGGTAACTGCTTGTATATTTTTCAAATAATTTGAATAGAAATTCTCATCCAAATCCTTGGTTTTGATATTAAGGGCCAAATCTGCAAGCGTCGATGGCCTTTCCAACATCAGCACAAAATTTCCGGCATATTTGTTTTTGGCCAAGTTAAGGTCTTGAGTGGAAACTTTTTCGTTGCGAATGCGTTTTATTTCTTTCAAAATTTCCACTACCGAACTGTCTGTTACCGCGTTTCGAACACTTGTTGATGCGGAAAATCGGGAAGCGTATTTGTCGGTTCCCACTCTCGAACGTGCTCCATAAGTAAATCCATGTTTTTCACGCAAATTCATGTTCAAATAACTGCCGAAACTTCCACCCAAAATTTGATTGGCGATCAATACCGGAAAATAATCTTCATCCGACATTTGCAAATCGACGGTGTTTTGCACCCTGATTTCGCTTTGAACGGCATTGGGCATATCCACAAAATCAATTTGTGTGTATTGTGCAGGTTGAACCGCTGGCAAAGTCGCGATTGGGGGAGCGGCCTCTTCCCATTTTTTGAAACTATCTTTTACCAATTTTTTTACTTCTTTCGATGTGATATCGCCAACGACTACCAAATAAGCGTTTTTTGGAACAAAATAATTGTTGTAAAAAGATTTGATGTCTTGTAACGTGATTTTCTCAACCGATTCAGGAGTGGCAAATTCGCCGTACGGATGGTTCACACCGTAGGCCAACACACCGCTCAATCTTGAAGCAATGGAGGGAACGCTTTTGTCGTCGAATTTTAAACTTTCGATCAATTTTGCTTTTTGGGCTTCAAATTCTTCCTGGGTGAATTTTGGATGAAGAGTTCCCGCGGCCATTAATTCCAACACGCGGGGAAAATACTTCGACAGGGAATTTGCCGAAGCCCTTTCGGCACCAAAATTAACGGAAGCGCCCAAAAAATCGATTTCTTCATTGTAGGCATCTTTCCCGATTTTTTCGGTTCCGGTGCCAAACATCATGCTCAGCAAGGCCGATGTTCCTGGTTTTGCTTCGGAATGAGGTTTGTTGTCGATCATCATTTGGGCCGTAACTTTTGGAAGCGTGTGATCTTCGACCACCATAACTTCCAAGCCGTTGTCCAGTTCAAAAGAAATAGGCTTTTCCAAATTTATTTTTGGGGCCGGACCGGGTTGTGGCTGTTTTGATCGATCGACTTGGGCTTGAGCGCCAATGACCATTAAACAGGCAGCAAAAAGTGAAATTATTCTTACTTTCATGATTTATTTTTTTTGAATGTTTATTGATTATTTGTTGACTCTTTCTTCTCGCCCGGCAAATAATACAATTTTAAGCGTTGGTTTTTATTAAGATATTTGTTCGCTACCTCTTTGATTTCCTCACGGGTAATGCTTTGGTAAATATCAATTTCTTTGTTGATCAAATTGGTATTGCCGTCGTACATGGTATAATATGAAACCAGCGATGCGGCGATTCCTTGTGCCGTGCTGTTGGAATTCACATAGCGGTTAAGGAAAATATTCTGCAATTTTTGGTATTCACGTTCGGAAATAAGTTCATTTTTCAATTTTGCAACTTCTTCGTCCATGGATGCAACAAGTGAATCAAGGGGAATATCGCCCATCGGAAGTGCGCCCATAATGTAAACACCGTAATCTTCTTGAGCTTGGTTAAAAGCCAAAACTTGCAAGGCTTCTTTATCCTCATCTACCATTTTCTTGTACATTCTCGAACTTTTTCCATCGGTTAAAATGGTGGAAATCATATCCAGCACATACGCATCATGTTCTTGCATTCCGGGAGTTCGATAGGCTAAAAGCACCAAGGGAATGTGAATATTGGAATCGTAAACCGTGTCAACGATCATTTGCGTGATTGGTTCTTCCTTAATGTTTGGATGAACTACTTCCGGACCTCGTGGAATATCACCAAAATAGGCTTCGATCAACTGCTTTGCTTCTTCTTTTTGAAAATCGCCGGAAACGACCAAAGCGGCATTGTTCGGACCATAATATTTTTTGAAAAAGGCTTTGAATTCATCCAGTGTGGCAGCATCCAAATCTTTCATGGTTCCAATAGTTGGAATTCTGTATGGATGTTTTTTGAATATATTTTCACTTACGGCCGCATTGAATTTTCCATAAGGGGAATTATCGATTCGCAATCTCTTTTCTTCCTTGACTACTTCATTCTGGGTGTCCACTCCAATTTGGTTGATTATCGGGTGAAGCATGCGTTCCGATTCCATCCATAAGGCCAATTCCAAGTTGTTGGACGGAAAAGTCTCGTAATAATAGGTGCGGTCTTGGCTCGTATTCGCGTTGTTTGAACCTCCGTGGGCACCTACAATATCGAACCATTTGCCGCGACCAATATTTTCCGTTCCTTCAAATAAAAGATGTTCGAAAAAATGCGCAAATCCCGATCTACCGACTTCTTCATCTTTTCCACCAACGTGGTACATAACGCCAACCGTAATAACCGGGGCAGAATTGTTTTGGTGCAAAATAACATGCAATCCGTTGTCCAAATTGTACTCCGAAAACTCGACATGTTGGGAAAACCCCATTAAGGTCGCCAACAAAGCACAAACCGTAAAACTTAATTTTCTGATCATTGTGAAAGTTATTTTAAAATAGGTTTCAAATAGTAAGTTTCAAAAGTACTGTTTTTGTTACAGAAAGACTGCATTTATTTTAAAAAGGCATTGGTTTTACAACAGATTCCATTTTCATTAATAGTAAAATTAACATGCTTTTAGTTGTAGTTACCAACAATTTTTCTGAAATTTACCTACACATTTAAACCCGATTTTATGAAAAGTTCTGCAATTCCTTTACGCTATGGTGTGATTCTCGGGGTGGTACTGATCGCTTATTTCTTGATCTTTTCCCTCTTTGGTCTTCATACTTATGTATGGTTCAGCTTATTGAATGCGGTTTTTACAAGTGCCGCCATTTTTTGGACCACCAAAGATTTCAAAGCGCACAAACGAAATTTTAAGTACCAAAAAGGTTTTATGGCCGGTTTGAAAACAGGTTTTTACGGAACGGTGATTTTTACAGCTTTTTTTGCCATCTATGCCAGCAATATAAACCCTAATTTTATCGATAAACTTTTGATGCGATATGATGTCAACTATGATTCAGAGCTTGCCCTTGTGATTTTCACCGTGGGAACAATGGGGGCGGTTACCACGTTTATTGCAACACTGGTCTGCATGCAACTTTTTAAAGACAGTTGGAACACAACCAAGCCACGCGAACATAAGATGTTTGGGAAAAATGCCTGAAAAATCAAATTCAGTTCCTTAAACCGTTTATGCCATGATTTTTTCAAATTTTAGAACTGCATCTAATTGTTTGAACTGAATTTTCATATACTTTTGAGGTTTGTAACCTAGCCTTCAATGAAGAAACTGATTATTGTCAACCATCCTGAAAAATGGCAATTTCCCGCCAATAATTTAGAAATCGTTTCGGCGGGCGATTATTTGACAAAGCCCGAATATTCCCAACTGAAAACCGCGCGCATATTCAATTTGTGCAAAGATTATTCCTACCAATCAAAAGGATATTATGTGTCGCTTTTGGCAGAAGCCCGTGGCCATTTGGCAATTCCTACGGTAAAAAACATTGTGGATTTGCGTGAACCGAAACTCGTAAAGGTGATTTCCGGGGATTTTGATGAACTCATTCAGCAAAGTTTGAAGAATATTAAATCGCAGGAGTTTACCTTAAGTATTTATTTCGGGCAAAATACCGCGCACAAATACACGGAATTGAGCGCCATGTTTCACAAACATTTTCAAATTCCGTTTTTGAGGGTGCGGTTCAATTTCACGACAAAATGGAACATAAAAAGCATTCGGGCCATTTCTGAATCGGAAATTCCGGAAGAGCATAAACCCTATATGCGTGAATTCGCTTCGCAATATTTCGCCAAAAAACGCTACGATACCCCGAAACCAAACAAAGCGGAATTCGATTTGGCTATTTTGCTGCAGGCCAACGATCCAGCACCGCCCAGCAATTCGAAGGCGATTAAAAAATTTTTGGAAATAGCCGAAAAAATGAATTTTTATGTGGAAGTCATTTCTCCTAAAGATTTGTCGCGGCTTTCGGCTTTCGATGCCCTGTTCATTCGGCAAAGCACCGAAGTGAACAACGAAGCGTACGCTTTCGCCCGAAAAGCGCAGCAAGAAGATATTGCGCTCATCGATTATCCGGATGCGATTTTGAAATGTTGCAACAAAGTGTATATGGCCGAAGCCTTGCAAAATGCCAACATTCCAATCCCAAAAACAATTATTGTCCATAAAGATAATAAGGATGAGGTTTTGAAAATCACCGGTTTGCCCTGCGTGCTGAAATCACCTGATTCCACATTTTCTTTTGGGGTGAAAAAGGCGCAAAACGAAACAGAATACAAAGAACTCGTTGAACAAATGTTGAAAAAATCCGATCTTATCATCGCGCAAGAATACAGTTTTTCGGAATTTGATTGGCGCATCGGAATTTTGGACAACAAACCTATTTTTGCCTGCCGCTATTATATGGCCAAAGGTCACTGGCAAATTTACAACTGGAATGCCGCCAAAAAAGATGACGAAGAAGGCAATGCCGATTGTTTGGCGATCGAAGAAGTTCCTGAAAAAATTCTGACAGCTGCCTTGAAATCGGCAAAATTAATGGGAAAAGGCTTGTATGGAATTGACATTAAAGAAGTGAACGGAAAACCTTTGGTAATAGAAATAAACGACAACCCCAATATTGATTTTGGTGTTGAAGACCGGTATTATGGCGACCAATTATATATTGAAGTGCTTTCCGCCCTAAAATCACGCCTACAAAAAAGAAGCTAATGCGCTACCATCTCTTCGAAGTTTTTGGAATTGAATTGGAATATATGCTGGTCGGTTTGCCACATTTAAAAATCGCACCGATCGTCGATGAATTGATGCGCGCTAAAAATGGGAGTATTGTATCTTCCATTGAAAACGGGGAAATAGAATGGAGCAACGAATTGGTGGCGCATGTGGTGGAATTAAAAACAAATGGGCCAACCGCCGATCTTGAAAATTTGGATGAACTTTTCGCTGAAAATATCCGCGAAATCAATCAAATTTTGTTGCCGCTTCATGCTAAGTTATGGCCAACGGCTTCCCATCCGTTTATGGATCCGCAAACGGAAATGCATTTGTGGAAACACCATTACAGTAAAATTTATGCCTTGTACAACCGTATTTTCGATTGCCACGGACACGGTTGGGCCAATGTGCAGAGCATGCATATAAATTTACCTTTCTTCGACGATTCTGAATTTGAAAAACTACATGCCGCCATTCGGATTTTGTTGCCCATCATTCCCGCCATGAGCGCGAGTTCGCCTATTTTCGAGGGAAAAAATACGGGGTTTAAAGATGCGCGAATGCAGGTTTATAAAACCAATCAGAAAGAAATTCCCGAAATGACAGGGAAAGTGATTCCCGAACAGGTTTTCAGCAAAAGCGAATATCAGAATGAAATTTTCGATCCGATCAATAAAGCCATAAAACCCTTTGATACTGAAAATATTCTGGATCAACAATTTTTAAATTCGCGTGGGGCCATTGCAAGATTTGATAGAAACGCGATTGAAATTCGTGTCATCGACACGCAGGAATGTGCAAAAGCCGATATTGCAATCGCGGTGTTGATTATTGAAGGTTTGAAATTGCTGGTTTCAAGTGAATTGATTTCTTTGGAAGAACAGAAAAAGTGGAATGAAAATGATTTGCTGGAAATTTTGAACGCGGTAATCAAAGATGCCGAAATAGCCGAAATTGAAAATCTGGAATATTTGAAATTGTTTGGGATTGAAAGTAGTGTTGAGTCCGGGGAAATTTGGAAGCGACTGTATTTTCTGACAAAAGGTGAAATTTCAGAAAAGCATCGGGAAACGATCGAATTTTTACTGAAAAATGGAAGTTTGTCCACTCGGATATTGAAAGCTGTCGGAGGTGATTTTTCAGAAGACAACTTGAAAGAAATTTATGAACGGCTCGGAAACTGTTTGGCTAAAAACGAACTTTTTTTACCGTGAAATTAATTCTCACTTGCGAACATGCGGGAAATGAAATTCCCCCTGAATTTCAATACTTATTTCGCGGAAATGAAAGCGTTCTAACTACCCACCGCGCTTTTGATATGGGCGCCTACGATCTGTTTCATAGTTTGCAACCCCTTTCGGATTTTTCGACTTTTCAAAAAACAAGCCGGCTTCTTGTTGAAATGAACCGATCGGTAGGAAATCCGAACTTGTTTTCCGAGTTTGCGTCGGCCCTCGCTTCTCCAGAAAGAAGGCATTTATTGGAAACCTATTATTTTCCTTATCGGGAAAAAATTCAGCATAGCATAAAAGAATTTATTCAAAATGGAGAAAAAGTATTTCATTTATCGGTTCATAGTTTTACGCCGGTTTTTAATGGAGAAAATAGAACGGCCGATATGGGTTTGTTGTATGATCCAAGCAAAATTTTGGAAAATGAACTTTCCAAAACGATGAAAGCGCTACTGAAAAAGGAATTTCCAAATATGAAAATCAGAATGAATTATCCCTATTTGGGAACCTCCGATGGCTTAACGACTGATTTGCGCGAAATATTTCCACAGAATTACATAGGAATTGAATTGGAAATAAATCAAAAGTTTTCTGTAAAGAACCAACTTGATAGTTCAATTAAAATCGGCGTTTACAAGGTTGTCGAAACTGTTTTATCGAACTTTTCCGAATAGAAAACCCACGCCGGAAGTAAATTTTATCGAAACCTTTGCGGATTAATAATTTAGCGGTATATTTGCACCCGCTTACCGAAAACGGTGGGAAAAATTTGAAAATAAACAATCAATAAATCAAGCTATGTACGCAATTGTAGAGATAGCAGGGCAGCAATTTAAAGTTGCAAAAGACCAAAAAGTGTATGTGCACCGTTTGGCAGGAGAAGAAGGAGACAGCGTTTCTTTCGATAAAATCTTGCTTACAGAAAATAACGGTACAGTCACTTTGGGCGCCCCGGCTATAAGTGGCCTTTCTGTGAACGCAACGATCACAAGGCATTTGAAAGGGGACAAAGTAATTGTCTTCAAAAAGAAGCGCAGAAAAGGTTACCGCGTTAAAAACGGCCACCGTCAAGCCTTAACGGAAATCATGATCGAAAGTATCGGTGATTTCAAAGGTGAAAAGAAATCGGCCGCGAAAAAGGAGGTTTCTGCAAAGAAAGCCCCCGCGAAGGCAAAAAAGGAAAATGAGGTCAGCGAAAATTTGATAAGCCGTGCCGAACATCGTGCGGAAGACAAGAATATCGAAATAAACCTTGATAAATTGCTTCATAGCATTGGAACCGCAAAAAAAGCCGATGCGGACGACTTGAAGGAAATCAATGGCATTGGCCCGGCTTACGAAGAGCGATTGAACGAAATAGGAATTTACACCTACGAACAAATCAGCAAATTGAAAGCCGCAGACCGCACGCAACTTGAGGCGGTGGAAGGTATTACCCGTGACAAAATTGAATCGGAGGAATGGGTGAAACAGGCCAAAGCACTTTTAAAAAATAAAGCATAACCCTTAAAAACAATAGATCATGGCACATAAAAAAGGGGTTGGTAGCTCCAAAAACGGTAGGGAATCGGAATCGAAACGCTTGGGCGTAAAGATTTTTGGTGGTCAATCTGCCACTGCCGGAAACGTTATTGTAAGACAACGTGGAACCGTTCATAATCCGGGTAAAAATGTTTACGCCGGAAAAGATCATACGTTACATGCCAAAGTTGATGGCATCGTAGTGTTCGCAAAAAAGAAAGATAACAAATCCTTTGTTTCGATCGAACCGTTCGAAGCTTGATTTTATTTCTTTTTCAGTCCAACAAAAACCTTTTTTGAGCAATCAAAAAGGGTTTTTTAGTTTGCGGGAATAGTTGGATATTTGTATGTTTTCAGAATAAAATCTCCAAAAAGGGATAGAGTCCGAAGCCGATTGTTCTTTTATAAAAATTACACTGAAAATTAAATTTATGCCTCAAGTCACCAATACCATATTAATGATCCGACCGGTTGATTTTCGAATGAACGAAGAAACGGTTGTAAACAATTATTTTCAAAAAAAAATTGAAAACTCCAGCTTGGATGTCAATGAATTGGCTCAAAAGGAATTTGATCGGTTTGTGGAAAAATTGCGCAAGGTTGGGGTAGAAGTGATTGTTGTGGACGACCTTAAGGAGTTGCAAACCCCCGATTCCATTTTTCCCAACAATTGGGTTTCATTTCACAATGACGGAACCGTGGCGTTATATCCTATGTTCGCAGAAAATCGTCGACGGGAAAGACGCGAGGATATTTTGGAAAAACTTGAGGCAAATGGTTTCGAGATTACCGAAATCATGGATTACACCTCAGCTGAGGAAGAAGGCAAGTTTTTGGAAGGGACCGGAAGCCTAATTTTAGATCGGGTCAACAGAAAAGCCTACTGCTCACTTTCCTCTCGCGCCGATGAAGATTTATTGATCGAATTTTGTGAAGATTTTGAATATACACCAGTCATTTTTCACTCGTTCCAAGATGTGGATGGCGACCGGAAACCCATTTACCATACAAATGTTATGATGTGTGTGGGAACGGCATTTGCGGTAATTTGTTTGGATTCCATTGACGATAAAAAAGAGCGCAAAAATGTCATCGCCCACCTAAAACAAGACGGGAAAGAGATAATTGAAATTTCCGAAGGACAAATGCACAAGTTTGCAGGAAATATGCTTCAGGTGGAGGGGGCGTTTGAAAAGCAATATCTGATCATGAGCCAAGTTGCCCGCAATAGTTTAACCGAAAACCAATTGGCGCATATCGAAAATTACTGTGAGATTTTGAGCAGTGATCTGGAAACAATAGAAACCTGTGGTGGGGGAAGTGCTCGATGTATGATGGCAGAAATATTTCTTCCAAAATCTTGATTTTTGAAAATACCTCTGATGCGAAAAAAATCAAACAAAAATGCTATTACACCAATTTTCAAATAATTGTAGAAAACATCGCCGAATTTAGAGTATTGCTGAGCCCAAATATTTTTCTCGTTTAAAGTCAAATTATTGTTAAATAATAATAAGTTTGCGTATATTTGCTTTAATTTGTATTGAGAAATTTTTTTAGGTTCGCAAAAATAACGTTTTTTGTAATCTAAATCATCTTATATTTGCCCCGTAACTACCAATGAAAACAATTAAATTAAATTGACATGAAAAGAATTATCGTATTACTAGCTTGCGGATTGTTCAGTACCGCGATTTTTGCACAAGAGCAACAAGAATTTAACCAGTGGTCAATTGAATTGCAAGCGGGGGTCCACAAACCGGGAAGGCCGTTTACGCAGGGCTATTATACCGCAACCCCTTCTTTTTTTCAAGGAAGCCTAGGTGTTCGGTATATGTTCACGAACCGTTTCGGTTTGAAACTCGGTGCTGGGTATCACAGTATTGAAGGGAACGAAGATGGAAGCCTTCCATTCAAAACCCGTTATATGCGTTATTCTTTACAAGGAGTTGTTAATGCCGGGGACATTTTGAATTTTAAAAACTGGACGCACAGATTAAATTTCTTGGTTCACGGTGGCGCAGGGGTTGCCTCATTGGCACCTCAGGAACCCAAAGAACGCGATGGCGAAATGATGGGTCATTTTATTGCAGGTATTACACCTCAATTGAAACTAAGCAACAGCATTGTTCTGACTGGTGATTTTAGTGCGATTGCCAACGTTCGTCAAGATTTCGCTTGGGACGGAACAAGCAAAAGTAGACTTCGTGGATTTGACGGACTTATGATCACCGGTTCACTGGGGCTTACTTTTTACTTGGGCAATGCTCCGGAGCATGCCGATTGGTACGGTGGTGCAACCAGCACAATGGAGGCACAAATCGACTCCTTGAATCGACGAGTATCAAAAGTGGAAGATGATATGCTGGATTCCGATCAAGATGGTATTGCCAATTATTTGGATAAAGAACCGAATACAGTGAACGGTGTGGCCGTAGATTCAAAAGGGGTCGCTGTTGACAAAAACAACAATAATATTCCGGATGAACTCGAAAAATCACTCGATGCACGATATGCTTCCACAAAGAATCAAAATACCGGAGGCAGTGGCTTGATTTCAGACTTACTGAATGATGGTTACGTGAACGTATATTTCAAATTCAACAGTACACAACCGGAGACTTATTCCTTGGAGGCAATTAATTATTGCATTACCTATATGCGAAACAATCCAAATGCGCAAGCAGAACTAATTGGTTATGCCGATGAAATTGGAGATGTCGAATACAATCAACAACTTTCAATGGCTCGTGCTCAAAAAGTGATGGATATTATGGTCGCTGCTGGAATCGATGCCGGAAGGTTAAGCGTAACCGGTAATGGTGAAGATGCTTCTGTCGACAAAGCTTCTCAACCTGCACGTCAATTGGTGCGTAGGGTTACTTTCAAATTGAAATAAATAAACTCCCCATGTTTATGAACAACCATTTTTCCCCGGAAAAGTGGTTGTTTTTTTATTTGTAAGCTTTTAAAATTTATTTTATGGCCGGGAATAATTTATCTTTTCGAACAAAACGCCAATGGGAAATACGTTAAAAGTAGTTTTGATTCTAATTGGTGCGGTGCTGGTCGCTTTAGGCCTATACTTTCTGATTTCCCCCGGTATGCAGGGCTTTGGTCCATTTCAAATAGAAGGGGAAGATAGAACCGCACAAATAGTGGCGATGATTGCTTTTGGAATTTTAGCATTAATTGTGGGACTAGCATATAAACGACGGTAGATGAGGTTACTATTTTATCGGGGTAACTCCTTGAAATAATGTACCTTTGACTTTAAATGTTTAATTTGAAATTTTGTTATTTAGTATAGCTTATGGTGGAAGGAGAATTGAAACAGATGAAAAGGCTTTTGGATAGTCCGAAAAAAATTGTGATTGTTCCCCATAAAAATCCCGATGGGGACGCGCTGGGTGCTTCACTGGCGTTGTTTCTTTTTTTGAAAGCCAAAGATCACAAAGTCAATGTGGTTTCCCCCAATGATTATCCAGAATTTTTAAAATGGCTGCCCGGCGAATCGGAAATCATTAAATTTGATCAGGATAATGAAAAAGGAAAGATGCTGCTTTCCGAAGCGGAACTTATCTTTACACTTGATTTTAATGATTTTTCCCGTACGGGTGAAATGGAAAAATTTTTGCAAAAGTCTTCGGCCGAATTCGTCATGATCGATCACCATCAACAGCCTTCAAATTACGCACGTTTTACGGAAAGCGATACAGCTATGTCTTCGACTTCCGAAATGATTTACAATTTCCTTGAACAGTTAGATCAGCTTTCTGCAGTTACGCCTGAGATGGCAACCTGTTTATACACCGGGATTATGACCGATACGGGATCATTTAGATTTCCATCGACATCGAGTCAAACCCATAAGGTAATAGCTTTCCTGATGGAGCGTGGTGCTAAAAATGCCGAAATTTATCAACAGGTTTATGATACCAATTCACTGGATAGCTTGCATCTGCTAGGTGTTGCCTTAATGAATATTCGTGTGCTGAAAGAATACCGTGCCGCATATATTTCGTTGTCGCAAGAAGAATTGGATGCACATAATTATAAAAAGGGCGATACTGAAGGCTTCGTAAATTATATACTTTCTTTGAAAAATATTATTTTTGCAGTAATTTTTATTGAGAATAAACAGGAAGGAATCATAAAAATGTCTTTGCGTTCAAAAGGTGATTTTGATGTGAACCGAATTGCACGCAAATATTATCATGGTGGCGGCCATCGAAATGCTGCAGGCGGAAAAAGCTTGGATAATATGGAGAAAACGATTAAAAAGTTTGTCAACATGTTGTCCGAATACGAAAACGAATTGTTATGAAGGAATTTTTACGGATATTGATGTTGGTATTGCTTTTTGCGGCTTGTAAATCACCCGAGCCTAGGCGGCCCGTTTCCCAATCTTCCGGAAGTTTTATTGATCGTTCAATAAAACACAACAAGAAACTGATTGCCTTCGAAGAGAATTTGATCAAGGAAATTATAGCTGAAGATACCGTTCACAACTATTTGACTTCCCAGAATGGATTTTGGTATTATTATAATAAGAAAATTGATTCCGTGGCTCCCACGCCCGATTTTGGTGACCAAGTGGTTTTTGAATATAATATCCTTCAATTGGATGGGACACCGATATATTCTTCTGAAGAAATTCCGACCCGAACCTATATGATGGATAAGGAAGATTTGATTACAGGACTGCGCCAAGGCCTAAAGTTGATGAAAGCAGGCGAAACTGTAACTTTTTTATTTCCATCTTACAATGCTTTTGGGTATTACGGCGATACCAATAAAATCGGCAGCAATGTGCCTATCAAGTCCACAGTAACACTGAAATCCATAAAAGAAAATTCCGAAATTCCTTTGGATACTTTAACTAAATAATGAATCAAAACAGAAAGAAATGAAAAAAACGAACTTGTTGTACTTTATCGGAATAGTTTTATGCTTTGCCTCCTGCAACGATAAATATCCGGATTTAAAGGATGGTCTTTATGCCGAATTTACAACCAACAGAGGAATTTTCCTTGCTGAATTGTATTATGAACAAACGCCCCTTACGGTGGCAAACTTTGTTTCGTTGGCGGAAGGAACCAATACCCTTGTCGATACCACCTATCGTGGAAAACATTTTTATGATGATTTGATTTTTCACCGCGTGATTAAAGACTTTATGATCCAGGGCGGAGACCCATTGGGAACAGGTCAAGGAGGTCCGGGCTATAAATTTCCGGATGAATTTGTCGATTCTCTAAAACTTGACAGTAAAGGCATTTTAGCAATGGCAAATGCCGGACCTGGCACCAATGGTAGCCAATTTTTTATCACTTTAAAAGAAACCCCATGGCTAAATGGTCGTCATACGGTTTTTGGACATATTGTGAAAGGCCAGGAGGTGGTTGACTCCATTGGAGTGGTAGAAACTGCCAAGCCGGGAGATAAACCCGTGGAAGATGTAATCATTCAAAAAGTAGAAATCATTCGAAAGGGAGATGACGCCAAAAATTTTGATGCGGCGACTGTTTTTTCCTCAGAAATGAACGAAATAGAAAAGGAACAGAAAGAGTCGGCAAAGAAAATGGAAATGGCCAAATCCGATGCTTCTAAGAATTTCGAGAAAATAAAGGCCGATGCCGAAACATTGCCAAGTGGCTTGGCGGTTTATTTCAACAAAAAGTCAAATGGAGAAAAACCCGAGAAAGGAGCCACAGTCGGTGTTTACTATGAAGGTTATTTGTCAGATGGTACGTTGTTCGATACGAACAAAGAAGAAGTTGCCAAAAAATTTGGAATGTTCAACGAACGCCGCGCGCAGGCAAACGGATATGTTCCAATGCCCATGCAATACAGTTCAGACGCCCGAATGATCCCGGGTTTTAAAGAGGGGGTTTTATTAATGGACGTTGGCGATGTTGCCACCTTGTTTATTCCATCTCATTTGGGTTACGGCAAACAAGGGCAAGGTCCAATCCCACCGGGAGCAGATTTGATTTTTAAAGTGGAATTGGCCGAAATAATGAAATAATTTTTTAATTTCAAAAAGAAGCTCCGTATCTTTTTTTGATCCGGAGCTTTTCTTTTCTTGGGAACTACCATCTTTCAATTTCATCACGTAGCTCATCCTTGGTTTTACCAGTTTTCTCTTGGACGCGTCCAAGCATTTCATCAAATTTTCCTTCGGTAAAAGTAACGTCATCATCGGTGAGATCACCATATTTTTGTTTGAATTTTCCTTTTACCTGATTCCATTTTCCTTTCATTTCTTCGTCGTTCATGATTTTTATTTTTTATGAGTTTTTACTCGATTAATAATGTTTAAAGTTAATTTTTTGGTTTCTAAATTTCTCACAACGAATCATTAAACTTATAATAAAACTTTTCGAAAATTTATTTTGGGGAAAATCAATTTGAAAAACAAGGGAAAATCTTATTTTTGAAAATGGAATTTCTTTGTAGAAATCTACCCAATAAATAATATAGAAAATGAAATATTGTTTTTTAGTTGCACTGATTTTTTTAATGAGTTGCAAAAATGATTTGAAGAAATCCCAATTAGTGAAGCCGACATCTGAAACTCAAAAACCAGTGGAAAAAACGATTTATTATTTGATTCGGCATGCGGAAAAAGATATTACTGATTCAACGAATCATGATCCGCATTTAACCGGACAAGGAATCGTACGCGCTAAAAATTGGGCTAATTTTTTTGGCGATAAATCCATAGACATGGTTTATAGCACCGAATATACGCGAACAATTCAAACCGTTATTCCTACTTTGGACCAGACAAAATTGGAGCTTAAATTTTATAATCCGGATAGGTTGTATTCCAAAGAATTTTTAGAAGAAACTCAAGGCAAAATCGTGCTTATTGTTGGTCATCAATCTTCGGTTCCTAATTTGGTCAATAAGCTTTTGAACGAGCAACGGTATAATAAAATTGAGGCCGATGTGTATAACAATCTTTATACGGTGGTTTTTGAAAGCGATGGGTCTATCCATGGAAAATTGGAGAAAAAAGATTTTCCGGACCAAACATGAACAGGCTAAGCCTTGATTTTCAAACCGATAGTGTTGACGCTATTTTTTTGAAAAAACAATTGCTTTTTCTTTGGTGGATAGGGATGCAAAGCTTAAATTTGCAATCGCTTAAAACAAGCGGAAGTTCATAAACTTAACTGGAGAGATGGCAGAGTGGTAATGCAGCAGATTGCTAATCTGTCGACGGGAAACCGTCGCCAGGGTTCGAGTCCCTGTCTCTCCGCTGTTCTCGATAC
>DASSWN010000047.1:0-13837 GCA_035704905.1 Flavobacteriaceae bacterium
CTTCAAAAAGAAAAAAGGACGGCGTTTTCTACACCCCGAAATACATCACCAAATACATTGTGGAAAACACGCTCGGGAAATTGTGCGCCGAGAAAAAAGCCGCCTTGGAAATCACGGACGAAATTTATTCCACCGCAAAAAAACGCAGCAAAAAACGCTTGGACAATCTGCAGCAATACCGTGATTGGTTATTGCAGTTGAGCATTTGCGATCCAGCTTGCGGAAGCGGTGCGTTTTTGAATCAAGCTTTGGAGTTTTTAATTGAAGAACACCGCTATTTGGACGAGCTTTCCGCAAAATACAACAACGACCCCTTGGTGTTGAGCGATGTGGAAACCGGCATTTTGGAAAACAATTTGTACGGTGTGGACATCAACGAAGAAAGCGTGCACATTGCCAAACTTTCGCTATGGCTGCGCACCGCACAACGCAACCGCAAGCTCAACGATTTGAACAAAAACCTAAAATGTGGCAATTCCCTTATCGACGACCCGGAAATTGCCGGCAAAAAAGCTTTTGACTGGGAAAAGGAATTTCCGCAGGTTTTTAAAGAAAAAAATAAAAAAGCATTCCATATCACAACGGCCGTTCACGACAGCCGGACTTCACAGCGAATGATCGATTATAAAGTGCGGCAAAAGCGTTTTATGGGAAGTAAACCCTTTCCGGACGTAATTCCTTTTACGGAAAAAGAAGAATTACTGGTTTGCAAAATCGTTTCCGAAATCGTGGAAGAAGACGACCTGAAGCTCATGGCGTTCAATATTTGCTGGGACCACATGCATTTGTTGTTGGTGTGCGAAGAAACCGAAGTGTCGAAAATCATGCAAAAAATAAAATCCAAAACCGGACGGGCGGTAAATATAGAACGGGCAGCAACAAGGCAGCATGCCGCCTTGTCGAAGTCAAGACCCCCAGTGTGGACGCAAAAATTTGGGAACAAACCCATCACCGGCCTCGAACAACTGCAAAACACCGAAAAATATATCCGGACCAACCGCACGAAACATAATCTTCCGCCTTTACAACAAGGCAGCATGCTGCCTTGTCTACCTTATCTTTCCTCCTACGAGGAAGCGTTCCGGACGGAATATGTCGGCGGGTTTGATGTGGTGGTTGGGAATCCGCCGTATTTAAGTACTAAAGGAATTGATGAAAAACAAAAAGAATTTTTTAAAAAAGAATATTCCACGGCAAAAGGACAATTTGATTTATACGGTTTGTTTATGGAGAAATCTTTCCAACTTTTAAAGAAGAAAGGTATATTTTCCTTTATCACATCAAATACATTTATCGGCAATAAAGATTTTATCGAATTACGAAAATTCTTGCTTAAAAAAACTATTATAAAATCTATTATAAATCTCGGTGAAACTGTTTTTGAAGATGCCAATTTAGACGTGGCGATTCTAACTTTTCAAAAGTCAGATACCCCAAATAACAGTAATAATATAAAAGTAATTAAAAATAAAAATGATTTTGATCTGAATTTGAGCAATCAAGTTGATCAAAGCAATTTCAACAATGAATTGTATAATTTCGAATTCAAAATAAATTGCAACCAAAAGGATTTTAATTTGCTAAATAAATTGTTTGACGAAAGCTTGAAATTATCAGAGATTTTGAATTTGCCGCGTGGAATTGAAATAGGCAGTAATTCTGAAAAAATCAATAGTAATACAGCTTTAAAACCTATTATATTCGGTAAAAATATTTCGAGATATGTTATAGATTTTGAAAGCAATTATATCCAATTTGAAAGTAATCCGTCTGTCTTTAAAACATTGGAAGTGTTTGAGCAACCTAAAATATTAATTCAAAGAATCAGGAATTTATCTTTAAAAAGAAGAATCATTGCAACTTATGATGAAGAAGGCTTTTTATGTACAAATACATTGCGAATAGAAAATTTGATAAATCAGGATTTTGACTTGAAGTTTATTCTGTCCATTCTAAATTCTAAACTGATAAATTATTTGTTCTTGAAATTTTTTATGAACAAGGATATTTATGCCTATCAGTTACAAACTATTCCAATTAAAAATATATCGGTAAACCAACAACCCTTCATCGAAAAAGCCGAAAAAATGTTGTCCTTAAACGCGGAGTTTCAAAAAGCACTAACAAAATTCACCACCTATTTTTCCGGGCAGTACAACCTGCAAAAACTTCCGCGCAAGCTGGAAAACTGGCACGAACTGGATTTTCCGGGTTTTGTCAAAGAGCTGAACAAAGCCATTAAAAAAGAAAAAGGCACCCCGCTCAGCAAAAAAGATGAATTCGAATGGATGGATTTGTTCGGCGAAAACCAACAAAAAGCCCAGGCCCTGCAAGCCGAAATCGCCCAAAACGACCGGGAAATCGATGCGATGGTCTATGAGTTGTACGGGTTGACGGAGGAGGAAATTGCTGTGGTGGAAAATTCATGAACAAGGCAGCATGCTGCATGGTTCATATCGAAGCCTCTTGGGAAGCATTATGCCCCGATTTCCATTCGGACAAAATCCTGTTGGCGAGTTGTTTGCCATATTCCACGCCCCACTGATCGAAACTGAAAACATTCCAAATAATGCCTTGCACAAAAATTTTATGTTCGTACATGGCAATCAGCATGCCGAGGCTTTTCGGGGTCAATTTTTCTATCAAAATGGTGTTCGTTGGTTTGTTTCCGGCGAAAACCTTGAAGGCCGCCAGCCGTTGTATTTCTTCAGGTGTCTTTCCCTGTTTTTCCATTTCCTTTCGAACTTCCATTTCTGATTTTCCTTTCATTAAGGCTTCGGTTTGTGCAAAAAAATTGGACATCAACAAATCGTGGTGTTTTTTGTTGCCATGCAGTGATTTTTTAAAACCGATAAAATCACTTGGCACCAATTTTGTTCCTTGGTGAATCAGTTGAAAGAAAGCGTGTTGGGCATTGGTGCCTGTGGAACCCCAAATAATATTTCCCGTTTGATACTCCACCGGCTTCCCATTTCGGTTTATACTTTTTCCATTGCTTTCCATGGACGCTTGCTGCAAATAGGCCGAAAGTTTTTCCAACGCCTGGGAATATGGAATTATAGCTTCAGTCTCGCAACCAAAAAAGTTATTGTACCAAATACTTATCAGTGCCAGAATTACAGGAATATTTTTCGATAGTTTTTCTGTTTCGAAATGTTCATCCATAACGGCAGCTCCTTTCAAGAGTTCCTGGAAACGGTGGAATCCGATCGCGCAGCAAATGGAAAGCCCAACGGGACTCCAGAGTGAAAACCTTCCGCCGACCCAATCCCACATCGGAAAAATATTTTCTTTGTCGATGCCAAATTTTTCCACCGCCGAAAGATTTGTGGACACGGCAACAAAATGTTTTTCGATATTCTGAACAGCCGTATTTTCAATAAACCACGATTTTGCGGTATTGGCATTCGCAAGTGTTTCTTGAGTGGAAAACGACTTCGAAACGATAATGCACAGCGTAGTTTCAGGATTCAGTTCTTGCAGTATATCGAACACGTGATCGCCGTCCACATTTGAAATAAAATGAATGTTGAGACGGGTTTTGTAATGTTTAAGGGCTTTCACAACCATTTGCGGGCCCAGATCAGATCCGCCAATTCCAATATTGATTACATCGGTAATAGGTTTTCCGGAATAGCCTTTCCAATCGCCGTTGATAACCGCGTCTGAAAAAACCTGCATTTTTGTATGGGATGCTTCTATTTCTTCGGAAATATTCGTGCCATCAAGAAGGAACGTTTCCTTGGAAGAAGATCGCAAGGCGGTGTGCAAAACCGCCCGATTTTCGGTTTTATTGATTTTTTTTCCTTCGAAATAAGCGCTTATTGCTTCCTTTAATTTGATTTCCTCGGCAAGTTTCAGAAGCAATTCCATCGTTTCGGAATTGATTCTATTTTTCGAAAAATCGACCAGCATTTCTTGAAGCCTAATATGGAAATTTGAAAAACGGTTTTCATCCGCAAACAAATCTTTCATTTCCACATCTTTCATTTCTTCATAATGGGAAACCAGCATTTTCCATGCCTCTGTTTTCTGCGGATTTATAGTTGGTAAAGACATAATGCCAAAAATAGGTGTGATTAGTTTTGAAGTATTTTATTTCGATAATACGTAATCAATCCGTCGATGGGGCGCTGGATCACATTGCCAATTTTCAGATGATATGGTTTGGCGGCATCGCGAATAATATCTTGGGAAAAAAAAGCGATTGATCCAATAAAATGTACCGGCACGTTTTGCGCTTCTTTGTAACAAAGCACACGGTGTTCAATGAAATCCTGCATTCCGTCCGAAATCAGTTTATAAAAATAGCCATTCTTTTCATTTGTAAAAATAAATTCGGCAAAAGAGGCCAAATAAGAGTTCGGATTTTCTTTTTTATAAAGATTTTCTTTGATGTGATCTGGATTCAAATCATATTTTCTATTGAAAGACTCCGCCAGGTTAGAAGGCATTTTCTTGTAGAAATAATCGCGTATCAAACGTTTCCCGAAATAATTTCCGCTGGCTTCATCCATGAGCGTATAGCCCAAGGATGCCACTTCCATGTGAATTTCTTTTCCGTCGAAATAGCAGCTGTTGGAACCGGTGCCCAAAATGCAGACAATCCCGGGTTCGGTGGTTACCGCATGAACGGCCGCGACCATATCTTCGGCCACTTGAACTTTACAATTTTTTGGAAAAAATTCTTCCAAAACCGAAAACAGCCTTTTTGTTGGGGTAGCCGTGCCACAACCCGCACCATAAAAATGAACGGCTTCCACGCTGTTTTTAATGGCGGACAATTCTTGGCTTTCCAATAATCTGGCTTTCAGAACTTCTGTGGTAAAAACTGCCGGATTGAGGCCTTTTGTGCGGGCCCTTCCCAGTTCTTCGCCATTTGACCCCAAAAATATCCAGTCACATTTTGTCGATCCACCATCGGCCAATAAAATCATATTGTTGGATTTTTTTTGAATGATTCCGCCTCAAAAATAGGTTATTTTATCGAATGGAAGCCAAGTATGCGGTAAGCGAAATAAGTGATGAGGAATAACCATATTCGTTGTCGTACCAAGCGATCAGTTTGAAAAAACGCGGATTCAGTTCCAAGCCCGCGCCCGCATCAAAATTGCACGTATGGGAATCAGAAACAAAATCTTGCGAAACAACTTCTTCTTCCGTGTACGAAACAATTCCTTCATAAGCTCCTTCGGAAGCGGTTTTAAAAGCATTTTTAATTTCTTCGTAAGAAGTATTCCTTGCTGTTCGCACGGTAAGGTCGACTACGGAAACATCGGCAACGGGCACGCGAAATGCCATTCCGGTAAGCTTCCCCTTCAATTCGGGTATTACTTTTGCAACGGCCGAAGCGGCGCCTGTGGTACTTGGAATAATGTTGTTCAACGCACTTCTTCCCAAGCGATAATTTTTATGTGATGGCGAATCTACAGGAAATTGAGAGGCTGTTGTGGCATGAACCGTAGTCATTAGCGCTTCTTCCAGTCCGAAATTATCGTTAATTATTTTTGCCATTGCAGCCAAACAATTTGTAGTGCAGGAAGCATTGGAAACAATCATATCTCCGGGTCGAATTGTTTCATGATTCACTCCCATCACAAACATCGGCGCATTTTTCGATGGTGCGGAAACCACTACTTTTTTTGCACCGCCCTTTATGTGACGCTCGGCACCTTCTTTCTCAGTAAAAATTCCGGTGCAATCCAAAATAATTTGGGCATCGGTTTCATCCCATTTCAAATCCTCCGGATTTTTTTCGGAACTAACGCGTATTTTTTCACCATTAATATATAAATCATCATTTTTCACTTCCACCTTGCCATCGAATTTTCCATGTACCGAATCATATTTCAGGAGATAAGCCAATTGAGATACATCTACCAAGTCATTGATGGCCACAACTTTCAAATCGGTTCTTTCCAAAGCAATACGAAAAGCCAGTCTTCCTATTCTACCAAAGCCATTTATTCCAATTTTTGTGGGCATATTTTATTTTTATTTTAATTCTTCAATGTTTCACTACTTCATTTCTACCTATCCCATCATTTTAAATAAATCAAATTGAAGTGATATTCAGCACTTTACGCAATTCTTTGTCGAAAGTTCGTTTTCCTTCAATAGCGGTACGAAAATCCACGGGAACTACTTTTTTGTGCAAAATTCCCATCATTACATTTCTATTTCCGGCAAGTAGTGCTTCCACTGCCGCTACCCCCAATCTGCTTGCTAGAACCCGATCAAAACAACTGGGCGAGCCACCTCGTTGAATGTGACCAAGAATAGAAACACGAATTTCGTAGCCGTTGGTCTTTTGCTTAATGAATTCGGCAAGTTCAAAAATATTTTTTCCACTCTTCTCACCTTCGGCCACAACGATAATGCTAGATGTTTTTCCGGATTTTTTACTGCGTTCCAATGATTTCAATAAAATGTCAATTCCGTTTTCCTCTTCCGGAATCAGGATTTCTTCCGCGCCCGCCCCTACTCCGCTATTCAATGCAATGTCGCCACTCGAGCGACCCATTACTTCCACCAAAAAAAGACGATTATGGGAATTTGCGGTATCACGGATTTTATCGATGGCTTCCATAGCCGTGTTCAAGGCGGTGTCATAGCCAATGGTGTAATCGGTGCCGTTGATGTCGTTATCGATGGTTGAAGGAACGCCGACAATCGGAAAATCATATTCTGCACCAAATGCCGCAGCCCCGGCAAAAGTTCCGTCACCGCCAAGAACGACCAGTGCATCAATATGAGCATTTTCCAAATTCTTATGGGCTTTTGCCCTTCCGCTTTCGCTCTTAAATTCTATGGATCGCGTCGATTTAAGGAAAGTGCCACCTTTATTGACAATATTGCGCACAGATCGCGCCGAAAGCGCTTCAAAATCGCCTTCGATCAAACCTTCATATCCGCGATAAATTCCGATACATTCCAAGCCATAAAAAGCACATGCCCTGACCACCGCACGAATTGCGGCATTCATTCCTGGAGAATCCCCGCCGGAGGTCAACACCCCTATTTTTTTGATTTTTTCCAACATTTCTTTCAAAGTTATTGCTTTTAAATACAAGAAACTAATTCTGAAAGTTGCGAAAACGTTTTCGGTTGATAAATAGATTTGAGACAGTAGTATTGAGTATTGAGTATTGAGATTTGGTGCTTGAGATTTAAATATACCTCATCCCTCAAACCTCATTTCTCAGACGAACGTCTATTTCGTCAAAATCATATACTCCCAAGCCGCAAAATTTAGTTCCTTTTCAGGGTTCAAAGTGATGGTTCCGTTTTGCATATAGTTTGAATATTCGCCTGTGGCTTGAACGCTGAATTTCACCGGTTCATTCGTCATATTGGCTATATAAATCAGTTCTTCGCCATTTTTGGAGCGTTTGAACGCTAAAATTTTCTCATCGACAGAAGTTTTCAAGCGTTCGTATTTCGCGGCATTTTTTCCGCCGTGCAAGGCTACATTTTCATTCTTAAGTTCACCAAGTTTTGCCAAAATCGGCCAAGCCTCACCTTTTTTTCGGGTGATCGTGTCTTGCACGAAAAACTTTAAGCGGTGATTCAAATCGTATTCTTGTCCGCTGTAAATCAACGGCATTCCGGGCATGGTGTAGGTTAACGCCAACATGGTTTCCGAAGCATCGCCCAAGCGTTCTTCTATGGTTCCGTTCCACGAATTTTCATCGTGATTGGTCACAAAATTCATCAAGAAATCGTCTTTTTGATAAAGTGTATCCATTTTTTGCATATAGGCGTCCCACTCCGAAACATCGGCTTTTCCTTGTGCGATTTCGTTCAGCAAATGGTGCCCGCCCCAATTGTAGCCCATATCGAAAGCTTCCACAAAAAGGTCGGCATCTTGCGATTCGGCGAGCATGAACAAGGGTTTTACGGCTTCCAATTTTGGTACGGCAAATTCCCAAAATTCGGTGGGAATTTCAGCCGCGACATCACAACGGAAGCCGTCCACATCAAATTCGGTGACCCAATAGTTCATTTCTTCGGTCATTGCTTTCCACAGCTCTTTATTTTCATAGTTCAAATCGGCCACGTCAGTCCAGCCCCAAGATTCGCCCGTGCGCGGGTCGATGGGGTCGGTAATTTCTCCCGCTTTATTTTTGGTGTAAAATTCGGGGTGTTCCGATATCCAATGATGGTCCCAACCGGTGTGGTTCGCCACCCAATCCAAAATCACGTACATTCCATTTTCGTGGGCGGTTTCCACCAATTCCCGAAAATCTTCTTTGGTGCCAAAATTCGGATTGACGGCCGTATAATCGGAAATGGCATAATAACTCCCCAAATATTTTTCAAATTTGTTCGGATCGTCAATATCCTCAACGCTCAATTCCGGCGTGGCTTTGCGATTGGTTTTTGAAATCGGATAAACAGGCATCAACCAAATGATTTTCACGCCCAATTCTTTCAACTGCGGAATATCTGCCGTAAATTCATCTAGCGTGCCTTCAGGCGTATATTGACGTATGTTTGCTTCGTAAATCACCGCGGTTTCCATCAAGGAGTCCGAAACCGGCGGCAAAGTTTTTTCGGTGATGGTTTCCTTTGAAGCCGTCTTTTTCGGTTTGTTCTTACAAGAAACAATAAGGCTTGCTGCGAGAAGTATGATTGTTGTTTTTTTCATCTTTTTTTATTTAGTTGATGGTTGTTTGTTGCTCATTGATAGTGTTTTAAATCAAAAATGTCACCCTGAGCGCAGTCGAAGGGTGTTACTTGTTTATACCATTTTTTATTTCGTTATTCGATATTCAGCCTTTGATACCTGCACGTCCGGCAGGCCGGTTCGTTATTCAAATTAATTGTTCGTTATTTCTTTTTTGTCATTCCGAGGAACGAGGAATCTTTTACTACGGAAAGATTCTTCACTTCATTCCACTTCGTTTCATTTCGTTCTGAATGACACTTTCGTTTTTTCCGTTTCAAGTTCTATTGAAAACTCAAGTTTCTTATCATTTTCATTCCATTCAAAATCGATTTCATTCCCATTCATTTTCACTTTTTTGGGGTTTGATCGCAAATGGTGGACAATAATTTTCAAATCTTCAAAACGGGATTTGAAATTCTTCCCTACTTCTTTTTCAAACCTCAACACCAAAGAATTTTCGGTGCTTTCACTTTTTAGATGCAAGATTTCATAGCGTCCATTTTCATAATTCCCGAAGGTTTTTCCGTCGTCGTTGTAAATTAAGCGTTCGCTTTTTTTCACTTCATCATCAAAATAATAATGAATTTCCATTCCGGAAACAGAATAGTTTTCGGTGGTTTGCACCAATTTTGCAATCGGAATGAAAGCGCCGCCACGCACAAAAACAGGAATGTGGTTTTTCTGAAAAGCAATGGTTTCCGTAGTTCCGCCCACATATTTTTTTCCGCTGAAAAACCCGTACCAATTAGCGGTTTTCGGGAAATAGACCTCTTTTTGAAACGTGTTTTCACGCAAAATCGGCGACACCATAAAATCTTTTCCCCATAAATAAGTATTGGCGATATGATACAATTTCTGATTGTCGGGTTCTTCAAAAAACAGCGGCCGCATCAAGGGCATTCCGGTTCGACTGTTTTGAAACGCCAACGTATAATTGTAGGGCAACAAACGGTAGCGCAATTCGATGGCTTTTTTTGCCAAAGCTTTGGTTTTTGCATCTTTAAAAACCGGTTCGGAAGCTACTTCTTCTTGTGCGTGTGGACGAAAAATGGGTTGAAAAACACCGTATTGCAACCAACGAACATATAGTTCATCATCTTTCAAATCACCGGCAAATCCGCCCAAATCGGAGTGCATATACGCCAAGCCCTGCAAGCTCATTTGCAAAGCAATTTCGGGCTGTGAATGCAACCCGCCCCAACTGCGGCTCACATCACCGGACCAAGGTATCAGCCCATAGCGCTGCGAACCGGCCGCTCCGGCGCGCATTAAAATAAAAGGACGCTTTTTGGGGAAATCTTTGCGATAGCCTTCAAAAACGGTTTTCGCCCAAAAATGACCGTACATATTGTGGACCTCATCTGCAGAACCGTTCACGTGTTGCAAGGCCGATGGATGCACTTCGGGTTCGCCCAAATCGCCCCAAACACCGGCAACGCCAATTTCCGCAAGGTCTTTGTAAATCTTCCAAAACCATTCTTGGGCTTTGGGTTTGAAAATATCGATCAAGCCGGTATGACCAAAATAAAAGTCATAGGTGAATGGCTTTCCAAGGAAATCGGTGGCAAGAATTTTTTCTTCCACCGCTTCGTCCCATTTTTTTGAAGTAGTGAGAATAAATGGCTCCGTGACCAAAATGGTTTTTACGCCCATTTTTTTCAAATCGGCAATCATTTTTTTGGGTTTTGGGAAGGAATCGCGCACAAATTCCAAATTGCCCACGGTTCCTTTTATGGTGTGGCCAAACCAATACAAATCAATAATCACCGCATCGACGGGAATATCGTCTTCCTTGAATTTTTCGATGGTTTTCATCACTTCTTCCTGAGAATGATATCCAAAACGGCTCGAAAAATTCCCCAATGCCCAACGCGGCGGAAGCGGTTGACGTCCTGTCAACAGCGTATAATTCGCCATTATTTTTTCCCAAGTCTCGCCCACGATCAGTTGATAGGTTTTTCGCCCGCTGATGGTTTCGTAGGTCAGCGTGTTGTTGTTTTGGCTGTCCAAATCCAAATAGCCGATCGGTGCATTATCGAAATGCAACAGGTATTTTTTCGAGGAAAGCACAATCGGCAAGCTATAGTTCATCAACTCGGAATGCGTGGTGTAACCGTAGTGCGCGCGGTTGTACAGTTTCAAGCGATTTCCGCTGCGGTCCATTCCCAAAGCGCGGGCACCGCCGCCCATCAAAATTTCTTGGGCTTCGAGGTTGAAACTGATTTTTTCTCGTTTTTCTCCTTCAAAATAGCCTCGCTTTTCAGAAATTACTTCTTTCCCGTCATAAAAATACCGCACTTGAAACGGGTTTTTGTGAACTGCAATATCGATTCCTTCGGAATTGAAATAAACCCCTGCCGAATCTTTGGTAACAATGAAATCCGCATCTTTCGGTTGCAGCACCACGGCATAAGATTTTGGAGTGTATTTTTCACCTTTCGGAATAAAGGAGGTTTCCAAAATTTCGGAAGTGTAAAATTGAAAGCGGTATTTTCCGTCATCGGTGTGGACAATGATTGCATTTTCCTGTTTTTCAATCTTCAAAAATTCGCGTTCCTGGTTTTGGGCGAAACCGTGATGGGAAAAGAAAAGAAAAAATATAGCTATAATTTTTTTCAAAATATTAATGTTTCTATTTACTACTGTGTCACCTCGAGCGCAGTCGAGAGAGGCAATAAGTGTCTCGACTGCGCTCGACTTGACATTCTTTTTAATTCAACTCAATCACCATCGAAGTTTTTCCTTCAATTTTTAAATTTTCTTCGAAGGAAAATTCTTTCCCACTTAGAATATCTTTTCCTGCTTTGAAATCCTTTATTCCTTCCGAAAACCGATCTAAGTCAAAAGTTTTTGTTTCCAAATTGTTGTTGACAATCACCATTACGCTTTCTTCTTCATTATATCTGAAAAAAACATATACGTTATCCTGCGGCAGGTATTGCAACAATTTTCCGAAATGTAACACTTCTTTGTTTTTGCGATAATTCAACAATTTTTTCGTGAACGAATGGTATGCATTTTGAATTTTCGTTCTTCCCGATTCTGAAAAAGCCTTAGTTGAATCGCCTTCCCATCCGCCGGGAAAATCGCGCCGAATATCGCCATCGCCCACCGACTTTTCGCCGCGCATCCCGATTTCGTCGCCGTAATAAATCTGCGGAATTCCGCGTGTGGTCAACACAATGGTCATTGCCAATTTGTACTTGTCCAAATTTCCGTCATAAATCTCATTGATGCGGTTCGTGTCGTGGTTTCCGGCAAATACCAATAAATTATCGGGGTTGGGATATAAAAAATCGTTCACGAAATTGCGGTACACGGCGATCATTCCGCGGTTCCAATCGGCTTTTTCCACATTAAAAACCCACGAAAGCGCATCGTGAAGCGTAAAATCCATCACCGAGGGCAAATGTGAATTGTAACTTTGAATCGCACCAACTTTCGAATCTTTTTGCCAATAGGCAATTTGCGCTTGATCGTGCATCCAAACCTCGCCCACAATGTTGAAATTTGGATATTCGTCCATCACAGCTTTGGTCCATTTTGCGATGCCCTGCTTGTCGTTGTAGGAATAGGTATCCACTCGAAATCCATCCAAATCGGCAAATTCAATCCACCATATCGCATTTTGAATCAAATAATTTAGCACCAAGGGATTGCTTTGGTTCAAATCGGGCATCGAGCTCACGAACCACCCGTTCACACAATATTTTTTGTCGATTTCGGATCCGTGCGGATCGTATTGCGTGGTCATCCGGTAATTGGAATTTGCATAGCCCGGAAATTGATGAATCCAATCATAGGTCGGCAAATCGTTGATCATCCAATGTTCCGAGCCCCAATGATTGGTGACATAATCCATGATCAATTTCATATCGCGCTGATGCAATTCATCCGCTAAACGCTGATAATCTTTATTGGTTCCAAAACGCGGATCTATTTGATAGACATCACTTTGCGCATAGGTATGATACGAATACGTAGCATCGTTGTCTTCCAAAAGCGGTGTGCTCCAAATGGCGGTTACCCCCAAATCTTCCAAATAATCCAAATGATCGATAATTCCTTGAATGTCACCACCATGGCGACCGCCGCGTTTTTCACGGTTTGCTTTTTCGGTCATTTTGGGATGCGAATCGTTCTGGGGATTTCCGTTCGCGAACCGATCAGGCATCAACAGATAAATTACATCGCTCGCATCAAAACCTTCGCGCAAACGAGAATTTTCTTGGCGTTTTTTAAATTCATATTCCTTCGTGAAAACGGTTTTTCCTTCCTTTTGAAATGAAAATTGAATGCTTCCCACAGGAATTTCATCGGAAGCTATCGTCACAAAAACATAGTTCGGGTTTTCGGTTTTTCGAATGTTGTTGATCACGACTTCGTCGGAAACCGAAACCTCGTAATCCGCAATATTTTCTCCATAAAACATAATTTGAAGTTCGGGCAACTGCATTTCACTCCACCAAAATGGGGGTTCGGTTTTTTGCAGTTGGGCATGAAGCCCGATACTTGTCAGTAAGAAAAGAAATAAAATTGTTTTTTTCATTTTGCCTCTTTTTGTTTTGACCTGCAAGGTTTCGCTGAAGGCAACCTTGTAGGTCTATGGGTTGGATTCTTTATTGCCTTAAACCTACAAGGTTTTGGATACCTTGCAGGTTCAGTCATTGAAACCTTGCAGGTTAGGTCTTTACCAACCCGCCGCTCGGCTCCACCATTTTCGTTTTCCCATTCACCAAAATTTCTATAGGCTTTTCCCCTTTGAGTTCAAAATTAGTTTTGTCCTTGCTCACCGTTATTTTCAATAAATTTCCCTTAAAATTCACCTTAAAAGAATAGGAGTTCCACTGTTTTGGAATCTGGGGACTGAACGCCAATTTGCCTTCCACGATGCGCATTCCGCCAAAACCTTCCACGATGCTCATCCAAGTGCCCGCCATACTTGTGATGTGGCAACCTTCCTTAACCTCATGGTTGTAGTCGTCCAAATCAAGTCTTGCGGTGCGCAAATAAAGCTCGTATGCCTGTTTGATTCTTCCCAATTTTGCGGCCTGAATGCTGTGCACAAAAGGCGACAAGGAGGATTCGTGCACCTTCAAAGGTTCGTAAAAATCAAAATGCCGCTCCAATTCTTCTTCGGAAAAATGGGTTTCAAAAAAGTAAAAT
>DASSWN010000058.1:0-10409 GCA_035704905.1 Flavobacteriaceae bacterium
GGTTTTCCATTGTTCCGGTCCACAATTTGAAAAATAACTTTTCCATTTCCGGTTTTTTCGACTACGGCCAAATCGGTAACTTGAAGCATTTCAAAAGCTGTGATTTTCTTCTCTTCATCTGCTGTTGTCGCATAAATCAAATAATGTCCATTTTCCATTTTTGGGAGCAAAATTTCGGTGGAATGCTCCCGAAAATCCCCTTTGTTCCGTAGGTTTGAAACCCAATGTTTTATTAGTTTCAATTTTTCCATAAATCCAATTTTTCCAAGTTTGGAGCGGTATTTTTGAAATGAATCGATTTCTTTTTCGGAAAGCGCATATAGTTCGAAATTCAACGAGTCGATGTTTTTATAGCTCACCAACATCTTGGCATTTTTCTGTACCGGTAAAAATTCCTCGGTGAAAATTTCCAGGGTCTTTTTCAAGATCATTTCCCGCAAAACCGCACATTTTTCCGCTCCTTTGGTTTTTCGAAATTCGGAAATACATGCTTCACAAAGTTCAAAGGCCTCCTTTATTTTCCATCTTGGTTCCGGGTTTGTTTTCGAATTGTATTCCTTTCCCATGTCATAATAAAGGGAGGCAATTTCGTAGGTGTACAAAGCACCCGCTTCGGAATCTTGACTGTTTTCCCGTTCCGCTTTCAGGGTTTTTAGAAAAATTTTTTGGGAATTTGGAAAAGTTGCCAAAGACTGTACATATTTCAATCGGGCAATGTTCACATCGGCCAAGGCTGCTTGTGATTTGTCCTTCAAATGAAAGCGGATCAATCCCTGGTAAATTTTCAAAGCCTGCACCGACAAGGATAAACTGTCTTTTGTATTTATTTCCAGTTTGGCAAAATCTTCCGCAGTTTCAAGAAAATCTTTTCGGTCCACTTCAAATTTATAAACCGGTTCCGCAATTTGATTTTCCGGGTTTTTGTAAAAATCCAACGCCAAATGCCCCAAGAAATCGAACAAAGTTGGGCGTAGTTTTTTTGAACCGGGAGCTTCGCTCAAAATAGCGGCAAAATCCTTTAATTTCAATTGTTTTGCTTTATCGCCATTTTCCAACGACCGCTGAAAATGTAAATTGACTTCGTTCATCAGGGTTTGCAGATCCCAAGTTCGAAAATCGGTGGAATCCACTTTTTCCTTGGTTTTGGTCCGTTGGTAAAAACGGTAGCGGTTAGCTTGAAAATATTGCCAGTACATATTTGCCAAAATACCTTCCAAAATGTTTTCTGTTGGGAAACCGCTTGCGGCGATAGTGCGGTTGAAATCTGCAAGAATTTTCAACCTGGCGCCTTCTTCAACCGTCAGAATATATTTGCTCTGAAAAAGCAACGATTTCACGATTTGTGGCGAATTGTTTTCTCTTTTTGCCTTTTCAAGAATGTTTTCCACGATTTGCAACGCGGATTTTGGCAGGCCGGTTCCTTCATATTTTTCCACTTTCTGCCATAATTCTTCATAATCGTTCGGAACGGATTGACAGTTTACGGCAAAGGAAATTAGAAAGATGAACAGGAATGAGATCGTTTTTAACATAGTTGGATTTGAAATTAAGCGAAATTGACTTTAAAGGTAAACAAATTTTCAAGCAACGATCTTTTTCTTCAATTGTTGAAAAATAAACCCACTTTTCCGCCAGTATCCTACAAGTGGATTTGAAATGTAAAAAAAAGCAAAACCAAGAATTTCCAAAATGTTGTCTTGCAGCAAGGTTGGAATTAAATGAGGGATTTTAAGGCAAACTCACCAAAATTTTCATATCTATACCGATTTCGTTGAGCCGCTTTTTTTGTACGAAGCTTGAACACAGACGATTCTGATTCAAAAAAGGAAGTTGAGGTAAAAGCTGAAGCTGGAGTTTTAGGGTTGATCCAGATAGGTTTCTTGCTTTTTTCGAAATCGAATCAATTATTCCTTCAATCCAATTGCCTTCGCAACAATAAATCCCCCGGTCCATGCATTTTGAAAATTGAACCCGCCGGTGATGGCGTCAATATTCAAAATTTCCCCCGCGAAATATAGATTTTTGTGCAGTTTGCTTTCAAAATATTTGAAATTTACTTCTGAAAGTTCCACGCCGCCGGCAGTTACAAATTCTTCTTTAAAAGTGCTTTTTCCAGCTACCCGAAAAATTCCTTGCGTCAGTTGTTCCGCCAATTTTTGAAGTTGGGTTTTGTTCAAATCGGCCCAAGTATGGCTTTCAGAAATTAAAGCGGCTTGTACCAAATTCTGCCAAAGGCGTTTTGGCAAATCGAAACCGGCTCGTTTCGAAACTTGTTGCTTTGGCTGTTGGGATTTTAAGGTTTTCAAAGCGCTGAGAATTGTATCAAAAGTTTTACCGGGCAGCCAGTTTACTTTAATTTCGAAATGATACTTTTTGGCGTTCAATTCCACCGCGCCCCATGCCGAAAGTTTCAAAATTCCGGGGCCGCTCATTCCCCAATGTGTAATCAATAAGGGCCCTTCGGATTGTAGTTTTGTGCCTATAATTTCCACGGAGGCTAATGTCGAAATCCCCGGCAAGTTTTCGATTCGCCGATCTTTGATATTGAATGTGAACAAAGATGGGACCGGAGGAACAATCGTATGTCCTAAGTTTTCCAGCAAGTTCCATATTTTTGGGTTGCTTCCGGTGGCAAGCACCAAATGCTGGGTTGAAAAATTTTCGGAAGTTGTCGAAATTTCCCAAAAATTCGCTGTTCTACGAATTTTTTTCACGGGATTATTGCTCAGAATCTGAATTCCCAAGCGATTTGCTTCATTCCAAAAACAACTGATAATAGTTTCGGAAGAGTCGGAGGTTGGAAAAACGCGTCCATCTTCTTCAATTTTCAATTCCACGCCTCTGTTTGTAAACCATTCCATGGTGTCGCCGGTCATAAACTGATGAAACGGCCCCAACAATTCTTTTTCCCCACGCGGATAATTTTGGGAAAGTTCTTTCGGAAGAAATTCTGCGTGGGTTACATTGCACCGACCGCCACCCGAAATACGTACTTTCGTAAGCATTTCTTTTCCACGCTCAAGCAGGATGATTTTTTTCTTCGGATTTTTTTCAGCGGCAGTAATGGCTGTAAAAAATCCTGCTGCACCGCCACCAACTATAAGAATATCTGAAGTTTGCGCCATGAGCGGGAAATTTTGTGCCTGAAAAACCCTTATTTCACGATCAATTTTTTCGTGATTTTTTGCCCATCCCGAATGAATTGAAGCAAATAAATCCCGTGAGGCAAATCTAAATTCAAATTATTTGAGCCGGGTTGAAGAATTGTTTTTTCCAGCAATCGGCCGCGAAGTGAGAATATTTTTACGGTTTCAAAATTATTTGTGTTGGAAAAATGAATTTCATTTTGAGCCGGGTTTGGATAGAAAGCGAAATTTTGAATTGCGACATTTTCCGTTCCCCAGTTTTGGCAGCCAATCGGGTCAAAGACCACTAGGCCCAAACTTGAGTCGTCAACTTGATGAAAAATCACGGATTCCGCATCGGCTGAGGTATTGTCTTGTCCTTCGATCCAGCAGTTGTTTTTTGCTTGCAAGGTGTTGTCGGTATTGTTGTACAAGGCATAAATTTGGCCGCTGTTTCCATTATCCGCAAAAATGTTCTCTCCCGGATTTTCGGCTCCATCGCCCAAATTTATGGAAGCTTCACCGATAACCGTAATTCCCCATAAATTTCTTCGGAACTGGTTATTGCTCACAATAATTGTTTGGGTGTCAGTATTGGAATTCAGTGAAATTCCGCTTCCTCCTATATTGGGCAAATTTTGGGTGTCGTTGTCTTCAATAATATTTCCGCGAATGTAGGCAAACGCATTTCCGCCGGCAATTGTGAGGCCATAGCGGTTGTTTGTAATTAGGTTGTCATCGATAATGGCCACAATTTGTCCGCCAACTAAATTGGCTACGGCAATTCCGCCAACCTGATCCATTGCCGGATCGCCCATAATTGTATTGCCAACAATTCGCAGTGTATCGGTGCCCGTTGTTCCCATATTGATTTGTGGGCGGTTTTGGTTGCTCTGTCCGTTTGCTTCCATGAAATTTCCGATAATACTGGCAGAAACATTCGTGTTGGCACCGGAAGAAACGGCCGGCAAATCATTGTATGAAAAAATATTGTTCAAAATTTGTGGAGATCCATTGGAAAGGGAAATTGCCGCACCTGTCGAAACGCCCGAAACATTTTCGGAAAAAGTGCAATTGGTTGCGCTAAAATCAGGAGTGATAACTTTCAAACCGCCACCATGTGCGATGTAAGTATTTTGAATGGAAACTTCCGAAACTTCCTCAAAACGAAAACCGTCATAAGGAGTTGCTTCGTCCACCGCATCGATGGTGATTTGTTGGTCGCCGGCATCGCACAAAAAAGTCCCGGAAACTGTTACGCGAATCCCGTCGGCAATGAGCAAGGTCAAGCCAGTATCTATTCTTAAGGTGTCGTTTTGGGACACAATCAATTCTTCGTTAAGAGTATAATTTGTGCCATCAAAGGAAAGGGTAGAAGGGCTTTGAGCGATAATGTCATCCAGCGTCCAATTCACACCTGTTCCGGGCGTGGTGAAACTTTGTGAGAATACAAAAAATGGAAAAATTAAAAATGCGAACAAATAAAGATTTTTCATGATCGGTTTAAAATAGGGTTGAATAAAATTATTGAACAATTAACGGTTGGCCGCTATTTTGGATGAAAGTATTTCGGGGTAAAAGTACAATTTCTGGGTTTTTATTGATAGATTTTCAAGAAGAAAATTCATGTCAATCGCGGTAAAGGTGGAAATTATTCCATGATTTCTTATTTCGCTAACTTTCTTTATCCATCGCATTCCAGCCACGGGCTTTCAGCAGAATTTTTTCATTTGCCCTGGTAATCAGGTGCATTCCGTCATTTTCGGAAGTCATGTGGCCAATCACCGTGAAATTCGGATTTCCTTTGATTTTGTCATAATCGTTTTGCGAAATGGTGAATAGCAGTTCATAATCTTCTCCACCGCTCAAAGCTACGGTGGTACTGTCAATGTTGAATTCTTCACAAACGGAAATTACGGCGGGATCCAAAGGGATTTTTTCTTCGAATAAATTTGCCCCGGTTTTTGAATTTTGGCATAAATGAATGATTTCGGATGAAAGCCCATCGCTGATATCGATCAACGAAGTAGGTTTTAATTCCAACATTTCAAACAATTTCGGAATGTCTTTCCGAGCTTCGGGTTTCAGTTGACGTTCGATAATATAGGCGTAACGATCTAAATCGGGTTGACTTTTCGGATTTACTTGGAAAACCTGTTTTTCACGTTCCAACACTTGTAAGCCCATATATGCCGCGCCCAAATCACCGGTAACAACCAGCAAATCGTTCGGCATTGCACCTGATCGATAAACAATGTTTTCCTTTTTGGCTCTTCCGATTGCCGTAATGCTAATTAATAAACCTTTAGTGGAAGAAGAGGTGTCGCCGCCCACCATATCAACATTGTAGAGCTTGGTGGCTTGCAATATTCCGGCATACAATTCTTCCAATGCTTCCAACGGAAAACGGTTCGAAACTGCAATGGAAACGGTAATTTGAGTGGGTTCGGCGTTCATGGCATAAATATCCGAAAGATTGACCATCACAGATTTGTAACCCAAATGTTTCAGCGGCATGAAAGAAAGGTCGAAATGCACGCCTTCGATCAATAAATCGGTTGAAACCACGGTTTGAAACCCCTCAAAGTCCAGCACGGCGGCATCATCGCCAATACTTTTTATTGTAGAAGTTTGTTTGGTTTTAAAAAAGTTTGTCAAATGGTTTATGAGGCCAAATTCACCCAGTTCGGAAAGCTTGGTTTTATTTTGTTCGTTGTTTTCGAGCATTTTTTCCAATTTATGGAACAAAATTAATGTTTCTTGGTTTGATGCCCAATCAAAATGAAAATATTGCTCTTGTGTTTTTTTCTAAAACCAAGAATACGAATAGATAGCGCTACAACTCGAAATTATTCGATCAGTATTTTTTTCACTACGACTGAGCCATTTTCGGTTTCAATTTCCACCATATACACTCCGGGATTCAAATTGGAAATATCCAAAATTATTTCTTTGGAAGAACTGCTTTTTCCAGCAAAAACTTTTTTCCCGGTGATTGAAAAAACCGTCACTTTTGAAATTTCATCTCGGTTTGTTTTTAAAATTACTTTTCCCGAAGAGGGGTTCGGAAGAAGGGAAATTGTATTCGGGTCGAAAGATTGCGCGGCCATTTCGCCTCCTTTTATTTTGTAAATGTTTCCGCCGATATCGACAATATAGAGTTCGCCGGCAGCATCTTTTCCGAAAGAAACCCAATTTCCGCTGAAATTTCCATGTTCCATAATAGTTCCGGAAGCATCTATCGTACCAATCAAACCGCTGCAATAATCGGCGAAAAAATACAGTCCCAAAATATCGGTATAAATATCGCCTCGATAAACATAGCCGCCGGTAATGGAGCAATTTCCACTTCCGGTAGCTGATGAATACTCGGCAAAGGGAAATGTGAGCGCACTTTGCTGTGGGCAACCGGACGTGTCGTATTCTTGCGAACCTTCATAACACCGCCAACCATAATTCAATCCGGCAGCGGCAATGGGTTCGCAGTTTATCTCTTCAACATTTCCTTGCCCCACGTCGCCAATCCAAATATTCCCGGCGACTTCATCAAAAGAAAACCGCCACGGATTGCGCAATCCGTAGGCCCAAATTTCGTCCATTGCGTTCGCATTTCCCAGGAATGGATTATCGGGCGGAATACCGTAGTTATTTCCTCCGGAAGGATTATCGATGTCCAAACGCAGAAGTTTTCCCAACAATACATTCAAACTTTGTGCTCGGTTTCCCGGATCGCCACCGCTTCCGCCATCGCCGGCGGAAATATATAAGTAACCGTCTGGACCAAAAGCCAAGCAACCACCGTTGTGATTGGCATAGGGTTGCGAATAGGAAATTATGGGGAATTCCGAAGTTGGATCGGCAATATCAGGATTTGTATCATTCACTGAAAAGCGTGAAACTTGGGTATCACCATTCGGATTGGTATAATTCACAAAAAAATAGCCATTGCTTTCATAATTGGGATGAAATGCCAAGCCCAACAAGCCCCGCTCGCCACCGGATGAAATTTGTCCGGAAATATCCAAAAAGGGAACAGGGTTTACGGTGCCATTTATATCCAAAATTTTGATGATCCCGCCTTGTTCCACGATGAAAATCCGGGTATCGTTGGAAGCCCCGGATGTTTGAAATTCCAGCGGATCGTTAAAGCCCGAAGCAAAGAGTTCAATCTCCACTTCCTGCGAAAAACCAGTAGCAGAAAAAGCCAAAACAACAAGAAAATAAGAAATCGTTTTCATAAGCAGAATTTTAAGCTACCAAGTTATTTAAAATGTTGAGAAAACGATGTTAAAATTCGCTTATTTTCAATTAAATATGAAATTCGTGGGGTGCATAATTTCTGTTTTAAATATGGTTTTCCCGTCCTTATATGGTATCTTTGCACTCTAATTTAGAATAATTTTTAATAAGGGATGATCAAGGTAAGCACAGATGCAAAAAATAGGATCACCTCGCTAATGACCGAGGGCGGTTTCAATGCGGAAACGGATTTTGTTCGTGTGGGCGTAAAAAGTGGTGGATGTTCGGGCTTGTCTTATGAACTCACGTTTGATAAGCATCAAATGGAAGAAGATCGGATTTTTGAAGACAATCAGGTTCGAATTGTGGTGAACAAGAAAAGTTTTTTGTACCTCGTTGGCACCACTTTGGAATATTCCGGTGGCTTGAACGGCAAAGGTTTTCGATTCAACAACCCGAATGCCCAAAGAACATGCGGCTGTGGGGAGAGTTTTTCGTTGTAAAAAAAGAAAAAGAGGTAAAAAGTTAAATAGGAAAAGAGGAAAATGTGAAGAATCATGGAATAAACTTAATTTCTGACTCATTAACTCTTTAATTCTTTGTCTCTTTAACTTATTTCAAACTAATGAAAAAGTATACGCAATTTGAAGATTTGAATGTTTATAAAGATGCACTTGCTTTCTTTGTTCGAATGACAAATTTGCTTCGAGAAAATAAATATAGAACAGAATTTGCGGTAAAAGATCAGTTGAGAAGGGCAAGTCTTTCGATTTTAAACAATATTGCGGAAGGTTTTGAGAGGGAAACAGATAAGGAATTGGTACGTTTCTTATTTTTTGCGAAGGGTTCGGCTGGAGAAGTTCGAAACATGATGAATGTTTTAAAAGAAATGAATTATATCACCGAGGATGATTACCTAATATTGAGGAAGGAAATAATTTATATTTCGCAATAACTTTCCAATTACATCAAATATGTAAAGGGAAGAAGCACTGAAAGGTGAGTAAAAGAGGGAAAAAGGAAATGAGCAAATGAAATATTAACTCTTTGCCTCTTTTAATTTTTAACTTTAAAAAAAAATGGCATACACAGAAGACGATTTAAAAAAAGAGCTCGAAACCAAAGAATACGAATATGGGTTTTATACCGAAATTGATTCGGATACTTTTCCCGTGGGCTTGAATGAAGAGGTGATACGTGCAATTTCCAAGAAAAAGGAAGAACCCGAATGGATGACCCAATGGCGTTTGGAAGCCTTCCGCGGTTGGGAACAAATGATCGAGCCATCTTGGGCAAACGTGCGTTATACAAAACCCAATTTTCAGAATATTTCCTATTATTCGGCACCCAACAGAAAGCCGAAATACGATAGTTTGGATGAAGTGGATCCGGAGTTGTTGGACACATTCAAAAAACTGGGTATTTCATTGGATGAACAAAAGAAATTGGCCGGTGTGGCCGTTGATATTGTCATGGACTCCGTGTCGGTGGCCACGACCTTTCAAAAAACCTTGGCGGAAAAGGGTATTATTTTCTGCTCCATTTCCGAAGCCATCCGCAAACATCCGGAGTTGGTGAGAAAATACATTGGCACCGTGGTCCCACAAAAAGACAATTTTTATGCGGCTTTGAATTCCGCGGTTTTCAGCGATGGTTCTTTCTGTTATATTCCGAAAGGAGTGCGCTGCCCGATGGAGCTTTCCACATATTTCCGCATCAACCAGGGCGGAACGGGACAATTTGAAAGAACCTTACTCGTGGCAGATGAAGATAGCTATGTGAGTTATTTGGAAGGTTGCACCGCGCCTTCGCGTGATGAAAACCAATTGCATGCAGCCGTTGTGGAATTGATTGCCTTGGATGGGGCCGAAATTAAATATAGTACCGTTCAAAATTGGTATCCGGGCGACAAAGAAGGAAAAGGAGGCGTTTTCAATTTTGTGACCAAACGCGGATTGTGCGAAAAAAATGCGAAAATCAGTTGGACACAGGTTGAAACGGGAAGCGCAATTACTTGGAAATATCCGAGTTGTATTTTGAAAGGCGATAATTCGGTGGGTGAATTTTATTCGGTTGCGGTAACCAATAATTTTCAACAAGCCGACACGGGCACGAAAATGATTCATTTGGGAAAAAATACCCGAAGCACCATTATTTCCAAAGGAATTTCAGCCGGCGAGTCGCAAAACAGTTACCGCGGGTTGGTGCAAATGGGAAGCAGGGCCGATAATGCGCGCAACTTTTCACAATGCGATTCCTTGTTGATGGGGAATTTATGTGGTGCCCACACTTTTCCATACATCGAAGTCAAAAATAAGAGTGCACAGGTGGAACATGAAGCGACCACCAGCAAGATTGGTGAAGATCAGATTTTCTATTGCAACCAACGGGGAATCGGAACTGAAAAAGCTATTGCGTTGATTGTGAATGGTTTCAGTAAAGAAGTATTGAATAAACTCCCGATGGAATTTGCCATTGAAGCTCAGAAACTACTGGAGATTTCTTTGGAAGGATCTGTCGGATAAATGTGTTGGATGGCAGTTGCAGAAGGAAATTAATTCAAAAAAACCTTTAAAATAAAACAAAGTTTATCTTTGAATTAATAAACCAATCCTAAATAAAAAAAGATGAAAAATCATTTGATCGCAGTTTTAATTGCTGTGTTTTGCTTGGTGGGCTGCCAAGATGAAAAAAAGAAAACTGCCAACAATGGTATGGAAACCTCCGAATCCGCGACATCGGAGAAAGCGGAAAACGTGGATGGTACGGAACATGCCGTCAAAAAAGTTGAAGATAGTGTGAAAACCCTTCGCGGCGAATTTATTTATGTTGATAATGCCGCCGTTTTGAAAGGAAGCGATTTTATCTATGGGGTTAAAATAGATTCTATGGCAAAAAGATTGGCCGAAAAAACCGATTCTTTGAAACGAAATGAATTCGATATGGTTCCCGTGGTCATTCAGGGAGTGGTATCGAAAAACCCGAACGACGGATGGGAAGAAATTGTTTCCATTAAAAAAATAGTAATGGTTTCCAAGCCGGTAT
>DASSWN010000096.1:0-2590 GCA_035704905.1 Flavobacteriaceae bacterium
GGTAAAACACATTCGAGAAGAAGGCGGCACGGTTTACATAACCGATATCAACCGCGAACGCATGGAGCAAGTACGTGATGAATTCGGAGCGCTGATTTTTGAAGGCGAAAATTTGTATGCCGCCGATGTGGACATTTATGCGCCGTGCGCGATGGGCGCAACCATCAATGACCGTACGATTGAAGAATTGAAAGCAAAAGTGATAGCCGGGGCAGCAAACAACCAATTGTCGAATGAGGCGCTTCACGGAAAACTTTTACAGAAAAAAGGAATTGCCTATGCACCCGATTTCCTAATCAATGCCGGTGGAATCATCAATGTTTATGCGGAAATTGCCGGTTATGACAAAAAAGAAACGTACCGGAAAACCGAAAATATTTACCACACCACGTTAGAGATATTTCAATCGGCCGAAAGAAATAATTGCACGACCAACGACGCAGCAATGAAAATTGCACAAGATCGGATCGAAGCACGAAAAATGGAAAAGATGGGGTAGGCATACGCGAAAAAATGATATTTTTGCAGGGCGAAAAATCTTCGCCCTTTTTTTAATTCTAAAGTTCTTTCAAAACTATGTTAACAAGACGACATATTCGGGTGAAAGCAATGCAATCGCTCTATGCCATCGAACAAGCACAAAACGAAAATTTGAGTGTGGAGGAAAAATTTTTGTTGAAATCTATGGAAGGAATGTACGATTTGTTCCTTCTGAATTTATCGCTTTTCGTGGAAATTAAGGGTTTTGCGGAAAATTTCATGGAAAAATCCCAGAAAAAACACCTCGCCACCAGTGCCGAAAAAAATCCGAATCGAAAATTTGTTGAAAACCGGATCATTCAGCTCATTGAAAACAGCGAGAAAATCAATCTTCTTCTGGAGCAGCGCAAATTGAACCATTGGAAGGCCAACGATGAATATGTCGCCATTATCTGGGAAGAAATAAAGAACAGCGACCTCTACCAAGATTATTTGGAATCGCCGGAAAATTCTTTTGAAAGGGACAAAAATTTCATAATCGCTATCTTCAAGGAAATTATTGCTCCGAACCCCAAATTGTACGAGTTTTTGGAAGACAACAAACTCACTTGGTTAGACGATTTGCCCATTGTGAACACCATTATTTTGAAAATCTTTCAGAAATTAAAACCGAAGGACGACACCTTGGAAATTCCCAGGCTTTTCAAAAATATTGAAGACAAGGAATTTGCGGTCGAACTTTTCCGAAAAACCTTTTTGAACAATGCCAATTTCAATCAGGAAATTCGGGGCAAAACACCCAATTGGGACACAGAACGCATTGCGGAAATAGATACGGTGCTACTAAAAATGGCAATTTGCGAATTTTTGAAATTCCCTTCCATACCCGTAAAAGTTACGATAAACGAATATTTGGAAATAGCAAAAGAATACAGCACCCCAAAAAGCAGCATTTTCATCAATGGCGTTTTGGACAAAATATCGAAAGAATACCAAACAGAGGGCAAACTGAATAAAATGGGGCGCGGATTGATGTAGTCCGATAAATTTTTGCTACTTTTAGCGTTTTAAAAATTCAATTTATAAACATTTTAAAAACTCAAAAAAATGAAAAAAGGAATTTTAATGTTGGCCGCGATCACGGCGATGGTCTTCACTTCCTGTAAAGACAATGCAGCCGACAAAGTAAAAGCGGAAAATGTTGAAGAAGCAGCAGTGCGCGACGCAAAAGCTGAAGAATTTCCGGAAATGTCTTTCGCAGAAGAGACTTTCGACTTCGGAACAATCAACGAAGGTGATGTTGTGGAACACACCTTTACATTTACCAATACCGGGGAAGCCCCATTGGTGATCACTGCCGCAAAAGGAAGCTGTGGTTGTACTGTTCCTACATGGACGCGTGAACCAATCGCACCGGGTGAAACTGGTGAAATGTTGGTGAAATTCAATTCACGCGGAAAGAAAAATATCCAAAACAAATCGGTTACCATTACCGCAAATACCGAAAAAGGCAAAGAAGTCATTCGGATAAAAGCAAATGTAACCCCAGCCGCTGCGGCTTCAGGAACTCCGACCAAAAAATAAATAATGGATCAATTAACACAGTTTGCCCCACTTATTTTGATGGGGGTGGTCATTTATTTTTTTATGATCCGGCCCCAAATGCAACGTCAAAAGAAGGAAAAAGTTTTCGCCAATGAATTGAAAAGAGGCGACCGTGTGGTTACCAAAAGTGGTATGCACGGCAAAGTTGCCGATTTCAGTGAAAAACTCAATTCTGTTGTAATCGAGACCGGTGCCGGAAAAATTACTTTCGATCGTTCTTCAATTTCTATGGAAATGAGTCAAAAATTAAACGAAAACCTTTCTGGAAAAACCAAAAGTTAGTCGCATTGATTTTTTTATTATTAGAAAAGCCTTTCCGATGTGGAAAGGCTTTTTTGATAGGATTATATGCCATACTAAAATAGAACTTTTTGAATTTTGATTTATTTACTTTTTAGTAACTAATCAGTTCCAACCAAAAAAAGATAATTATCTGACTTATAATACTCTAATGTTTGTAAACCGCCAAGATCACAAAGTTTTGCACAAAGTTCACAAAGAGTTA
>DASSWN010000172.1:0-5470 GCA_035704905.1 Flavobacteriaceae bacterium
GCCAGATTGTCCAAAGTAAATGTTGCTGAACTTTCACCTGAACAAAAAGCAGCTTATCTGGAACAATTGGAATCAATCGAAGCGGAAAAAACCCGTATAACCCAAGAAGCGGAAAAAAAGAGGTTGCAAATCCGCATAGATTCCATTGATCGGGAAATTGCCAAAGTGGAAGAAGGGAGCGAACGGTATATTGAATTGATGAATGAAAGGATTGCAATTCAAAAAGACCTCGCAAATTTGGAATACGGATTGAACACGGACAATCTCACAAAAGGACTGGACAAAGCAAAAGACAAATGGAAACAGTTTGCAAACGATTTAAGGACCATCCTAACGGAAGTTTTTAACCGCGTGGATGAATTGCAACAAAAAGCCGTTTCACGTACCGAAAAGAATTTGGACAAACAGGAAGAGGCTGTTTCTTCACAGCAAAAAAGGGCCCAAGAAGGATTATCGAACACATTGGCATTTGAGCAAAAACAACTGGCTGAAAGGGAAAGGAATGTTCAAAGGCAACAAAAAAAGTTGGAACAAATCCAAAAACTAAAAGCCTACTGGAACACATATAACGCCAATTTAAGATCGTTAAACGAAAATCAGGATTCAGGTGATGCTATTGTAAAAACATTGAGGGATATGGCAATACTGGAAGGGATTACCGCCAGTTTGGCAAGTTTCGGCGAAGGTGGTATTGTGGAAGATCAATTGCCAAAAAACGGGGTTTTCCGGGGGCAAAGCCACAAGGGCAACAATAAGGGTATTCCGATAATGGTAGAGGGCAGGGAAGGTATTTTTTCAGTTAATGAAATGGATAATTTGGGGCGCAAAAACTTCTATGCAATCAAAGAGGCTGCAAAACGTGGAAAACTGGACAGCAATTTCTTTGGGCAACAACACAAAGAATTTTTGCAAACAATCCCGGTATCGTCAGATAATCGAAATATGGAATCCAAATTGGATAGATTGATCGATGCGGTGCGTTCCAAAGAAACCTCATCCACTAATGTAGGTGAAATAATAGGCGGCTTCCTAAAGATCACCGAAACGGTCAAAACCAAAAACAAAACGATCCGTAACCACTATAAAATCCAAAAACCAAGGCTATGAGCAATATCAGGCACTACATAGCCGGTCAAGATTTTGGCGAACCCCGTAACTGGATGGATTTGGAAATCACCGTGGACTGGCTCACCAAAAAAGACGAAGCCACGATCAACATTACCGAACTGGAATTTGTTTTTGAAGCACGAAAATATCTGAAAGAAAGAATGCTAAACGGATTGACCGGGGGCGTTGGGATATTTGAGGGCGAACCATATCAAATAAAGGTCCAGGAACCGGGCGAACCGGAATTTACTTTTGAAGGTTATTTGGATTTTGCCGAAAGCAACAAGATCAGCAATGAGGGCGTAATAACCGCACTAAAGAAAAAACAGGGCGAAGATTGGTTAAACGATGTGGCGGATGGGTTCAGTTTTGCCTACTTGAAAGATGTGGGTATAATCAACTCTGGCGATTATGTGAAAGTGCCTTATGTGATCAATTACGTGCCAGATGGAATGCAGTTGATCGTACTTTCAATGTCCATCTATATGATGACAAAAGAAATAATCGAAAACATTCAAAATATTGCGGACACAATAGCGGATATTACGGATGCTTCGACACCGGTTATAGGGGTTTCGGTAGGTGTTGGTGCAGGTGTGGTTACGGCTTGGGATTTGGGAAATTTTGTATTAACCGTCCTTAAAGTGATCGCGCGTATCGCTTATACAATTGCAATGATAATTGCTATTGTGGCATTGATAGAAGCATTGTTTGAGCAGCTTTTGCCAAAGAAACGGAACCATCTCGGAATACGTGTAAAAACCTTGTTTGAGAAAAGCTGCCAACATTTGGGATTGACCCTAAACAGCCAATTGCTGAACGGTTTTCAAGATTGGGTTTATATTCCAACGAAAGACCGCAAAGGCGGTTCAAGTGGTGAAACCGGCCATCCACGTAATTCAGACCCTATTTATACTTTTGGCGACCTTATACGTGTGTTCAAAGAAACGTTCACTGCAGATTACCGTATCAAAAACGGTATTTTCTATTTTGAAAGAAAAGATAAATTTGAATTTCCATCTGCTTATCAAATTCCCAATTTCTTCATCGACCAAGAAAAACTATTGGACAACGTAAAATTCAATACGGATGAGGTCGCAGCGAATTATAACATTCATTGGGCCTATGATGCACAAGATAAAAACACCCTCGATGACCAAAAAGGTCGGGTTTTCCAAGCGATTACCTCACCACTTACATTCAATGATAAGAAACTAATCAATTTAAAAAACCTTGTCGAGATAAGTATTCCATTTTCACAAGGGAAAACCAAAACCGAACTAACGGCAATCGAAGAAACCGCAAAAGACTTGGGCCAAATTGTCGATGACCTTACCGGAATATTCGGGGGCGGTACAAACTTCGCTTCCAAAATTGAAAACAGGATAGGCAGTTTATTGTTAAGCAGCCATTTTTTAACCGTTCCGAAAATCGTAGTTATGAGCGGTTCGGATTTGGCGAACGATCAAAGGGAAAGGCTGAACGCACGGAAATTATGGGATGACTTTCACTATATCAATTCCTTTGCCGAAATAAACGGGGTGCATAACCAATACTGGCGGTACACGGAGCAGAGCGTGCCAATGAAATTGAAAGACTTTAACGAACTTCTTTCCAACAATAGGGGAATAGATGGCGATGGAAATGAATTTGTTATTGAAAAAATAGTATGGCAACCTCAACGGCAAGTAGCCGAAATGGATTACCGTATCAAAAAGAAATACACCAAAAATTTAAAAATCGAATATGTCGAATAAAGCGGATTTAGATCAATTGAAAAGGCTATCGAACGAAGCCAATGAACAAATGAAACGGCAAATGAACCTTCTGGATGGAACTTTTAATGAGATGATGGTAAAACTTCCAAACGATGAGGCTAAAAAAGTTGAGCGGTTAAAAGTTTTGACACAAAAAGCGATCCTGCTTGCAAAACAAGGCAAAGCAGATGAAGCGCAAAAAATAATCAAAGAATTTCAAAACCAATGGGCGTAAAAATTATAAAACGAATTTATAACGAAGATTATTCCGATACCGCAACGGATTGGCTATTGGGCAATGTTGGCGATTGGCAAAAAGTACTCATTGAAGTAGAAGCCGGGGTTGAGTTTTTGGCAAACCAACAATCACCCTTGCAGATTGACTATGTGAACAACGCCATTGTATTGGCGGGTGGTCAAAATTGGGGGCAATTGGGTTTTGATAGTGGGATGGTCGTTACGCTCCGGTACAAAAAAAGTATTGATTCCAACAATGATGGAACGTTCGACCAAGTTCAGACTATTTCAAACGATTACACGATCAATAATATCTACGAGAATGTGATGGAGATCGAAGAAGATTTGGAAGTAGATGGCTTTGAAAACATCCCCACCAATTTTGGAACGCAAAAAATTAGTGAAGTGATTTTATTCGCCAATGTGGATATTGAAGGCTGCAAACTTCGATACGGCCATGTGCCGAACAATGACCAAAGCGAAAACCTTGCATCGGTAATAGATGGAACCACAACCGAATTTATATTGCCACAATTAAATGCATTGACTGCGGGAAACTGGGCGTATATGGAACCCGTTGGCAAACAGTCGGGAATGTCTGTTTTGAGGGCAAAAATACGCTCATTGGCGGGAAGTCAAGATAATATTGCTTTGAATATGCAAGGTGGTTTTTGGAATGAAGTTGAAAGCATTGGCATTCAACGAACCTTGACCACGGAGTATATGCATATCAGAAATACGGGATTGATCCCTATTATTATTTTCCCAAGCGGCTTGCGGATTGGAACGGTAGAACAAAATTTGGTGCCAACCGCAAATTCTTCGGGGAATATACAAAATGGCAATTCAAGTACCGCTTTTTGGTTCAATCAACCAGTTGCGGAACAACGGCAATTTTTTATGAACGTGAATGTACGGATCACCAAATTGGAAAATATTGTGCCAACAGATTTGTTCAAATTGGTTTTGCTAAAATACACCAACGGGGAAGATATGGATTTTGTGGAAAAAACCACGATCCAAAGTTGGGCCAATTTGCAAACCCTTATAAACGAACCATTGAATTTCAATGGTATTGTCGATGTGGATATGAACGCAACGGATTCCCTTGTTTTGGCTTGGGAATATGAACAGGATCCTGAAAATGGAATTAACGGAACAGGATATACCAATATTGTTAGGTACAAAATAGGTGAGGTTTTTGTGCAAGTTTCAAATCCAAACCAAGAATTTTCCATTGGTGCAAACCGCATTTATCAAATTGAAGTGGAATATATGTTGAGTTCATTTTTTGAGAATTTGACCAACCTTCAAAATTTGGAAATGCCATCCTATTTAACGGGCGATGGTTCGTTGATGGATAATTTCCTAATCAAATTCTTTCCCGAATGGAACAACCCTAACGTAATCATTCAAAATGATCCGAAAGAAACAAGACGGTTTGGAAATACGGGATGGTTCAATGAGAATTTTAACCAACTCAATAATGATTTTGCCATAGAATCTATCCAGTATTTCGATGAAGATGACAACCCAATCGAAGCAATCGACTATACAAAATACACAAAAATAAAAACGGTTGTTTCAGGAATCCCGAATTTGGGAAGCGGAAAATACGGTTTTGGGTTTGCGTGGGTTCCAAAAAACCCGGATGACTACAAAAACAAAGAAACGCCTTTTCATAAAAACGTCTATTCTCATTCCGATATATATGGACTTGGACCTAACCCCGGATCATCCGGCTATGGTATCAATGGTGCTGCAATCCAATTTTCAAATGTTGAATTGAGCGAAGAAGATGGGAAATTGGTCATTGAACTAAGGACACACCCGATAAATAATTTTTCAACTGTTTTTGAAAACAAAAATGAAGATGATCGAAATTATGTCCTTTGGGTTTCGGTGGCAGATGGTGAATTGCCCCGTCAGTTTTCGGATAGGGTAAGCCTTATTGTTGACGTTAACAATATGGTCAAATCCATTCCACCCGCAGGGCCTTATGAAAATATCACAAACAAATTTATAGAGCATCCTTTTGAAGCGGACGTGCAAGGCGTGGAAGTTTACAAAGGAATTTCACAAGACGACATCCTTTGCCGTTTGCCGTTCACGGTCAAAAAAGATGGTACGGTATTTCAGAAAATGACCTTTGGCGTGGAAGCATTCCACCCCGAAAAACCAAGTTTTGAATTGGAACGTTTTGAGGTGGATTTATCACAATTTCCAACAGCCAACGGGGTGCAACAATTCGACTTTGATTCCATTAGAGGGTTCAAGTTGGAAAACGGAAATAACAAAAATTGGGTAAAAATCCATAGGAAACCGGAACTTGATACAAATATCGCAAATGGATATACCGCATTCTATGC
>DASSWN010000208.1:0-11836 GCA_035704905.1 Flavobacteriaceae bacterium
CCAACGGCGTCTCGGTTTGCAATGCTTGAAGGAATTTCGGGAGGCAATATTCCTGCGTGTTTTCATCGACCAGAATGAAAATCTTGGACAGATTTTTTCGGTTTAAATACTTCTGAAGCTCGACGCTGGCTTCCGGATGAAAATAAATGGGGTTCACAAGTTCGTTTTTTCAGTAATGATCGGCTTTTTCCGTAAATCAAAATTAAACAGAATTATACAAAATAATCATATTCGGCTAATTATATTTGCACGAATTATGCCCCAGCTATGATTACAAAAATTTTTAATAATACCAAGCGGGCTTTCGCGCTGAAAAGCAAGGAAGAACTGAACCGTTCGCTGTTTATATTTGAAATGTTGAACCATCCGTGGTTTGTTAAAGTGGGCACCAGTTTGACAAATTTGGCTTTTTGGTTGAACCTTCCAGTGGATGGGATCATTAAAAAAACCGTTTTCAAACAATTTTGTGGCGGGATTTCCGAGAAAGATTGTTTGCCGGTAATTGAGAAAATGTACACCAAGCATCTTCATAGCGTGCTCGATTATTCCACAGAAGGAAAAGAAACCGAGGCCGATTTTGATGCCGCTTTGGAACGAAAAATCAATATTGTGAAGTTTGCTTCCAATCGAAAGGAAATTCCTTTTGCGGTTTTTAAACCCACCGGAATTGGGCGTTTTGCCATTTGGGAAATGGTTTCCAAAAATGAGAATTTATCGGTGGAAGAAGCACAGGAATGGGAACGCATCAAACAACGGGTGCTTCGAATTTGCCAAGCGGCCTACGATGCGAAAATTCGTTTGTTGGCCGATGCGGAAGAATCATGGATGCAAACCGCGGCCGACGAGTTGTTGGAAGAAATGATGGAAAAATTCAATAAAGAAGAAGTGTTTATTTACAATACGCTTCAATGTTACCGTTGGGATCGTTTGGAATATATCAAAAACCTGCACAAACGCAGTTTGTCCAAAAATTTTAAAATTGGGGCCAAAATTGTGCGTGGCGCTTATATGGAAAAAGAAAATGCACGGGCGCGAAAAATGAATTATCCCACTCCCATTTGCGAAGATAAAGAAGGAACCGATGTAAACTTCAACGCGGTTTTGTCGTATGGTTTGCAGTTTATCGACGACATTAATTTATACATCGGAACGCATAACGAGGTGAGCACCTATTTGGCCATGCAGTTGATGCAGGAAAAAGGTTTTGCCAATAATGATATGCGCATTTGGTTCAGTCAACTTTATGGCATGAGCGACCACATAAGTTTCAATTTGTCGCATAACGGCTATAACGCGGTAAAATTGGTGCCCTTTGGGCCTGTAAAAGAAGTGATTCCATATTTGATCAGGCGTGCCCAGGAAAACACTTCGGTAAAGGGACAAACGGGAAGGGAACTGGCTTTGCTCCGCGAAGAAAAGCAGCGGCGCGAAGGAAGTTTTGTGAAGCGGGTGCGGTAAAAAGATGCATAAAAAAGCAATCTATTTTATATAGCTTTTTAGTAAATTATATTGAAGATGCTGAAACAAGTTCAGCATGACAAACTCGAAGATAATAGTTGTCACCCTGAACTTGTTTCAGGGTCTATTATCTAAATTTTGATTTGTGTAAATTTCAAATGGCCTTTATACAATTTGGATTATTCCACGGTAATCCCAAAAGTAACGGAAAGATCGGTTTCACCACCGGCATTTTCAATTTCGCCATTTTGAACCCCCTCGGCCAATTTATTTGGTTCATGCCGCAAAACAATGGTCAAGGAACCTGAACTCGGATTTCCGGTTTGCAAATTGAAAAGAATCCCGATCGGATTGCCGTTTTCATCCGCATCGGCATATTGCAAATTCATTGCGGCCGTTGTCGCATAAAAAAATTGATGATCGGTTCCTTCTTCCGCAACTTCTTCTGTCACAATTTCCGCAGGGTTAAGTGTTTCGTTCAACAAAACAATCTCCCCGGAATATTCAGTATTTGCCTGCAGTTGATCGGTTTCCAGAACCGGGGCGTTGGGGCCGTTTCCATCCAAATCACGGTAACTTAAAACCGCTGTTTCCCCACCGTTTTCGGGGGTAAGCCGCACCAATATGGTGGTAATCACTTCTTCTTGATTAATTATTTCTGGAATTTCTGGGTCCGTGCACGCAACTGCTCCGAAGAAAATCAATATCATCGCGACCGGTTTTGTTTTTATTAAATCTATCATATTTTTTGATTTTTAATATTTGAAAGTGAGTTGCAACGTGAAGTTCCGCCCCAAATTATCGGCATAGTAACGCTGGCGGTTCAAATAGTCGCGGTAACTTCTGTCCAGCACATTTTGAACGGAAAGATTGATGCGCGTTTTATAGTCTTTGGTTTTAAAAAGATCGGTTCCAATTCGAAAATTCAGTAAATGATATGCAGCAGGGGGAGTGCTTAAATCGACACGTTCGGTGGTTTGTGTGGTCGGAACAAAAACTGTGAACCGGTTATCGGGATATTCATTTTGTTCAAAAACGGTTTTGCTTTCCAAAGAAATTTCCAAATTTCCCAAACCTTCATTTGAATAATGAAGTCCGTTCACCAAATAAGCTGGCGGCATATTTATCAGGGCTTTGTCAAAGGAACGATCGTTTCCTTTTACAATGGAAAAGCGGTTTTCAAATCGTAGATTCTCCATTATTTTTAAGGAGGCATCGAAGTCCAATCCCAACATTTGCGCGTTGGTCTGCCTGTATTCCCAAACTTGGAAACTTCCGCGTATGGTTTGCTGTATTTCAACGGGTTCCAACACAATGAAATTTTTAATATTGTTGACGTATGCGTTCAATGAAAACCTGAATTTGGAAGATTTTTTTTGAAGGTTGACAGAAAATTTATTCGCGATTTCCTTTTCAAATCGCAGGTCCCCGATTTCTATACGCGCAGCGGAATGGTGCAATCCTTCGCTGAACAATTCCGACGGGTTTGGAATCCGTGAAGCAAGCGAATAATTGGCCAAAAGTTCCCAGTTTTCAGAAAAATCATAATGCAAACCTGCCGTTCCCGAAAAAGCATGAAATGTGAAAGTTGGGTGGGCAAGCAGTTGTGTTTCAAAATCTTCCACTATAAATTCTGGAAAAAGTTTGTCATAATCCCTATTTTCCCACAATGATTTTTGGTAGTATTTGTAGGCGTTCAAATAGGAATAATCATATCGTCCTCCCGCTTCGATTGTAAAATTGGGACTAAAAGCATAAGACGTCATGGCATAAACACCAAAATCTGTTTTCGTATAATCGGGAATCAACCTTTTCACACCGGTATCGGGATCGGAAGAATTTTCTTGGAAACGTGCATTGAAACCGGCCTTTCCTTCCAAACTGGAATGATTGTCAAATTTCATGTCGGCAGAAAAATTGTGGGTGTTCAATAAAAGATCGATTGCTGCCCGGCTATTTTCGTTACTGTTGCGCCTTCTGTCAAATTCCAACCGATGGTTTTTTTGAAAATCGTATTGTAGCGACAACTTTCCAAAATCTTTGAAACGTTTAAAATAGGAGACTTTGGCAAGTTGGTGCGTGACTTCCTGTTTCGGTGCGTCGATTGCATAAGTGAAATCGCGAACTATCAATGGCCTATCACTATTCAAAGCCCGCAACTGATCTTCGATTCCGCCCAAATGCGACGCGCTCAAAATCCCCAGTTCGGTGTGATAATAGGAATAAAATACTTCCAATCCGTGTAGATAGGTGTCGAAACCTGCCCGAATGCTGGCATCTTTTTCGCCAAATCCGGTATTGCTCAGAATATAGTCGGGCGTTTCAAAATCTCCAAATCGCTTCAAAGTGCCTTGAACAGTTGCATACCAACCATTTTTGTAGCTTTTTGTAAGCGAAGTGGTGGTGCTTGTTCCTCGGCCGTTCGTTGCAGCGGTGAAAAGTGTTTTTCCATAAAGCGAATCTGTTTTTGCGATGCTTTTTGGCATCATTTTTATCATACCACCAATTGCATCACCACCGTATTGAAGGGCTGCCGCACCTTTGATCACCGAAATGGCATTGGCCGAATTAATATCGACATTTGGCGCATGTTCCGCGCCCCATTCTTGCGATTCCATGCGAACTCCGTGGTTCATAATCAAAATTCGGCTGCCGTGAAGCCCTTGTATGATTGGTTTTGAAATGGTGTTTCCCGTATTCAAAGCCGAAACACCACTGATTTCTTTCAGCGCATCGCCCAGTGAACCGGCACTGTGACGAGCAATTTCTTCGGAAGAAAGATTGCTTTCTGCGAGCGATTCCAAAGAATTCTTATGTGCTTTTTCGCGTATGACAACTTTCTCGAGTTCGACAATATGATGTTCCAAATAAATTTCTTTGGAAGTGTCGCCATTCACCGAAATGCTTACAATTCGCGTTAAACATTCCGGATGTGAAATTTGTAGTTTATAATTTCCGTCACAAAGTCCTTCAATACTAAATTTTCCATCCAGATCGGACATTAAGGCCTTTTCCGACCCGATAAGAATTATGGTTGCGCCGGCCAATGCGGAATTGTCATGGTAATCGATTATTTTTCCCGTGAAGCTATTTTGGCATTTTTGTCCAAAAATCATGCAGCTCCAAAGGAAAAGCAATCCAATAAAGATTTTTTGCATAGATAATAAGGTTTAACTATTTATATGAATAGGTTGAAATGTTCAATCGAACACTATTTGGTTTGAATGGTTTCCAAAAATTCCGACATGAATTTTCAGAACTAATCGATGTATAAAATCGGCTTTAAATGGAGATATGCTGGGTAAAATATTCCTGTTAATTCGCAACCTTTTCAAGGGAGCGACATAGGTTGTTATTTCTGCCGACTTCAGCCAAAATTTGTGAATTTTGATTTATTTATCCACATTAAAATATATGGCCATAAAATCCAACAGGAATGAATGCAAAACAGTGGCTCTTATTTAAACCGAAAAGAAAGGCTTAGACAAAACATGGTGGTCCGCGTAAGGAATAGGAGCGGAAAATTTCGGAAGAATGATTTTGGTAATACTGCTGAAAATTTTCGTGGAAAGAGGAAAGGACACTTATTTCAAAACCTCTGATTTCATCATAAAAGGAAATTGTTCGGAAAAACAACGAAAAATCGCAGTTATATTTTTTGGTATGATAATGCCCTTGGCCATGATCGGCACAACTTTTTTCATGGTGATGCACAAAAATGTGCGCCAAACTCATTCCCGAAGGAAAAAGAATAACCGCGGAAAGGAGAATTAGAATATGTAATTTGATGGTTTTCATACTATTCCGGAAGAAATTTTCCAAAACCCATCCGTTTGAGCATCTTCTTTTCGAAATTCCAAAAAAACCGAAATTGACCGAAAATCCATCCAAAGAGAATCAGTAATAGTTGATAAATGGGGAAAATTAATATAAGTCGCAGCAAATAGAAGGGGAGGGCACCGAACCAAAAATTGTCATGAAAACTATCGCGAACAATTCCCACAGTGGCCAAAACCGGTTTGGCCAAATAAACGGATGAAGAACCGGTAATGGAAAAGACCAAAAGGATAATCAGCAACTGCCAATTGGAAGAAATTCCCCAACGGTTTTTTAATTTTTCCATGTTGCAAAAATACAAACTATAATCTGAATTTGGAATTAAAGCCGCTGGTTGTATTTGTCTTGGAAAAATTCGTAATACATATAGAGCATGTAGTTCAGTTCCAATCCATAGTCCAATTCCGGATCGTAATTTATTGTATTCGGATAAAGGTTTCCGTATTGTGGAATAAGCGCTCGACGGTTATATTCTCTGGTGTAGTATCGGTTTTTTTGTTCCAAATAACCTAAATCATACGCGCCTTTTGGGGGTTTTGTGGCCAGCCAGCTATCAAAATCGGGTTCAAAAACCAGCAATTTGAAATCGAGGCTGTCATTCGAAATTTCAACCACATCATTTTCAGATTCCATTTTTTTGGAGTCCATTGAGCCGCATCCATAAACAAACAAGATGAACAAACCAAAATAGAAAATAGTTTTCATGTGATTGTTTTTTAAAGAAAATATAATCGTTTTTTATTTCAGAAAAGTACAAAACGCTGGATTTCCAACCAATTTTTTTGGAAATGTTTGTGATTTGGGGTTGAAAATAAATTTATTGGTTTAAAGATAGAATTTAAAAATCAGGGTTTCAATATTTCAATTGAAACGCCGGCAATCCCTTTCTGAATAAATCCGAGCATTTCGGCAGCAGCTTTTGAAAGGTCGATGATTCTTCCCATTACAAAGGGTCCGCGATCATTAACTCGAACAATAACAGATTTGTTGTTGCTTAAATTAGTGACTTTTACGTTTGTTCCGAATGGTAAATTTGGATGTGCGGCGGTTAATTTTGAAGATTCAAAAATTTCACCGCTCGCTGTCGGTTTTCCATTGAATTTCTCACCATAAAATGAAGCTTTTCCCGTTAACTGTGGTGTTTGGGAAAAGCCGATTAAGGAGCAAAAAAACAACAAGGGAAACAAAAATTTAAGCATACCCGAAAAAATCAATCACTTTTCACTTTTGGAAATTTCGATAATTTGATCTGCCAATTCCGTGCCAATTCTATCTTGTGCTTCCATTGTCGATCCGCCAATGTGAGGCGAAAGCGAAATATTGTGGTTCATCAATATTTTAATTTCGGGGGATGGCTCGTTTTCGAAAACATCGAGTCCGGCAAAAGCCAATTTTCCATTATCCAAAGCCTCTACCAAAGCAACTTCATCCACAACCCCACCACGCGCGGCATTTATAATTCCCGCGCCTTTTTTCATTAAATCTATTTCTTTTTTGCCGATCATATATTCCTTTTTTGCGGGAACATGCAAGGTGATAAAATCCGCTTGTTTTAAAACTTCTTCCAAGGGCATTTTTTCAATTTCCAACGTGATTTTTTCATTGTTGAAAAATTCGAGTTCCACTGGAACTTTTTCTTGTTCATCGCCGCGGGCAATGACTTTCATTCCATTTCCCAACCCGATTTTTGCGACCTCTTTTCCGATTCGGCCAAAACCAATGATTCCCAAAGTTTTTCCTTGAAGTTCAATTCCTTTGGAATAACTCTTTTTCAATTCTTTGAATTTGGTGTCGCCTTCCAACGGCATTTCCCGGTTCGCATGATTTAAAAACCGGGTGGCACCATATAAATGTGCAAAAACCAGTTCGGCAACGCTTCGTGATGAAGCTGCCGGCGTGTTGATGACTTTCAATCCTTTTTCACGGGCATATTCCACATCAATATTATCCATTCCAACACCGCCGCGGCCAATAATTTTTAAAGACGGACATTCGTCAATGAGTTCTTTGCGTACTTGTGTCGCGCTTCGAACCAGCAACACATCAATATTATTTTGATTGATATAGGTCGCCAACTGATTTTGTGCGACTTTGGTTAAAATTACTTCAAATCCTGCGTTTTCAAGTGCTTTCGCACCCACATCGGAAATTCCGTCGTTTGCCAATATTTTCATATCTCTTTTTATTTTTTGTATTGATTATCACCACTGCATACTGCCACTGACCACTGCCAACTAAGCCTTCCGTTCCAATTCGCTCATTACATCCACTAAAACCGCCACGCTTTCAAAAGGGAGGGCGTTGTACATCGAGGCGCGGTAGCCACCAACACTGCGATGACCGTTCAGGCCGTTGATGCCGGCTTCTTTCACCATGCTTTCAAAAGTTTCTTTCAAATTTTCGTTTGTCAAATTGAAGGTGGCGTTCATTAGCGAGCGGTCTTCTTTTGCTGCAAATCCTTTGAACAAGGGATTTATGTCGATTTCGGAATAAAGCAAATCGGCTTTCTTTTCGTTTTCTTTTTCAATTTCGGTTATTCCGCCGTTTTTCTTCAACCAACGCAAGGTCAACATAGAAACATAAGTTGGAAAAACCGATGGCGTATTGAACATACTTCCTTTTCCAACGTGCACGGAATAATTCAACATAGAAGGGATTTTTCGAGAAACTTTTCCTAAAAGTTCTTCTTTCAAAACCACTAAAGTTGTTCCTGCTGGCCCCATATTTTTTTGCGCACCCGCATAAATTAGGTCAAATTTTGAGAAATCAAGCTGCCGCGAAAAAATATCGCTGCTCATATCGCAAATCATCGGGACTTCCGTTTGGGGAAAGGTTTTCATTTGAGTCCCCACAATGGTGTTGTTGCTTGTGCAGTGGAAATAATCGACATCGCTGGGAATTGAATAATTTTTCGGGATATAGCTAAAATCTTTATCGGCCGAGGAAGCGACTTCCACCACTTCGCCCAAGAGTTTGGCTTCTTTGATGGCTTTTGAAGACCACGTGCCGGTGTTGAGATAAGCTGCTTTTTTTTCCAATAAATTGAAAGCGACCATCAAAAATTGTAAACTTGCGCCACCTTGCAAATACAAGGCTTTATACCCTTTTCCTTCTAAATTCAAATGTTCCAATGCCAGTGAACGCGCTTCTTCCATTACATCGACGAAATCTTTGCTGCGGTGGGAAATTTCCAAAATGGAAAGCCCCGAATTGTTGAAATTCAATACGGCTTGCGACGATTCTTTAAATACTTCTTGAGGAAGAATGCATGGCCCGGCACTAAAATTATGTTTTTTCATAAGTGGTTTTTTGTGTGTTTTTCATTAACTACAAAGATGCGAAAATTAATTGTTAATTCAGGTGAATGAGTGAATAAGTGAATAAGTGAATGAGTGATTAAGTGATTAAGTGAATAAGTGAATGAGTGAAAATACCCGATCACTATAGTTTGGTCAAAAAATCAATCGTGTCAACTCCATCGGCGTAATCCCATAACTCTGGAAATTGTGTTTTTCCAAATTCGACGGAATTTTTAATAATTCCATTCGAAACAATACACTGCAATTGGTTCTTGTTTGCCTTCATTTTTTTTTTCAAAACGGATTCGTCAGAATATTTTTCATAAAAAAGAACTGCGATAGGCGATCCGAAACCGGTGTCTTCTTTCAGCAATAAAAACCCATTGTCCAGCAACTTGAATTCGCTCATTAAATAAACCGCTTTGTTATAGTCGTAATTGTTTGCATATTTTGCATGACTCACAATCGGGTTCCACGGAAATATAGCTTGAAAAAATGAGCTGAAATCATAATTTTCGGGAACATATAATTTGGAAACATTGCGACAGCCCAATCCGTAATATCGAAAAATATCCTCGGCCAAGGCCATCAATTCTTCCTTTGTTTCATCGCCGGTAAGCACGGCAATTGAATTCCGGTTTTTTCGGATAATGTTTGGTTTTCCGGAGAAATAATGTTCAAAGTAACGTGCAGTATTGTTGCTTCCCGTAGCGATGACGGCATCAAAATTTTCCAATTTTCCTTCTGAAAATAAGATACGGTTTGCAAATTCAGGATTTTCTGCAATAAGAAATTTCGCGATGATGGGCAGCAACAATTTATCATTGGAAGAAAGTTTTGCTTGAACTTTATGACCCGTCAACAGAACGGATAAAAAATCATGAAAACCAACCAATGGTACATTCCCGGCCATAATGATGCCCACAGTTTTCAGATTTGCAACGTCTTGAAATTTGTAACCTGACAGCCATTTTTTCAGGTTCTCGGTGGTCAACGCATTTCCCCATTGGTTGATGGCGAACAAAACATTCTCTTTGGTGAACCATCCATTATGGTGAACAGCTTCCGAAATTTTGTCAGAAAGGGAATAAAAAAGTTCTTGTTGAAAACTGTTGCCGAAAAAATCGGGATTTTCTGCAGAAAATAGGCGTAAAAACCTTCCCAATTCAGAGATGGCAGTTATACGGGTTTCGAGCGTCATATTATTTGGTTATGAAAGCTTTTGGCGGTATTTTTGCACAAAGTTACACAAAGAAAGAAGAAATGGCGATCATCATCACTGACGAATGCATCAATTGTGGAGCTTGCGAACCCGAATGCCCGAATACCGCGATCTATGAAGGGGCCGATGCTTGGCGCTATGCCGACGGCACCGATTTGGACGGAGAGATTGTTTTGCCCGATGGAAAAGAAGTTGATGCAAATACCGCGCAGGCACCCATAAGCGATGAATATTATTACATTGTTCCCGATAAATGCACGGAATGCCAAGGTTTTCACGACGAACCGCAATGTGCCGCTGTTTGTCCGGTGGATTGTTGCGTCCCAGATGAAGATCATGTGGAAAGCATCGAAGAACTCTTGGAAAAACAGGCGTTTTTGCATCGCGAATAAATTCAAAATTCGAAATTTTGAATTAAATTTTCCCTGAATGAAAAATAGTTTCTTGGCCTTGTTATCGGGAATTTTGTTGGCATTGTCTTGGCCGACCTATGGATTTCCCGGCTTGCTGTTTTTTGCCTTTGTGCCGTTGCTTTTGGCCGAAAGAGCTTTGCGCGGCAAAAATCCCAAGAAAAGTGGTTGGCGCGTTTTCGGATTGGCTTATGTCAGTTTTTTTATTTGGAATTTGATTGCCACTTACTGGCTCTATTTTTCCACACCTTTCGGCATGTGGTTCGCCATTTTGGCCAATTCGCTATTGATGTCATTGGTTTTTCTAATCTATCATTTTGTTGCAAAACGCACGAAATTTGGTGCGGCATGCACGTTTTTGGTGGTGCTGTGGATCAGTTTTGAATACCTTCACCTTCATTGGGAATTTTCATGGCCCTGGTTGAATCTCGGAAATGCATTTTCGGAATATTTCAAATGGATTCAATGGTATGAATATACCGGAACATTTGGAGGGACCTTGTGGGTTTGGTTGGTGAATATTGGAATTTTCAAAACTGTTTTATTGTATCGGAAATATCGGGCTAAATCGATTATCTATTGGTCAATTTTGAAGAATGGATTGTTGATTTTGGTTCCCATATTAATTTCTTGGTTTATTCTGGAAAATTATTCCATTGATGAAAGCAAGAAAACAGAAGTGGTTATTTTGCAGCCAAACATCGATCCATATACCGAAAAATATAACACCACAGATAAACGTATCGGGATATTATTAAACGATTTGGCCAAAACCACTGTTGATTATAACACCAATTTGGTGATTGCCCCCGAAACCGTTTTTGCCGATGGCACGAAATTGAACCAGTTCGAATATTCACCGGGATATTTCTATTCCAAAGAAATGATTTCAGAAAATCCTAAGTTGAATTTTCTCGGAGGAATTTCCATGTACTCCGTTTTCCATGATCGGGAAAAAATAAGGAAACAAACCAATCAGTTGAAACCCGGCGTGTGGTATGATGATTACAATGCGGCATTTTTGATGAACAATCAAACGGATTCCACGCAATTTTACTACAAATCGAAATTGGTGGTGGGCGTCGAAAATTTTCCCTATCAAGGGTTTTTAAAACCTATTCTCGGAGATGTCATGATCGATCTTGGTGGCACGGTGGCGATGAAAACCACCCAATCCGAACGCGAGGTGTTCGTAACCAACAATTCCGTAAAAATTGCGCCTATCATCTGTTACGAATCCGTTTATGGTGAATATGTTACAGGCTACGTGAAAAACGGAGCTCAAGTTTTGGCAATTATCACCAACGACGCGTGGTGGGGCGACACGCAGGGGCACAAACAACATTTGAGTTATGCGCGCCTTCGGGCAATTGAAACACGACGGTCTGTGGCACGGAGCGCCAATACTGGAATTTCAGCATTTATTAATTCGAAAGGAGAAATTATTTCCAGCTTGGGCTATGAAAAAATGGGTAGTCTTAAAGAGAATGTTATTTTGAACTCAGAAAAAACCTTCTACGTGCAACATGGCGATTATATCGCACGAATTGCCCTCTTTCTTGCAGCTTTCATTTTCTTGTTCGCAACGGTAAAAAAGCGCACAGATTTCT
>DASSWN010000218.1:0-8478 GCA_035704905.1 Flavobacteriaceae bacterium
GCTTCCAAAAATTCCGTTCCCTTGCTGAATTTTCCAAAAACGGATATTTCAATTGAGTGGCGCGCCCTATTGAAAGGGGAAATTGTGAGTGAAATTGAAATGTACCATCCGCAGGTTAATTATATTTTTGAAGAACAGCAAAAACCGAATCCCACGGGCGATCCGAAATTGAATGACTGGAGCGAAGCGCTAACCGATTTGGTTCCCATAAGAATCAACCGCTTATTGGTTCACGACGGGAAAATTGGGTTTGTACAACTTTCCGCCGATCCGAATATTGACCTGATGCTGAATGATTTGGAATTGGTTGCCATCAATTTGCGCAATGTACGCGATGTGGGGCATACGCTTCCTTCCGTTATCAAAGCCAAAGCCGTTTCTTTTGGAAATGGAAATTTTTCATTGGATGGAAAAATGGATTTGATGCAACGCATTCCGGATATGGATATTGGTTTTTCATTAAAAAATGCAGATGTTACCGCGCTCAATGATTTAACGAACCGCTATGCCGGTGTTGATTTTGCAAGTGGAACTTTCGAAATGTACAGCGAATTTGCCATTGCCGACGGATATTTGCAGGGCTATCTGAAACCCATGTTCATCGACACAAAATTACTGGGAAAAGAAGATAAAGACGGATTTTTTAAAACGCTTTGGGAAGGATTTGTTGGCGTTTTCAAATTTTTGTTCAAAAATCAAGGAACGGATACTTTGGCGACAAAAGTTCCGTTGGAAGGAGACTTGACAAAAGTTGATACCGGTATTTTTTCGACTATTTTGAATATATTCAAAAATGCTTGGATTCAGGCTTTTACCACTAAAGTTGAAGGCGATATTGAATTCGAGGATGCATTGAACAAGGAGAAGGAATAGGTTTCTGCAGTTTATCGTCAATTTTTTTCATGTTGAATTCATCTCGGTTTCAAACCAAAACAGTATCTTTAAAGTCCAAAACCAAGCGATTTATGCCCGAAAGTATTTTAGAATTACGGAATGCGGCCGTTTACCAGCGGGAGAACCTCATATTATCAGATGTAAATGTACAAGTAACCAAAGGGGAGTTTGTATATCTTATCGGAAAAACTGGGACCGGGAAAAGCAGTTTTATGAAAACCCTTTACGGCGACATACCTTTAACGGAAGGGGAGGGAACCATCGTGGGACATGATTTGCGAAAACTGAAGGAAAAGCACATTCCTTATTTGCGGAGAAAATTGGGGGTTGTTTTCCAAGATTTCAAATTATTGAATGACCGAACTGTAAAAGACAATTTGTGGTTTGTTTTGAAAGCCACTGGTTGGAAAGACAAAAAAGCAATGGAAAACCGGATCGAAAAGGTGCTGGGAAAAGTGGGGATGAAAACCAAAAATTTTAAATTTCCGTATCAACTTTCTGGTGGGGAACAGCAACGTGTTGCGATCGCGCGGGCATTATTAAATGATCCGGAACTTATTTTGGCCGATGAACCCACCGGAAACCTCGATCCACAAACTTCCGTGGAAGTTATGGAAGTGCTGCAAGAAATTCACCGGAATGGAAATTCTATTTTAATGGCCACTCATGATTATGCTTTGTTGCTAAAATACCCATCGAAGACTTTAAAATGCGATGGGCAACGTGTTTTTGAAGTGGTGCAACGAAGTGCTTGAGGAATCTCCAAATATCAACTTCAAGTCGAATTTTTTAAAAATTTTTCTGACCGGCTTTCTTTGATAATTCCAATCTTTACGTATATTTGCACTCCTAAATTCAGAAATGCGGGCGTGGTGGAATTGGTAGACACGCTAGACTTAGGATCTAGTGCCGCAAGGTGTGAGAGTTCGAGTCTCTCCGCCCGTACTTTTAAAAACCGTAATCATTTTGTTATGAATTGATTGCGGTTTTTTTATTCCCAAAAGATTGAACGCAAATTGCATACGCAAGCATTTTCCTTTAACATTCTCAATTTACATTCCGGATTATAAATGAACTTAAGATAAACCAATGATTTTTTTGGTTTCTGCCAAGATTAGCTCCCGGTTTTCCAAAAATCCCATATGCGAACCCGGAAGTGGTACTAATTGACATTCTGTGATCTCGGCGGTTTTTGTGCTTTCATCAAATGAAATGATGGGATCTTCTTTTCCGGCAAACCAAACTTTTCGTCTTTCGAAACCTTTCAAAATGCTGCTGCGGTCCTTTCTGTTTTTCATGCCGTTTATGCTCGCAACAATATTTTCTGCCGGCAATTTCTGGGCGTTTAAAATGAGGTTTTCTACTTCTTTCTGAAAGATTTCACGCGATTTGGCGGTGAATAAATTGCCAATTGCCATTCGGATAAAACCGTTTTTATTTTGTTCCACCAAGTTGATGCTTCTATCACGTTCTTTTTTTCGTGCTTCGGAGTCGGCTTTGGAAGTGGAATTGAGAAGTATGACGCTATTGGTTTTTTCCTGAAAAAGTTCGGTGAAAGCTAAGGCCACATAACCGCCCATGGAATGTCCCATAATAATGGCCGAATGTTTGTCCAACGAATCGAGGACTTCGGAAACAGCTTCTGCCATTTCTTCCATAGTGTGAATTTCATCTACTTTTCCTGTTTTTCCATGTCCAAATAAGTCGATGGCCACAACTTGATGTTTTTTGGAAAATTCGGGAATAAAAGGTTTCCATATTCTGCTGTCTTCCAAAAATCCGTGCAGAAGAACCAGCGTATCGCCTTCGCCAAAAACTTCAAAATGAATGGCGGTTTGTTTATAAAAAACGGTCATCGATTATTAATTTCGAATGAAGGATTATGGATCAGGAATTCATTAATTCTTCAATTTCGTCGGCTTCAATAGGAATATTCCGCATCAAATTGAATGGTTCACCTTTTTCTTGAATTACCACATCGTCTTCCAAGCGTATTCCAAAACCTTCATTTGGAATATAAATTCCTGGTTCCACGGTGAAAACCATATTTGCTTTCATGGGTTCGGTAAGAATTCCGTAATCATGCGTATCCAAGCCCATATTGTGCGATGTGCCATGCATAAAATATTTTTTGTATGCCGGCCATTCCGGATCTTCGTTTTGCACATCGGCCTTGTCCAAAAGTCCGAGGTCCAATAATTCCGAAGTCATCATTTTTCCAACTTCTTTGTGATATTCTTCCCAAAATGCGCCGGGAACCAACATTTTTGTAGCCTCGTTTTTCACACGGTTTACGGCATTGTAAACTTCTTTTTGCCGTTTGCTGAATTTGCCCGATACCGGAATGGTTCGCGACATATCACTGGAATAATTGGCATATTCCGCACCAACATCCAACAATATCAAATCGCCTTTTTTGCATTGGTTGTTGTTTTGGATATAATGCAGCACATTCGCATTTTTTCCTGAAGCCACGATGGGTGTATAGGCGAAACCTCGGGAGCGGTTGCGAAGGAATTCGTGCATGAATTCCGCTTCTATTTCATATTCCCAAACTCCCGGTTTAACAAAGTCCAACACGCGCCTAAAGCCTTTTTCGGTAATGTTGCACGCCTCTTGTATTAGGTCGATTTCCACACTATCTTTCACCGAACGCAAACGCTGTAAAATAGGGTTGCTTTTGGCAACTTGATGTGCCGGATATAGATTTTTGCACCATTTGACAAAACGGGCTTCCCTGGTTTCGGTATCGATTGTTGCGCGATAATGTTCATTCGTATTGAAATAAACCGTGTCGCATTGGGTCATGATTTCAAAAAAGGTTTTTTCAAAATCTTTCAGCCAGATTACGGTTTTAATGCCCGAGGTTTCATAAGCCTTTTCTTTGGTCAGTTTCTCGCCCTCCCAAACGGCGATATGTTCATTTGTTTCTTTCAAAAACAAAATTTCGCGGTATTTTTCTTTTGGAGCGTCCGGAAAAAGAACCAAAATACTTTCTTCTTGATCAACGCCACTCAGATAAAAAATATCCCGTGCTTGCTGAAACGGCATAGTGCTATCGGCACTGATCGGATAAATGTCGTTGGAATTGAAAACAGCCAAACTTTTGGGTTTCATTTGAGCCATGAAGTTTTTTCTGTTTTTAATGAAAAGTTGCTTGTCGATCTGATGATATTTCATACTAATATTTCTTATTTCTAACGGAAAGTTGAAGCTTCCCATTCATGTTTTATTTCATTTCCAAAATAGCAAACCAAGCGGTTTTTGCTGCCATCGTTCCTATTTCGGAAGAAAATTTTTTCCGATAAAATTGAATTTTTACAAAGCTAAGAAACAGCGGTCGGATCGCTTGGCTAATTACGGAATAATTTTAGTTTGTTCCGAAAAACTTCTTTTTGGGAATTAAGCGGAAGAATTTATTACGCCTTCTGTTCCTTGTTGAAATAAACCAAATAATAATACATTTGTTTTTCTTCGTCCCAGCCTTTTTCGATGAATTTTTCGGCACTTTCCGGATTGATGAAATCGAGTTTTATTTGAACATTCGTATCCAAATTGATCACGTTTTTCATGCTTTTTCTTGCAGCGGTAACAGCCGTATTGGAAATGGGAAATTCCGAAAGGTCTTCAATTTTATATTTTGGGGCTTTTTCGGTTTTATAATTCTGGAATTCCGGAACCAACGCCGGGTTTTCCATGACTTCATTTAAAAATTTCGATTCTTCGAAAGCGTCGTTTTTTGCAAAATGGTTTACGGCACGGTTCATAAACAAAACCTCTTGTTGTTTATCTTCAGCAGGAAGAACAACATCTTTGGCAAAATTCTGGCAGAATTTCAAATATTTTTTGGTGTAAAAATTTTCATCGGCCAGGACATCCACACCGAGAAATTCTTCCAACCAATATTTCGTGTCATATTTATTGGAATCCACCGATAAAATTTTGTATCCTTCTTCTTTTGACTTGTTGAAAATCAGTGCACCTTTGTCCAATTTGTTCAAACTGACGCCGTGTTGCAAAATGGCTTCCAAATTCCGTTCGTTTTCATTGAACTGTAAAAAATCATGTTTTAATTCCGATTTGAAAATCCCTACCGCATCTACTTTTTCGTTGTCCAGCAACATGTTTTCAAAATAGGCCACATAAACTTCTCCGCTTTTTATGTGCGGATGAGTGGATTGGCTATACAATAAATTGGTAATTTTTTTCGATTGTTCATGCGCCGTTTTGGGCGATGAAAAAATTTCTTCCACCAAGGAAAAAAGCGGATGAAATTCCAAATCGGTTTCACTGGAAAAGCGGTAGTAATTTTCCTCCTTTTCGCGAAAAGCTTTTAAAAAATATTCTTTCAGCAATGGTCGAAGTTCATCATCCACGCGATAGGGTTTTTCAGAAAGAAAAATAGGTTCGTTTCTGCTTTTGTTTCCGACGCGATGAATGGAAAGGCTTTCTATTTGGGCATTAAAGAGGTTTAGCATTCTTTTTTAATTAGGAATTAGGAATTATAAAAATGGAATTCGCAATGAAATCAGTTCCAGCGTTCGTCAAAATCGAAATCATCCAAATCGTCGAATCCTTGATCGTCGAAATCATTGAATTCATCTTTTTCGGCTTCGAATTTTTTCTCGGGCGGGGTATCCGGCAAAACGCCATGGGCAAAAAGCAAATTCGGATAGTTTTGGCCTTCTTGTGGTTCAAGGATTTCGGCCAGTTCTACATAAAATGTCCACAAATTGAGGAAATCGTAAATGTAAATCAGTTTGGTTTGATTTTCGGAAAGTATATCGCCGAGCGAGACTTCGTTCATCATTGCAACCGGATTGCCATCGCCCATGTCGAACAAAACGAATTCTTCGCCTTGGTTCCATTCTTCATCGCTCAGATAAAACGATGCCATTTCAGTGCCATCAAATCCAAAAGATTGGCAAATTATGTTGTGCAAATCTTCCAAGGTACTGCTTTCCCGCACTTCAATATCACGAAAGACATCATCCAAAACATCGAGCACAATTCGAAACCGATAAATCATATTTCCATTTTTTAGGGATGCAAAGTTAGGCTTTTTTTAATCGAATTTTTGTTTGCAAGGATTGTAAAAAGATGTAAAACTGTATTGAAAAAAAGGCAATTGCGAGCAACAGATGGAGCGGTTGTGAAAGAAACGGGAAATTAAAATAATACATTGCCATTCCCAAAATAATTTCCAAAAGCAAAATAAGAAGAAGGGGATCCATCAGGGAAAAACCAAGTTTCAAGCTTCTGTTTTGCCACCATAGCATCAAATTCACCAGCAAAATAAGTATGGAAAAACTGCGATGAATGTAAAAAAGCAAATCGGGCGTCAGAAGCCATTGCGATCTGGCCGCATAACCAACAAGGTCAACCTGTTCATCAACAAATTGTCGGACTTGCGTGCCAAGGGCAATTTGAATGAAGGTAAAAAGAATTGCCACCACCAGTACATTTTGAAAAGTACGTGCTTTGATTTTTTGCGAGCGGTGTTCTTTGGAAATATATAAAAGGTACATCAAAACCGCAACAATGACAATGGCCATGAGCATGTGAACGGTGATTTTCACCGGTTCCAAAACGGAATATACAACGGTTGCGCCAAGCCAACCTTGAAAAGCCATCAGGAAAACCGAAAGCCATGAAAGCCAAACGATACGTTTTTTATACCGCCATTTTTTAAATGAAAGGAGGGCCATTACAAACACACCAATTCCCGCCAACACCCCGCACAGCCGGTTAATGTATTCCACCCAAGTATGCAGCGCATTGAATTTTGCATAATCGTGCTTGGTATATAAGTTCCAGTTTTGGGGCTGAAAGCGGTTCCCGGAGATAAAGTCTGAAACCGCCACCTGCAAGGTTTCATCTATGATAATAACTTGTCCTTTGTGAAAGGACTGGTTTGGATGCCATTCGAGTTCGCTTCTTTCAGTGGGGGGAATGATGTGTCCAAAACATTTTGGCCAATCTGGGCAACCCATTCCGCTGCCCGTCATTCGAACCACGGCCCCGGCCAAAATGACGAGGTACACCAATATTAAAGCGATTTTAACCGATTGTCTGTACATTGTTTTTTATCTCTTCTAATTCATAATTCTGAATTCATAATTCTGGATTCTTCATTGTCAAACCCATTTTTTTTCCGATTTTCAGCATTAATTCATGCGCTGCTTCGGCTTCATTTGGGATTTCTCCTTCCAAAATGGCTTCTTTGATAGCACTTTTCATAATTCCGATTTCCCGACATGGTTTCAGATTAAATGTTTCCATGATTTCTTCTCCTGAAACCGGCGGTTGGAAATTTCGAATATGATCGCGTTCTTCGACTTCCTTTATTTTTTCGCGTACAATCGTAAAATTGTGGTGGTATTTTTTGAAACGCTTCGGATTTTTGGTGGTGATATCAGCCTCGCAAAGTGTCATCAAATCTTCAAGATAGTCGCCGGCATCAAAAATAAGTCGTCGAACGGCCGAATCGGTCACTTGTTCTTCCGAAATTACGATTGGCCGCGAACTCATCAACACCATTTTTTGAACAAATTTCATTTTTTCATTCAGCGGCATTTTTAGTCGCTTGAACAATTTATAAACCATTTTTGCGCCCACAAATTCATGGCCATGAAAAGTCCATCCGATTTTCTTTTTGAATTTTTTGGTGGGTGCTTTTCCGATATCATGCAACAGTGCTGCCCACCGCAGCCATAGGTCATCTGTGTGCGCCGAAATGTTGTCAACTACTTCCAAGGTGTGCCAAAAATTATCTTTATGGCTTTGTCCTTCAATTTCCTCAATTCCCTGTAAAGCCACGAGTTCTGGCAAAATATAGGGTAGCAATCCTGTTTTTCGCAACAAAGCGAATCCTATGGATGGTTTCTCGGAGAGAAGGATTTTGTGCAGTTCTTCGACGATTCGTTCCTTGGAAACAATTTTTATTCGTTCGGCATTCTTAGAAATCGCCGACAAGGATTGTGGTTCGATTTTAAAGCCGAGTTGAGTCGCAAACCGGATTGCCCGCATCATTCGCAAGGGGTCATCGGAAAAAGTAATGTCCGGATCTAATGGCGTGCGAAGTGTTTTTTCTTTTAAATCTTGCAATCCGTTGAACGGGTCGAGTAATTTCCCAAAGGAATTCTGGTTTAACTGCAAAGCCAAGGCATTGATGGTAAAATCACGCCGTTTTTGGTCGTCATCCAAGGTTCCCTCTTCGACCGCGGGGTTTCGGCTATTTTCGGAATACGATTCTTTGCGTGCGCCCACAAATTCAATTTCCAGATCATGCGAACGCAGCATTGCGGTTCCATAGGTTTTAAAAATTTGAACTTTTGGATGCTTGGGAAGCAATTTTGAAACCTCTTTTGCCAGTTCAATTCCGCTTCCAACCGCTACGATATCAATATCTTTCGGTTGGTTTCGCTCCAGAAATAAATCGCGGACAAATCCGCCGATCACATAAGTTTCGAGTTGAAGGTTTTCAGAAGCTTGACCTATGATTTGAAAGATTTTATGTTGAAGTACCGCTATATGATTTTTTTCTGCCACGAATAGTTATTTAATTTTCCGCCACAAATGCAA
>DASSWN010000009.1:0-6830 GCA_035704905.1 Flavobacteriaceae bacterium
GCATTGAACCATCCAAAATTGAAATAATAAGCTTTTAAGCGTTCGGCCGATTCTTTGGTCAATTTTTCCTTGATAATTGTTGGCGGTTGGCCGGCTTCCTTGATGGCGTTGTTAATCCCTACATAGGATTCGCGCAAACGATGCAATTGTTTTTCAGAAAAAAAAGAAATCAGCCTCTCTTTGCGTTTGGGTTTTTTATTCACCCAAGCTGTGAAGGCCGAGTCCGGATATTCCTTTGCAAGGTTATAAATATGCAAACGAATTGGGATTCCAAGAATTTTGACGTTCGGATCTTGATATAATTGGGAATAAATAAGCGGATCCGAAACTTCTTCGCCATCTTGAATTATGGTATTTTCTGTCAACAAATATTCACCCTCCCCGACCCTTTTTACCGCGTTGCAGGAAACAAGGAGAACAGCGGTTAAAAGAATTAGTGATATTTTTGCAACGAAAGGTTTCAAATAGGCGGTTTTACGCATCAAAAATACAGTATTTGCATGGTTGGCAAAAACAAAATAAAGTTAATAAACAGTTTGAAACAAAAAAAGCAACGGGGCAAAAATGGCTTGTTCATCGCCGAGGGAAAAAAAACCGTAGCCGAACTCTTGCACTCTTCTTTTGAATTGGAAAAAGTTTTTGCAACCGAGCCGATTCAAAATGTTCCGGTTGAAAAATTTGAAAATATTAGCGACCACGAATTAAAAAAAATCAGTCAGCTGACAACACCTCAAACGGTATTGGCGCTGTTCAAGATTCCTTTACCAAAAATTATTTCCAATAGCGGTTTAATTTTAGCGCTCGATGGAGTTAGGGATCCCGGAAATTTGGGAACAATAATCAGACTCTGCGATTGGTTCGGAATTTCCGATCTAATTTGTTCCACGGATACAGTAGATTGTTTTGGGCCCAAAGTTGTGCAAGCCAGTATGGGTTCCATTGCTCGGGTGAATATTGTTTATCTCGATTTGGAAGATTTTCTGAAAAAAAACGAAAAACCTATTTACGGGACTTTTCTTTCGGGTGAGAATATTTACACCACCAAACTTTGTGAAGAAAGTATTTTGATTCTGGGCAATGAAGCCAACGGCATTTCAGCTTCGATTGAAAAGTTGACCACAAAAAAAATATGCATTCCGCAATTTGGAAAAACAAAAACCGCCGAAAGTTTGAATGTATCAACCGCGGCGGCAATTTGTTTAAGTGAATTTAAACGGTGAAATTCAGCGTTCAAGTTAAGTTTTAAACTTAAAATACAAAATTGCCCGCTATTTCACTTTCTCGGGAATATTCTTCAAAATTTCCAAAAGGAATTTCCAAAATTTATTAACGGACGAAATACTGGCGCGTTCATCGGGGGAATGTGCACCACGAATGGTCGGCCCGAAGGAAATCATATCCATTTTCGGATAATGGCTTCCTATAATCCCGCATTCGAGTCCGGCGTGGCATGCAGCGACGTGGGCTTTTTCGCCATTCATTTTTTCATATAGTTCATCCAAAACCGTTAAAATATCCGAGTCGCGATTGGGTTTCCATCCAGGATAATCACCATCAATTTTCACCTTGAAGCCGCCCAGTTCAAAAGCAGACCGCAAACTATTCCCTAAATCCCATTTGTTGGATTCCACCGAAGATCGCGTCAAGCACATAATTTCAAGATTTCCATTTTCGGCATTCACTTTGGCGATATTATTGGAGGTTTCCACCAAATTCTGAATATCCGGACTCATTCGATAAACCCCATTCACCGCGGCATAAACCGATTTTAAGAAAGCTCCGGTGGTTCCGTTCTCCATCACTTTTTCCGGTGTTTCAGCTGTCTCAAGATTGATGGTCAAATTTTCTTCCAAAGAAGCATATTCTGTTTTGATGGCCTCGGCCAATTCTAAAAATCGTTTTTCAAACTGTTCGATTTTATCCTTTTCCACTACCACCAACGCATTGCTTTCACGGGGTATGGCATTGCGTAAACCGCCGCCTTTCAGCCAAGCGATTTGCATTCCGGAGTTGACAAATCCGTCATACAACACTCGGTTCATCAATTTATTGGCATTTCCCAAACCTTTGATAATATCCATTCCCGAATGTCCCCCGTTCAAACCCTTAACAGAGATTTTAAAGGCCTGTGCATTTTCGGAAGTTGAAACGCTTTCATAGGTTCTGGTTGCGGTAATATCGATTCCACCTGCACATCCAATTCCTATTTCGTCATCTTCTTCGGTATCTAAATTTAGGAGAATTTCACCATCCAAAATGTTTTCATCCAATCTTTTTGCACCCGTCATACCGGTTTCTTCATCGATGGTGAACAAAGCTTCCAAAGCCGGATGCGGAATATCGCTGCTCTGCAAAATTGCCATGATCGAAGCAACCCCGATTCCGTTGTCCGCGCCGAGCGTTGTTCCTTTTGCCCGCACCCAATCGCCATCGACGTACATGTCGATTCCCTGTGTGGAAAAATCGAAATCGGTTTGATTGTTTTTTTGGTGAACCATATCCAAATGTGATTGCAAAACCACTTTTTTTCGATTCTCCATTCCTTTTGTGGCCGGTTTTTTGATGACCACATTTCCGGCGTTGTCTTCGATGGTTTCCAAGCCCAAATTCCTTCCGAATTCTTTCATGAATGCAATTACACGCTCTTCTTTTTTCGAAGGTCGCGGCACCGCGTTCAAATCGGCAAAATTGTTCCAAAGTGCTTTGGGTTCCAGTTTTCTTATTTCTTCATTCATAATTTTATTTTTAATGTTCACAAAGGTATCAGAAAATGGGCAAGAACAAAAAATTATTCAATTTGATATTGCCCCTTTTCCGCTTCAAAATGAAAAAAATCCATTTTTCAATTTCAAAAAGGAAACGGTTTTTTGTAAATAAGTTTTCTTAATTTTATCCTGTGAAGCAACGCACTTATTTTGTACTTGCACTTTTGCTGCCCATTCAAATTGGTTTGGTCAGTTTGCTCTCCCGATTTCCGATATTTGTGGAAAATTATTACAGCAACGGTATTTATCCGTTCCTTTCTCGTATTCAACGTTTTGCGCTGGGTTGGATTCCATTTTCCGTTGGCGATTTTTTATATGCTTTGTTTATAATTTTATTGGTCAGATGGATTTATTTCCGAATAAAAACCCGTTTTAAAAACCCTAAAAACTGGATTTTGGAGGGCTTGGCCAGCATTTCCATTATTTATGCCTGCTTCCATATTTCTTGGGGTTTCAATTATTACCGGCTTCCTTTGCACCAAGCTTTAAACATTGAAAATGAATATACCGAGGAAGAATTGATCGCTTTTACCCAGAGATTGATCGAAACTTCAAATGAACTGCAAATGCAAATCACCCATAACGATTCGTTAAAAGTAGAATTTCCATTCACAAAAAATGAAATTCGAAAAAAAAGCATGACAGGCTATGACACTATTGAAAAAGAATACCCGCAACTGCATTATACCGAAAAAAGCCTCAAACCGTCCCTGTTCAGCATTCCTTTGACTTATATGGGTTTCAACGGATATTTGAACCCGCTGACGAACGAAGCCCAGATCAACAATCAATTGCCCAAATTTCGGATGCCGAGTACCGCGAGCCATGAAATTGGCCACCAACTCGGATTCGCAAAAGAAAACGAAGCCAATTTTATCGCTTGCTTGGTCACAATGAACCATCCGGATATTTATTTCAGATATGTCGGAAACACTTTTGCTTTGCAATACTGCATGAACGAGGTTTACATTCGCGATAAAGATATGGCGCAGTGTCTCATTGACGGTTTGCATTATGGCATTCGACTGAATTATAAGGAAATGGAAGCATTTTGGGACAAGCATCAAAACCCAATGGAACCGTTTTTTAAATTATTTTATGGAAATTATTTGAAAGCGAACAACCAACCTCAGGGAATGAAAAGTTACAATTATGTGGTTGCCTTGCTGGTGAATTATTTTCAAGATAAATAGGAAAGTTATGCCGAAATATATTAGTAGCCTACAAAATCCGGCCATCAAAAAAATACTTTTGTTGCAAGAAAAATCCCGCACCAGAAAAAAAGAAGCTTTGTTCGTCATCGAGGGATTTCGCGAACTTATGTTGGCACAGAAAAGTGGTTATGCCCTTACTGAAATATATTTTTGCCCCGAAATAATTGCTTCAGAAAAATTAACCGGTTTTCAGAAAATAGAGAAAACAGAAATTACTGCGGAAGTGTACCGGAAAATCGCGTATCGTGGTGGCACCGAAGGAATTATTGGCATTGCAAAAATTAAAAACCTTTCGCTGGAAAATCTTCGGTGGGAAACAGAAAATCCGTTCATTCTAATTGCGGAAGCACCTGAGAAACCTGGAAACATAGGTGCATTGTTGCGCACAGCGGATGCCGCCAACTTGGACGCCGTGATTATTGCCGATCCGAAAACCGATCTTTTTTCACCAAATATCGTTCGATCGAGCGTGGGCGGATTGTTCACCAATCAGGTGGCACAAGCAAATAGTGCTGAAATTATAACTTTTCTAAAGAAAAAAGGAATAGCAATTTATGCCGCTATTTTACAAGAATCTATTAGTTATTGGGAAAACGATTTCAAAAATCCCTGTGCAATTGTGCTGGGAACCGAAGCTACCGGATTGACAAAAATTTGGCGACAGCATGCCGACCAGAAAATACATATTCCGATGAGCGGACAAATTGACTCCATGAATGTTTCGGTGGCTGCCGGAATTTTAATTTTTGAAGCAAAAAGACAACGGACTTTGTTGGAATCTAAAAAGAAAGATTAAGTTTTAGCGGATTTTGCCCACAATCTCATCGCTCAATGGCGCTACTTTACTTTCAAAACTGGCAATCAGTTTTCCATTTTCATCCAATAAAAATTTGGTGAAATTCCATTTGATTTCCACATCCTTCACTCCATTTTGTTCTTTGGAAGTAAGCCATGAAAAAATGGGCGCAATGTCATCACCTTTCACCGAAACTTTGGCTGCCATGGGGAAACTTACGCCATAATTCTTTTCGCAAAAAGATTTGATTTCGGAATTGCTGCCAGGTTCTTGACCACCAAAATTATTGGCCGGAAAACCGACAATCACCAAATTGTCCTTGTATTTCTCATAAAGTTGTTCCAAACCGGCATACTGTGGGGTGTAGCCACATTCGGAAGCGGTATTGACCACCAAAATCTTTTTTCCCTCGAAATCTGAAAAGTCAATAACTCCGCCGGAAAGGGATTCAACTTTGAACGAATGAATGGAATTTGTTTGCATGATTTTTGGGTTTTGAAACGAATACGGTTGAAAAAATATAACCAATATTGCAATGGAGAAAAGTGCTTTCATCATTTTTTTTGTAAAGATACGGATTTGAATGCACTCACGTATCCAGTAATTACAAAAAGCAAAACCCACCCTCCATTATACTACAGAGGATGGGAAAAAAAATTGCTATGAAAAAGAAAAACATCGCCAAGAAATCTTAACGATGTTCAAATATATAAATTTTTGTTAAGAAAACAATAGTTAAGAAAACATATCTTTTACTTTTTCAAAAAAAGATTTGTCACTTTCTTCCGGATGCGGTTCAAAATTTTCGTCATCCACCATGGATTCAAAAAAATCACGCTGTTCTTTTGAGAGGGTTTTCGGCGTCCAAACGTTCACGTGAACCAGTAAATCACCTTTCCCATATCCGTTTATATTTGGAATTCCTTTTCCGCGCAACCGCAAGATTTTTCCACTTTGCATTCCCGGTTCAATTTTAATGCGAACCTTACCGGTAACGGTGCTGATATCTTTTGAAGTTCCCAATACAGCATCGGGGTAACCAATGTACAAATCGTAATGTAGGTTGTCGCCCTCGCGCTGCAAATTTTCATGCGGAATTTCTTCAATGGCTACCAAAAGATCGCCGGCGATTCCATTTCCTGGGGCTTCATTCCCTTTTCCGGAAACTTTCATTTGCATGCCGTCCACAACACCCGCAGGGATTTTCACGGCAACGGTTTCTTCTTTTGAAACCATTCCCTGTGCATCCGCGCCATGCGGATTGTGGTCGATGACCTGGCCAGAACCACCACAAGTATTGCAAGGGGATGCCGTTTGCATCCTTCCCAAAATTGTGTTTGTAATTCGGGTAACTTGTCCCGTACCGTTACAAACCGAACAGGTTTTATAGGTCGTTCCTTTAGCCTGTACTTTTCTCTTTACTTTTATTTTTTTCTCGACACCATTGGCAACTTCTTCCAACGTCAACTTCACGCGGATACGCAAATTGCTTCCTTTCATACGACGTTGACCACCGCCAAATCCGCCAAAACCACCCGAAAAACCGCCCCCGAAGGCACTTCCGAAAATGTCCCCGAACTGACTGAAAATATCGTCCATGTTCATACCACCACCGCCGAAGCCTCCTTGAAAAGCAGCATGGCCATACTGGTCATAACGTGCCTTTTTGTCGGGATTGCTTAAAACTTCGTAAGCCTCAGCAGATTTTTTGAACATTTCCTCCGCTTTAGGATCATTTGGGTTTCTGTCAGGATGAAATTCAATGGCTTTTTTTCGGTAAGCCTTTTTTATTTCAGCGGCAGAAGCATTTTTGCTTATCCCCAATATGTCGTAATAATCTTCTTTCATCTATAAAATTCTTTTCCTAAATCTTGTTGAAAATAAATTTATTTTCCCGTTATCACTTTTGGATACCGGATTATTTTATCGCCCAAAACATAACCTTTCTGAATCACATCAACAATTTTTCCTTTCATGGAATCGTCTTCAACTGGAATTTGAGTAACGGCCTCATGAAGATCGGCGTCGAAGGTATCGCCTTCTTTCACTTCCATA
>DASSWN010000042.1:0-31616 GCA_035704905.1 Flavobacteriaceae bacterium
CGGTTTTCTCAGTTAAAGGCTAATTCAAACTAAATTATAACCAACACTCTCTTTTATAAGACGAAATAGACTGCGTTAGGTTTCATTTATTAACAAAGTTTAACAAATTGATTTTCAAGCGATGATGAAAAATCAATGTAGTTTTTGAAGGAAACTTCAAAGAAGAAACCGCGTCCCGTTGCGGTTCGCGGTTTCCAAAGTGACCGAAAATTGACCAATCAAAAAAATTCGGCCACTGCTTTAACTAATTATATTTTAATGACGGAAAATAAAACCGATTGTTACATTTGGCAGATTTAAATAGTCGATTATTTTAAAAATCAATATTCGAATAAATGAGCAAAAACCTAATTTTATTGCACGGCGCTTTGGGAAACAAAGCTCACCTACAAAATTTGTGCGATGTTTTATCTCCACATTACAAGGTTTATACCTTAGATTTCCCCGGTCACGGAGCCCATTTTTCTTCAAAAGATTTCTCGATGGAATTTTTTGCGGAAGAAGTTATCGCTTTTATGAACCGGAATTCCTTGGAATCTGCTAGTATTTTTGGCTATAGTATGGGAGGGTATGTCGGTTTGAAACTGGCCATGCAATTTCCAGAACGTGTTGAAAAATTGATTACACTGGGAACAAAATTAAAATGGAACAAAGAAATAGCAGCAAAAGAACTGCAAATGCTCAATACGGAAAAGATGGAGCGTAAAATTCCACAGTTTGTTGAAAAGCTAAAAAATGAAAATCCGGCAAGCGAATGGAAGGAATTGGTGAACAAAACGGCCAAAATGCTGCACGGGCTTGGGAACGGAAAAGCTTTATCTGAAATGGAATTTAAGAACATTGAAATCCCCGTTTTGGTTTTAAGAGGTTCGGAAGACAGTATGGTAACGAAAGAAGAATGCGAAAATTTGGTTCGAATTTTACCAGATGGAACTTATTTTGAAATTCCCGGAGCAATGCATCAGTTTGAAAAAGTTGATGATCTGAAACTCAAAGATATCATCATAAAATTTGTCGGTTAAGAAACAATTTTTCCATCGACCATAGTTAGTTTTCGGTCGGCCATATCGGCCAATTCTTCATTGTGGGTAACAATGACAAATGTTTGCCCAAATTCATCGCGAAGGCGAAAGAAAAGTTTATGTAAATTTTCTGCCGATTCGCTGTCCAAATTTCCGGAGGGCTCATCAGCAAAAATAACCGAAGGCGTATTGATCAGGGCGCGTGCCACCGCTACACGCTGCTGTTCGCCACCGCTCAGTTCACCGGGTTTGTGATTCTTTCGATTCGTTAAACCAAGAAATTCCAACAATTTTAAAGCCTGTTTTTCAGCTTCTTTTTTTGATGTTCCGAGTATAAAAGCCGGTAGGCAAATATTTTCCAAAGCAGTAAATTCAGGCAATAATTGATGAAATTGGAAAATAAACCCGATATGCTTGTTTCGAAATTTCGACAATTCCTTCGAAGAAAGTGCTTGAATATCGGTTTCATTCACTTGCAGCATACTTTGTTTTTTCGAACTTGCCCGATCCAATGTTCCCAAAATGTGCAATAAAGTTGTTTTTCCCGCTCCGGAAGCTCCGACAATTGAAACTATTTCGCCTTTTCGAATATGTAAATCAACGCCTTTCAAAACATGAAGGTCGTCATAATATTTGTGGATTTCTTTTGCTTGAATCATCAAAAATATTTTTGACGAAGATATGCATTTTGGACTTTTGATGCTGATTTTTTCCAAATTGGGGAAAAGGGAGGCAAGCCAAAATTCCGTTAAACGAGTTATAACCATCCTGCGTTTCCATAAATTTGTAAAAATTTAAAAAGTTTATGACAGATAAATTGCAAAACGCCAGCCTTGCAAGCGGCTGCTTTTGGTGCTCGGAAGCAGTTTTTAGAAATTTGAAAGGTGTTTATAATGTTCGATCGGGATTTATGGGTGGAAGCATTAAAAATCCGGCATATCGGGAAGTTGTAGCGGGAAGAACGGGTCACGCCGAGACGGTGCAGTTTCAATTTGATCCGGATGTAATAGGTTATCGGGAATTATTGCTCATTTTTTTCACCACACATGATCCCACCACACTAAATCGACAAGGAAATGATGTAGGGACCCATTACCGCAGCATAATTTTTTATCATTCCGAAGAACAAAAATCAACTGCAATTGAAGTCGTGGAAGAACTGAACAGGGAAATTTTCCACGGAAAAATAGTGACCGAAATTAAAGAAGCCACCGAATTTTTCGAAGCGGGAGTGGAGCATAAAAATTTTTACGAAACACATCGGGAATACCCGTATTGCCAGGTAATTATTGATCCAAAGATCAAGAAACTACGCGAACATTTTTCAGAAAAACTCGTTTCGTAGTTTTATGGAAAACGAACTCAAAAGATTTATCGGAATGCTATAATAGAATTATTCTTCCTCATCGTCCGTATTGCGGGATTCCGGAATATCGACCAGCGGAAAATTCATTTCGTCATCGTCATAGTCGTCTTCATCATAATTCGCCATAGAATTTTCCAAGCGGGTACTTACTTTCACCAAATAAATGCAATCTTCGGTTCGTACTTCCACAGCATTAACCGTTTCATTTTTAGCGTTTTTAAAGGAAATAACATCCTTGTCATCATACCCGTCAGGGTATTTTTCCACTAAGCGACCTAATATTTCGGGAGTCAATTTCTTATAATCGACGATGGTTCTTTTTATATTCATTACTGGATATTCCTTTAAATGTTGATGCAAATAACAAACTTAAATATAACTTCTCAAAATGAAAAATTATTTTTTTGAAGGATTTTGTTGGTATAAATCAGTTCCAATAGAACACAGATGACGCAGATTTTTATGATCAAATATGATAACAAAATATTTATATAGGACAGGATTTGATCTTTAATTAGAACATGGCTTGGGGTAAAATCCGTTTGATTTTGGTTATCCGCGTTCAATATTCGATTTCTATGGCAACATATTTATTTTTTTGATAGTCGCCACGCTGCTGCAGCGTTCAATAATGAGTTCGAGGTTTCGCGTTTTAAATTCGCCGTAAACATTATAAACGTTGCAGGAATCCAGATGTGTTTTGCTTTTGCCAAAATCGACATCACCGGTTTTAAGAATATGGTTCACGCTGACAGTATCTAGATTATGTTCAGCAAGAAAGTTTTCGGCTTGCTTGCTGTAATCATGTTTCAGCACACGAATACTTTTAAGGGTTCGGGCATCGGGGCCATATTCACAAGAAGTTTCTTTTCCACTTAAAAAGAAAACCAAAAAAATGATGCCAATGGTAAATCCGCTGAAATAATAAAGAAAACGATGGGCGAGCTTCATTCTCGGTTCAAGGTTACAGGTTCAAAATTCAAAGTTCCGGATTGTCAAAAATGGTTCACAATTTAAGGCCAATAACTTACAGCCCAACGCCTCCGTTAAAAAATCAGTAAATTAATATCACGATAGGAAAGGCCAAACCATTCCGCAATGGATTTATTTGTCAGAATTCCGTGGTAAAAATACAATCCATTTCGCAAACCGCGGTCATAACGCATGGTGTTTTCCAATCCGCCTTCTTCACCGATATGAAGCAAATAGGGCGTAAAAATATTGCTGATGGAAATGGATGAAGTTCGGGAATAGCGCGACGGAATATTGGGAACCCCATAATGAACAACACCATGTTTAATCATTGTTGGCGAATCATGGCTTGTTATTTCGCTGGTTTCCACGCAACCGCCCATATCGATGCTTACATCAATAATTACGGAACCTTTTTTCATGTGCATGACCATTTCTTCAGAAACGAGGATGGGGGCGCGGTCTTTTCCGCGTACGGCACCAATTACCACATCGGCGCGTCGAAGGGCGTTCAATAAATGTTTGGGTTGAAGGGTGGAAGTGTGCAACGGCCTTCCCAAGCTGCTTTGGATATTCCGCAATTTTGTAAGGGAATTATCGAAAATTTTGACATTCGCGCCCAAGCCCAATGCGGAACGAGCTGCAAATTCGCCGGCCGTTCCCGCACCCAAAATAACTACTTCAATGGGCGGGACACCGCTTATATTGCCAAACATGACACCGTAACCTTTGGTGGGATTCGACAGAAGTTCCGAAGCGATAAGGATGGCGGCAGTGCCCGCAATTTCGCTCAAAGCTTTTACCGCCGGATAACTACCGTCTTCATCACGAATATATTCAAAAGCCAAGGCGGTGATCCTTTTTTCGGCCAGTTTTTCGAAATAATTTCTGGATTGGGTTTTAAGCTGAAGTGCTGAAATTATTATAGTTTGCGGATGGAGGATTTCCAGTTCGTCCATTGAAGGCGGCTCCACTTTCAAAACTATGGGGCAAGAAAATATTTTCTTTGGGTCTTTGCAAATTTCCGCTCCGGCATTGCTGTATTCCTTGTCGCTAAATTTGGCCCCTTCGCCCGCACCACTTTCCACCAAAACACGATGCCCGTGCGCTGTGATTGCAGCAACCGCATCGGGAGTGAGGCAAACCCGCTTTTCTTGGTAAGAGGTTTCTTTGGGCAAACCGATGAACAACGCGCCTTTGGGATGGAAGATTTCCAACATTTCTTCTTGTGGCAATAATTCTGCCCGGCTGAAAGGAGTTGAAGGGTTGCTCATACCAACGAGTTATCCAATAAAGAACGTGAAATTCTGAATAGCGACCAAAAAAAACCGGGTATTTTATCGGAACAAATCACCAATCTGCTGAAAAATATTTCGTTTGGTACCGATTTGACGCTCAAATTCCTCCAAATCTTCTCCGTGTATTTCCGAGAATAATTTGGCACGAATCAAATAAATAAATGGTACAATTACCATAATCATTGGAAAGATGTACCATATCTCCATTACATCGAAATATTTTAAATCATCATTTAAAACATTAAAAATTTGGAAAGCATACATAATGATAGGAACGACTATCGCATGGCGCCACCAATGCTTACATGTCCAAAACCAGAGCAACATTAGCAAAAACGGTACAAATTTGCTCATTAATGTCCAAGCGGTGACATAGACACTTTCGTAATAATTGCTTTCATAGTTAAACAAAAAGGTTTCCCAAGTTCTTGTGGTTGGAAAACCTTTGTAGGAATAAAATATGAAAGGCGACATTGCGATAATGATCGCAACGATACTACCCGTGAGTAGGGACCTTAATTTCGTCTTTGTTGATATTTTGTTCTGCATGGATGTCATCAATACTTTGGGGGCTGCATGATGTAAAAGATGTAAAAGCGGTTGCGGCAAAAGCCATTGCGAATATAATACTTTTCGTTTTCATGATAAAAATGTTTTTTAGGTTATTTGATGGTACAAACCTACGCTGAACATTTCTAAAATATTTAACTATTTTCGCCGTATCTTTGTCGATTTTGCCGTTTAAAAACCCTCTTAGACGGCACTATTTTAGCAAAGATAGTCTTTGTAAAAATATATCGGAAAATTTTCCCATTGTTTTTAAATTGGGGCTTTGTGCGATTTTTACGCGTCAATTGAATTAGTTTAAAGAATTCTTTTTTTTAAAGAAGATGAAAATTTCCCGATTTCCATACTTCCCTCAATTACTTATATCTTTGTATTTTTAAATTCCGAAATGACGACATACATTCCGTACCTCAAAACCGGTTATTTTTCGAAATTGATATGCGATTACCTTGCCGAAAAGGAAGAATTGCAATCCTTTTATAATCATTTTCCATCTCTGGAAAATTTTGGAACACAGCTGCGAAAAAAGCAGAAGTCGTATGCTTCGGAAAACAGAGCCGTTTTAGCGGAAACACTTCGTCAGTATTACAAAGGCAAACAGGTTTCTTCGCAGACAAAAATGAATCTGGAGTTGCTTTCCGAAGATTCCACATTCACGGTTACCACCGGCCATCAATTAAATTTGTTCACCGGCCCGCTATATTTTTTGTACAAAATCGTGTCGGCGATCAATTTGGCGGAAGAACTGAAAACACAGTATCCCAATCAAAATTTTGTGCCGGTTTATTGGATGGCAACCGAAGACCATGATTTTGAGGAAATCAATTTTTTTAATTTCAAGGATGAAAAAATTCAATGGAAAAGTGAAGCATCTGGGGCGGTAGGCGAACTTTCTACAGAAGGATTGGAAACGGTTTTCCAGGAATTTTCCGAAAAAATGAACACTTCAAAAAATGCGGATTTTCTGCGCGATTTGTTCAAGAACGCTTATTTGGAACACGAAACCCTTGCCGAAGCTACGTTTTATATTGCGAACGAATTGTTTGGCGAATATGGTTTGATATGTTTGGATGCGAATAATTCCGCGTTGAAACGCTTGTTTATTCCGCAGATTAAGAATGAATTGTTGCAACAAGAATCCTTTGAGAAAAGCAAATTGAAAATTCAACTCCTTCAAGAAAAAGGCTATTCGGCCCAGGTCAATCCCAGGGAAATCAATTTGTTCTATTTGGAAGATAATATACGCGAACGCATTATCAAAGAAGAGAACAAATTTCGCGTGAACGAAACAGAATTGGTTTTCACCGAAAATGAATTACTTGATTTGGTGGAAAAGCATCCCGAAAAATTTTCACCAAATGTGGTGATGCGCCCTTTGTACCAAGAGGTGGTTTTGCCAAATTTGTGCTACATCGGTGGTGGTGCGGAAATTGCATACTGGTTCGAGTTGAAGGACTATTTTAAAGCCGAAAAAATTCCGTTTCCTATACTTTTGTTGCGAAATTCGGCTTTGTTGATTTCGGAAAAACAAAAACGGAAACTTGAAAACATCGGCATTGCCATCGAAGATTTGTTCTTGCCACAAACCGATTTGTTAGAAAAACACACAAAAAATATTTCAGAAATTAAAATTGATTTTTCGCCGCAAAAACAGCAGTTGGAAAAACAGTTTGAGAATTTGTACGAATTGGCAAAAAAGACCGATAAATCTTTTTTGGGAGCTGTTTCGGCTCAAGAAAAAAAACAAAAAAATGGATTGGCGCATTTGGAAAAGCGCTTGTTGAAAGCGCAAAAACGCAAATTGAACAATGAATTGGAACGTTTGACGAATTTACAAGATCAGCTTTTTCCCAATCAAAGTTTACAGGAAAGGCACGACAATTTCAGTATGTTTTATTTGGAATATGGCGAAAAATTAATTCCGAAGTTGTTAGAAGAATTGAAGCCTTTGAGATTAGAGTTTCAAGTTATTTGGCTGGGAGAATTGACGTAAAATAAAAACATTATTGAAAATCAATACTTGCTGTTTAGTCAATCTCATAATCCAACCGCATTGTAATCGAAGCGGTTTTTTTCTTGTCTTTGGTATTGAACGCACCGCCCCACGTGAAATCTTCACCACTGTTTTGACCAATGATTTGAAAAACGCCGAGTTCTGCATTTTGCAGTTTTCCTAATTCACCTCCGCTGTTTGCAGCAATTTTTTCTGCTCTCAAACGCGCATCTTCCGTGGCTTGTGAAATCATTTCGATTTTCAAATCGGCGAGTTTTGTGTAATAATATCTCGGTGGAGTGGAATTGAACTGGACGCCTTTGTTCAATAATTCGGTGATTTCCCTCGAAACATTTTCCACCAATTCCACTTGGTTCGATTCAATTTTTACACGCTGAATCAAATCGTAACCGACGAAGATGCTTCCTATATAATTTCCGTTTTCATATTGGTTTTCTTGTCGTTCTTGGGTTTCTACCGAATTGAAAATGATGTTGTCAACATTTATTCCTTTTCCCACCAAATAATTTTTGACAACAACTTTGTCGGCGTTTAAATCTTCATAAGCTTTTTTCAAATTGGTATTGAACCGGGTAAATGTTCCTTCCCACACAATCAAATCCGACGTGAAATTTTCACTTCCCGAACCAGTGACATGAATTGTTCCGGCAGGTTGTGCCCGTTTTACATAAGAATTTCCAAGAAAATAAGCTGCGAGGACAATGGCAATGGAAAAGATGATGGCCGTTAGATATTTCATAAAGTGACTTTTTTCAGTTTTCCGATAAAGATAAGAAAAGTTAGGTTGGTAAGCAGGGAATTTTGCCCCCAAATTCTTATTTTTGCCTATGCAAAACAATGTACTCATTTTAGATTTTGGTTCGCAATACACACAATTGATCGCTAGACGCGTCCGCGAATTGAATATTTACTGCGAAATTCATCCATATCATAAAATCCCTGAAAATTTGTCCGGTTTTAAAGCTGTGATCCTTTCCGGAAGTCCTTTTTCCGTAAGGGCCGAAGATGCACCACACCCAGATTTATCAAAGATAAAAGGAAAATTTCCGCTATTGGCGATTTGTTATGGCGCTCAATATTTGGCACATTTCAACGGTGGAAAAGTGGAGGCCTCGGATACGCGCGAATATGGCCGCGCACATCTCAGTGTCGTTCGGGACAATGAAGGTTTGTTTGAAAATATTTCGGAACATTCGCAAGTTTGGATGTCGCATAGCGATTCCATCAAGGAACTTCCCCAAAATGGCGTTCGATTGGCAAGCACTCCCGATGTACAAAACGCCGCCTATCGAATTGAGGGCGAACAAACTTTCGGAATTCAATTTCATCCAGAAGTTTATCATACCACTGAAGGAAAACAAATTCTTGACAATTTTTTGGTAAAAATTGCTGGCCTGGAACAAAAATGGACGCCCGGCGCATTTGTCGATTTAACGGTTTCGGAATTGAAAGAAAAAATTGGTGATGGAAAAGTGGTTCTTGGTTTAAGTGGCGGAGTGGATTCTACCGTGGCTGCGGTTTTATTGCATAGAGCAATTGGAAAAAATTTGTATTGTATTTTCGTGAACAATGGTTTGTTGCGGAAAAACGAATACGAAAGCGTACTGCATCAATATAAAGATATGGGTTTGAACGTGCGTGGCGTGGATGCAAGCTCTCGATTTATGCTAGCGCTGCGAGGAATTTCCGATCCGGAATTAAAACGAAAAGCGATTGGAAAAACATTTATTGAAGTTTTTGATGATGAAGCCCATCGCATAGAAAATGTGGATTTTCTCGCGCAAGGAACCATTTATCCGGATGTGATTGAATCGATTTCTGTGAACGGGCCTTCAGTAACCATAAAATCGCATCATAATGTGGGCGGCTTGCCCGATTTTATGAAGTTGAAAATCGTGGAACCCTTGCGAATGTTGTTTAAAGATGAAGTGAGAAGGGTAGGAGCCGAACTCGGAATCGATCCGGAATTATTGGGGCGCCATCCTTTCCCGGGTCCCGGATTGGCGATTCGGATTTTGGGCGATATTACCGAAGAAAAAGTGCGTATATTGCAAGAAGTGGATGCAATTTTTATAAACGGATTAAAAGAATGGGATTTGTACGATCATGTCTGGCAAGCCGGCGCAATTTTGCTTCCTGTCGAAGCGGTTGGCGTGATGGGCGATGAACGGACCTATGAAAAAGTTGTGGCTTTACGTGCGGTGGAATCCACAGATGGAATGACCGCCGATTGGGTCGATTTGCCGTATGTTTTTCTGCAAAAAACCTCGAATGCAATAATAAACAGGGTAAAAGGCGTTAATAGGGTAGTCTATGATATTAGTTCAAAACCGCCGGCAACTATTGAATGGGAATAGTTCAGTTGGCAGTTGCAGTAAATCCAATGTTGGCGATTGGAAAAGCAGTTGTGTAATAATTTAGAAGACCTAACATCCAATGCATTAACCATAACTTCTTATGAATAAAATGCTTATTTTTTTGTTCCTTTTTGCAAGTGTTTTTCAAGGATTTGCGCAAGATTACCGCACGCATAAAGTGGAAAGTGGCGACACTGTTTACAAACTTGCCAAGGAATACAATACTACGGAAGAAGCAATTTATGTTTTGAATCCGGGTTCAAAGGAATCGATTCGTTTGGGGCAAATTCTGGTGATTCCACCAAAGAAAATAGGGGAAAGCACGAAAGTTCCGCTGCGGTTCAAAAATTACATTGTGAAACCAAAAGAAACCATTTTCGGCATCTCCCAGCAAAATGGGATCAATACGAACGAACTTAAAAAGTTCAACCCCTATTTATACAAAGAAGAATTGGGAATGGGCGATACCATCAAAATTCCCGTATTCACAAAGGGAAATCCAAAACCAATCAATTACAACAAAAGCATCCAAAATTCGAGTTTTGGAAATTTATTACATGTGGTGTTGCCCGGAGAAACGCTTTACGGCATCGCGAGGGAATATGGAATACGAGTTGATCGGTTACGGGAGTTGAACTCAAATATGAAAACGCTAAAACCCGGCGATGTTTTGGTTGTTTCCCGAAAGGAAAAATCGGCTGAAATCCCCGCACCAATTATCAATGAAGATAAATTCACCTATTATGAAGTGAAACAGTTTGATGAGGGTTCCCCGGAAACAATTTATAGTTTGACGCGAAAATTTGACATCAGCCGCGATTCGTTGTTCGCTTTGAACCCGTTTCTGAAAAAAGAAGGATTACAACAGGGAATGAAATTGAAAGTTCCCATTTTGGAAAAAAATATTTCAAAAGCAACAATTGGTCGGGAAATTATTGATTTGGAAAAGGAAATAATTAACTATGAACCTTTGAAAATAGCGGTTTTATTGCCGTTTCAATTAAATAGTTTTGAAACCGATAGCATTGTCCAACAACGGGAACAACTCAAACAAAATCGGTTGGCGCGTATCGCATTTGACTTCTACGGCGGTGTTCTTTTGGCATTGGAGAAAGCGAAATCGCTAGGGGTTTCAGTGGATTTGCATACGTTTGATACCGAGCAGAACCAACTTAAAATTTTAGAAATCCTTCGGGAAAATGATTTCTCCCAAACCCAAGCAGTGATCGGTCCTTTATTGGGAAATTTGATCGAAGTAACGGCTCAAAAACTTTCAAACGAAAACGTTCCGGTTTTTTCACCCTTGACAAAAATGGAAATCATGGGTTCTGAAAATTTGTATCAAACGCGGCCGACCGACGATCAGTTGCGGATCGCAATGATAAATTATTTGGACAGTATTCATCAAAACCAACATGTACTTATTGTTACGGACTCCAAAAATTCCGAAGTCGGAAATATTTTGCGCCAACAATTTCCGGGGGCTCTTTCGCTAAGCATTTCGGGCGAATACGCAAAAATGGACGCATTCCTTCCGAAGTTAAAAAAGAAGGTTCCAAACTGGATTATTTTTGAAGCAGAAAACATTCCCTTGATTGGGAGTGCATTGGCACATCTAAATTCCTTGGTGGCGCAAGGTTATGATATCAGGCTGTTCACCACAAACCGAAACGATAGTTATGAAAGCGATGAAATTTCCAATTTGAATTTGAGCCGATTGAAGTTTACTTTCCCCGCATTTACCAAAGAGCCCGACCTAAACGAGCACACCGATTTTTTGGAAGCCTATCAAAGCAGATATGGAATCAAGCCCAACAAATTCGCAGTTCGCGGATATGATCTTACATACGATGTTCTCTTGCGCCTTGCTTCCTCGAAAAATATCGAAGCTTCTTTAAAAAACAATTGGACCACGGAATATGTGGAGAATAAATTTCATTATATTGAAAAGAAAAAAGACGGTTATTTGAATACGGCCGTTTATATTTTGCAATTGCAAGAAAATATGACCACCAAACCTGTGCAATTATGACATCAACTGTAACTTACTTGGGAAATTTGCGTACAAAAAATGTGCATCTTAAAAGTGGCGATTCTTTCATTACCGATGCGCCGGTGGATAACAAGGGAAAAGGAGAAGCCTTTTCCCCTACGGATACTGTCGCCACTGGTTTGGCAAATTGCATGATGACTGTTATGGCAATTAAAGCTACCCAATTACAAGTAAACATAGAAAATACAAAAGCAGCGGTTACCAAAACCATGGCTGCCGACCCCAGACGGATTTCAAAAATTGAAGTAAAGTTTCATTTTCCGAAAGTGTATGATGAAAAAACCAGAAAAATCTTGGAAAATACAGCACGCACTTGTCCTGTGGCCCAAAGTTTGCATCCAAATATTGAACAAATAATAGAATTTGAATATTCTGATGTATAAATATCGTTACTTTTTCGGCTTGTTTTTATTGTTTCAACTGAATATTTTCGGACAGAATACGGAGATTGAAACCATCAAATGGTCTTCTGAAAAATTGATTTGGAAAGACTTTAAAGGAGCACCCAAGCCAAATCAAGAACAGCATGTCGCGTCCGTTCGTTCGGGAATAACCTACACGTGGTCTTACGAAGCAAAAGACGACAAGATCAAACTTGATTTTGAAGTTTTTTCCAATTTCTATCCGCAACATTCCTGGGTGGTTTCCGGCGAAGAAACACCAGGTTTGTTAAAACACGAGCAACTTCATTTTGACATTTCGGAACTTTATGCGCGCAAACTTCGGAGCGCTTTTAAAGCTTATGTACCAATGCGCAATATTCGACGCGATTTGACCCGAATTTATCAGAAAATAGAAATGGAGCGGAAACGAACACAACTATTGTACGACCGCCAAACCAATCATGGGTTGCAAAAAGAAGCCCAGCAGGAATGGGAAACCAGAATCGCAACGGAATTGGCAGAAAGTATGTGAGTTTGGTTATTGACGGTTTAATTCGAAACAGCTTTTAAACCAATAATTGAACCGATCAATGTGGTAATGAAGAAAATCCGCCAGAAATTAGCGGGATCTTTGAACACAAAAATTCCCATTAAAACCGTTCCAACCGCCCCGATTCCCGTCCAAACCGTATAAGCCGTACCAATTGGCAGGTTTTGTGCTGCTTTTATCAACAATGCCATACTTATTGTCAGAGCTGCCAAAAATCCTGCGTACCACCAATAAACTTCATTTCCTGTGCTTATTTTTGCTTTTGCCAAACAGGAAGCGAAGATAACTTCGAACAAACCTGCGATAATTAAAATCAACCAATTCATATTTTCTTGTTTTAAATTCAAATTACTGTACAAAACCGGATGATGTGAAATTTGAAGTTTTTGGGTGGGTCAAAGATAAAAAAGATCGCTTCATTTTGACCGAAATTGTAAAGTTCAGCATGCAGTGAATTCGAAGATAAAATTCATTTCCGCATATTTTGTAGATTTGAATTTTACAAGAAACAATTATGAAGGAACGACCGCTTTTTTTTATTCTGGGAAGGGAACGTTCCGGAACGACTTTGCTTCAGAACTTGTTGAATAACCATCCCGAAATTTTTGTTCCGAATGAAGCGCCGTTTATTAGCTTTTTATATCCGAAATATTCCAAGAAAAAAAATATTTGCCCGAAACAGTTTGTAAAAGATATTTTCTTGGAACCCTATATATTTCTTTGGGAAATCGATAAAAGCAAACTTCTTGCGCAACTCGAAGCAACAGAAGACCGCTCGTTTTCTAACTTTTGTAAAATTGTTCTGGATTATCACAATTCAAAAAACGCCAAAATTTTGGGAGATAAGAATCCTGTTCATTCGCTGTTTGGGAATATTTTGGCAGCGACTTTTCCCGATGCAAAATTTATTTGGATAACCCGTGATTACCGAGCGCAGGTAAACTCTATGTTGAAGGTGAATTTTGAGCGAAAAAATGTCGCTTCGTTAGCTATTCGATGGAAAATATACAATAAAGAAATTGAAAAACTGCAACAGAAATTTCCTGAAAAAGTAATGCATATTAACTATGAAGATTTGGTGGTATCGCCCAAAATAATTCTTGCAGAAACGTGTACCTTTTTAGGAACGAATTATTTGGAAGGAATGAACTTGAATGAAGACGCGGGGAACAAACGAATTGCAGAGCATCACAAAAGCCTTCAGAAAAACATTAATTCCGAAAACTTAGAAGATTGGAAGACCGAATTAACCGACAAACAGCAACTCATTTGCGAAGTTTTGGCAGGCGAATTTGGAAAGCAATTTGGCTATGAACGACTACATTCAAAGAAAAATATTCCTTGGGATCCGAAAGGCGTCATTCTTGGATGTTTATATGTTCCTTTTTTGAAAGCATATCAAAAATTGCCAGTTTCATGGAAAAACTGGTTAGGAAATAATATTATTCGACCCAATTTTGATTTTTGGAAAAAGACTGCCCAGCTATAAACTATAAACCAAAGAGGAACAATTATTTAGGGTTTTGGTCTAAACTTTCCATTTTACCAACAAATTCCAAAAGTGCATTATTTTGTGGATCCAAAACCATTGCTTTTCTATAATAATAAAGTGCCTGGGCCGTGTCCTGTTTTGTGATAAAATAGTTTCCCATTTTTATACTAAAAACGGCATAGGTACCTTCAAAATCTGGTGATATTCGTGCCAATTCCGATTCAACTTTCGGCCTAAATTTTTCATTTTGGGCAATTTGAAACAAATTGTTGTACGACATTTCTAATTGTGGATACATTTTTACCGATTCAATCAAATAGGGAACCGCTTTGGAATATTGCCCTGTTTTGAAGTAGGCGAAAGCCAAGTTGGAAACGACTTGCTGTTTGTTTTCTTCTTCCGCCTTTTTCAATAAAGGAATAGCTTCTTCATATTTCCCCAAATATTTCATATAAATATAGGACAAGTTGTTCAGCGCCGCAGCATAATCTGGTGCAACTGCCAACGCATTTTTGTAATAATCCACAATGTTGGTAAGAACAACCCGCTTTTTGTACAAATTCATATCTTCACTAACGGTGTTTCGCAGTTCGTTTGCCGTTAGCACATTGGCTTTCGCAGAGTTTTTCAAGTGATCTATATCGGCGGTATAAAGGGTCAGGTAATTTTCCCAGTCAGGATTTCGGTTCATTATTTTTACTGCATAAGACAGGAAAATCACACCCATAACCACATAAAATAATACTGGTATTCGAACATAATTTTTCTTTTTTTCCTCTAGTATTCCAAAAACACGAATTAAAAGCGTTCCGACAGCTATACTAAAACCAATGGAAAAAAGAAAGGCGAAACGTTCGCCCACAATACCGACAATGGGAAAAGCCACATTAATCAAGCCCAGCATAACACCCAGCCAAATTACCACACCCAAACCAAATAGATCGCGTTTTAAAAATCGGATGAAGCCATAAATTGCCAAAGGAACAAAGACAAGCACGCCCAACCAGACCTGATAAAAACCCCAAGTTACCATTGGAATTTGTTTATATCCGTAGTAAAATGAAAATTCCTTTGGAAAAATCATCATTTTTAAATAGAAAACTGCGCAATAAAAGCCCATAGCCACACGGTTCAGAAATGATCCTTCGTATAGCAATGGGTTCTCGAAGTATTTTATATTCCGAACACTGTTTTCGGATAAAAGATTTTTTTTAAGAAGAACGGCGATCACAAAAATGAGCAAAACCGAAAAAAATGCCCAAGCTATACGTCTGAAATTTGCTCCAACAAAATATAGCACCACCGGAATTATTCCAATAAGGGCCACAGCTGATTTCTTTGAATAAAGTGCCAAAATGATGCACAACATCCCGGGAAGAATATACCAGAAATTAGCTTTTTTAGCAAATTTTATATAAAAGACCAATGCGCACAAAATGAAGAAAACCATCAACAACACATCGCGGCTTTTTATGTTGTTCACCGGTTCGGTGTGTATTGGAAGAAACAAAAAAATCAACCCAATTAGAAAAGGAAGCACCAAATTTCTTCCCGGAAGGATTTGTAGTAAAAAATAAAAAAGCAAGCAACAGGTGAGCGCATACGTGAGCACATTTATAAAATGGCTAATATTTGCTTGGGTAAGTTTGTTGTTGGCCAATTTCTCAGTTTCCTTCTGAAAGGCAGGTAAACCGTTGAAAAATTGTTTTTCAATCGCAAATGAAAAAGTTGCAATGGGCCGATAACCGAAAGATTGCTCCCCATCGGTCGTGTAAGTGGAAGTGAAAATTCGGCCAAAAGAAGCAATTCCGTCCTCAATTTTTCCAACACCATCCACAATCAAGTTGTCATCAATCGCATATTCATTGTCCAATGCGTTCCAGTAAAGTGCAAATGGAAGCAACAAAAGCACTAAATAAAAATATTTTTTGGCCTTTTGCCCAATTTTTATTTCCACGATTGTTTCCTATTTTTTCTGAAAATTTTCGACTCTTTTTCGGTATTCGGGTTTGACAAGGTCCAGGTTTTCTTTTGCCCACAGCATCGTACGAATTTTGTATTCCTTTTGTGTCTCACCATCCCGATAGACGGGAAAATCGGCCGGAATTTCCTTTACAGTCAAATGCTCCAATATTTTTTCCTTCATTCCTTTGTACTTGTCTTTTTGCGACAATTCATTGGAAACCACTACGGGTGCTGGTAGTGTTTTGGAAGAAGGATTGTCTTGGCAACCCAAGACCAGCAGACAAAGTACGAGTAGCGGAACACCTCTAAATAACTTCATAAAAAAAGTATTTTTTTGTAAATATAGACAAAAAAGTCATTCCTCCGAAAGTCAGAAATTTGAGTTAAATTCGCCTTTCCCAAACGGAAAAACATGAATCGGAATAACGAAAAAAAAGAAGGTTTCCCAATCGATTTGGAAACACCTATTTTCTTTATTGTGGGACGCGGAAGATCGGGTAGCACCTTGCTTCAAATGATGCTGGATGCGCATCCGAACATTCAGGTTCCGCTTGAAAGCCGTTTCGTTGTTTATCTTTATAAAAAATATGCGCATCAAAAAGTATGGAGCCAAACTGTTCTGAAACAGTTTATAGTTGATTTATCTCAAGAAAAAAAAATCAACCTCTATTGGGATTTGGATTGGGCCAAATTGGAAAAAAATATCCTTGCACAACCTGAAAACACCAGTTTTGCCAAGCTTTGTAAACTGGTTTATTGCCATCATATTTCTTTTTTCCCAAAAAGCGAAATTCTACTGATTGGCGATAAAAATCCAATAAATTCTGTTTTTGTGCCGCAACTGATGGAAATTTTTCCCGATGCGAAATTTATCCATTTGGTGCGCGATCCGCGTGCCAATATTTGTTCCCATTTAAAAAGTAAAATGGAAACCAATCTCGGAATGGCAGCATTGAAGTGGGTGGAATTCAATAAGTATGTGGAAAAAGTAAAACTTCTGCGTCCGAAAAATTATTTTTTATTGAGGTATGAAGATTTTGTTTCCGATCCCGAAATTTGGTTGAAAGAAATCACTTGTTTTTTGCAAATGGAGTTCCGGTCCGAAATGTTGGAATATCGTTCAATACTGACCAGAAAATATCAATCCTCGGAAAAGGATTTGAGATATGAATTGTTTAGTGCGTATCATCAAAATCTTCAAAAACCAGTCAACAAAAACTTGATAAACAATTGGAAGGCATATTTTTCAAAAGAAGAGATTGGGCAAATTGAAGGAATTGTTCACGAAAGAATGCTGAAGTATGACTATATCCCGGCCACTGATAATATAAGGTCCGCTTCTTTTCGGGAAAAACTGCATTTTTTGTACCGAATGAAAAGGTTGCATGCCTATTACGAATCCCCGCTTTTTGTGCGAACCGGCATTGCGGGATTAAAGAATTTTTTAAAACCGAACAAAACAGAAAATCATGCCAATTCCAATTGAAATGGTTTTTGTGGTTTGCAGCGGAAGGTCGGGATCTACTTTGCTGCAAAGCATGTTCGATGCGCATCCAAATATTTGCGCGCCCATTGAATCGAAATTCGTGTTGCATTTGGTGGGAAAATATGGTGAAAACCAAAATTGGGACGAAGAAACAATTTCCTCTTATTGCACCGATTTATACTCTAACCGAAAGTTTCGTTTATTTTGGAAAATTCAAAAAAATACACTTTTGAAAGCGTTTTCAAACTATTCAGTAAAATCATTTGAAGATGCTTGCAAAGTTGTTTATTTGTCGTTTCCTTCCTTTTTCAACAAAGGGAAAATTCAGATTATTGTGGATAAAAATCCGCTTCATATACGGTTTATGGATAAACTTTCAACAATTTTTCCGAATGCCAAATTCATACATTTGATCCGCGATCCGCGAGCGGTTTATAATTCGCGGCGGGAAGCTTTTAATGAAAAATCGGCATTCCTACATGCGAATAGATGGAACCTCGAGAATTCGTTGGCTTTGAATTTCCAGAAGGAAAATCCACAAAAATACTATCGGATGTTTTATGAAAAGTTGATTTTGAATCCTGAAGAAACATTGAAAGGTACAACCGATTTTATGAATGTTTCGTTTAATGAAAACATGCTTTCCGGTCATAAACGTTTCAAGGAGCGGATCGCCGAAAACAAGTATTTGAATTTGGTTCATCATCGAAATATTGCCAAACCGGTCATGTCTGAAAATATTGAAAAATGGCGGATAGAAGTCGATCCGAAAAACATTCGGATTATTGAAGCAATTACTTTCGATTTGGCCTACTCTTTAAGATATTTTAAGGAGAAGCCCCAATTGTCGGTTTTTGAAGGATGGAAAAACAAAATGGGAAACGCACAACTTCATCTTCGCTACAGTTTCTTCAATATTCTTTTTGATCTTCCTTTTTTTTGGAGAAGAAACATGTATAATTTCGTCAGTTTGTTTTTTGACAGAAAATATAAGGAAGTTGAAAAAAATTAAAAGGGAAATAGAGAAAAATTTAAAATAATTTTCTTAGGTTTTTTATTAACAGTAATGAATTGAGATACAGCTGTCTAATAGGAATATCTCCCATATATTACGTAGATTTAATATGATTTTTGATCAAGTTTCTCTGCGAAAATCAGCGGTATCAGCGGGAAACATTTATAGTGATGATTTTTAAAAGCCTAAATCAATAAAATAAATAAACATACAGCATCTTGGAAATTTGGTATTCATTCATGGGCGGCGTTTCGGAAGACGATCATATCGGATTTTACGATTCGGAAACGTTGGACTGGCCGAAAGTTTTAGAAGATAACTGGGAAATTATTGCTCAGGAAATTGCTTTTTTCATTCAGAACCACGGCGGGCAAATAAAACCATATTTCAATAAAAACCTTGTTTCCAAAAAGAAAAGTTGGAAAACCTTTACGTTTTTTCTGTGGGGCTGGAAAGTGAAAAAGAATATGCGCTTGTGTCCTGAAACATGTGCTGTTTTGACTAAAATTCCGAATGTGCTTTCTGCTTCGGTAAGCATTTTGGAGCCCGGCGTAAAAATTAAACCACACAGGGGCGATACCAATGCCATTATGCGTTCGCATCTTGCGCTGAAAGTTCCTGCCTCGTTGCCCGAATGTGGCTTAAAAGTTAAATACGATGAACGTTCTTGGGAAGAGGGAAAAGTGTTGGTTTTCAATGATGCCGCGCGGCATGAAGCGTGGAACCTTTCGGATTCGAGGCGATATGTATTGATCGTTGATGTTCTTCGTCCAGAATTTTCCACGAAAAAATATCAGGTTTGCAGTATGGTTTTAGGAACATTGGTAATGCAACAACTGCTACAAAACAACCTGATTTCCAAATTTCCAAAATTTATTAAAATAGCAATGTTGATATGCATTTCGGGAACATTCAATATGGTATTGAGATTACGTTCTTTTTTTTGATGGCACTAAAATTTGGCTATTTTCGGATCAAGAATCTGCTAAATTTGCTTTTGACGGAAAACCGTTTTTTTTATTGAAAATATTAATTATGGGTTATAAATTTACTTCTTCACAACGTTTCACTTATGGCTATATTCAGTTTGTGGAACATTTTCTTGGGAAAAAATACGGTGCTGTGCTTACCAAGAATACCCGAAAACGCTATTATAAAAAACTTCATGAAAATTTAAAAAGCTCCGGTCCGGGAAAAATTATCCAAATTGATCGGCGGAAGGATATTACTTTAAATGAATTCAGGAAAGAATATGTGAAAAAAGGACTTCCCGTGGTTATGGAAGGTTTTGCAAAGGACTGGGGTTGCTGTAAAAACTGGAGTTTAGATTATTTTAAAGAAAATTATGGCGATGATACCATTACGATATTGGATCAAAACACCCAGGATTTGCCTTATGAACGAATAAAATTCCGAGAAGTTCTTAATGATATTTCCAAAGGAAGCAAATACCTCCGATTCTATCCTTTTTTGAAATCCCATCCCGAAAGAATAGCGGATTTCGATTATAAATGGCTTCAATCCATGCGCAATAAATATACGTATGCCGATGCTTTTCAGGTTTTTATAGGAGGAAAAGACAAATATACCCCAATGCACCATGCGAGTCAGGGAAATTTGTTCATCCAGGCTTTTGGGGAGAAAAAATGGATTATTTATTCACCTTATTACACGTCGATAGTCGATCCAGAACCAGCTCGGAATATTTATAGAAATGCGCCTTTCAAAACAGAAGAAGGACCATTTAATCCGTATGAACCCAATTATGAAACACCTTATACTTTGTACAAATATATTGAAGGTTTTGAAACGACTTTAAAACCTGGCGACATTCTTTACAATCCACCATTTTATTGGCATACGATCAAAAATCCAACAGACTCAATTGGAATTTCCTACAAATGGATCGCGCCGCTGTACAATTTCAAAATGGCGCCGTTATATTATTTTCTGGAAATGTTCGCTACAAAACCACCAATATGGAAATCCTATAAATTGTTCAAAAAAGAATTCAATTTGTTAAATATCGCTGAAAAAGGTCGCTTGAAAAAATTTGAAAAAGAACTGAAAAAAGAAGCTTCGGTAAATTAGGGATGTTTTATTGATGGCTCATTGCCTGTTTTTTCAAATAAGCTTCCAAACGACCATCTTCAGCTAAATGAACCAAGTTCGTATCTTTTTTTGAAAGTTTGTAACCTTTCCAAATGGGAGGTTTCATGGCAAAATGATCTAAGAAAGAATAGAGGAAATTTTGTCGGAAACAATACGAATTCTTTGGAACCCAACGATAACCAACACCAATGGAATCGGACTGATTGACGACCGCATGCCACCAGAAAGGTGGGTTCCATAAAATGTCGCCCGGTTTCAAAACAAAATCGTACCGATCGACATACTTGAACAGTTCGTAAGGTTTTTCATAATCCGGATCGAAAGGATTGAACGGATAATTGTTCTTTCGGAACGGCGCGCCGCGATAAATATTTCTGATGGGATCAGGATCGACAATAAGGCTGTGTTTTGGCGAAATGAGCGACCATCGTTTTTCGCCGTAAACCTGCACAAACAAGTTTGGGGCCATAGCGTTGTGCAACGGGCTTTCGGTTCCTTTTCCGCCGATAAACACTTGGAAAGCTTCAAACCAGGTTTTTTTGTGCTTGGCTTTTTTCAACCAGTTGTAATCAAAGTCGGCAAGGTGTTCCGGATGCTCGGAAAGCAACGGATAAAATCGATAATATTTTGTTCCGCCTTCTCGGATATTGTCTATCAGATCCGCCAAAGTGATTTTTTCATAAGCAGCATCGATATGCTTGCTGTCAACAACCAAAATTTCATCTTTCCCATGCAGGTTTTTGAAATATTCCAGCGACCATTTTTTTACGCAATCCCAGTCTTTAGCTCCGCCATCGATTACAACCGGAATTCCTTTTTCGATATAGTTTTTCTGAAGGGTTTCAATGGAAATATTTTTAACACGTTCAATGGGAAGCACTTTTCCCTCACCACTTTTTTCCAAATTTTGGCGAACGCGTTTATAGAGTTTTCGACGTGTTGCCGCTGTGAGTGAAAATGCGATTCTTCGGCTCAAAAAATGATCCATGAACTGGTAAATCCCATATTCGAAACGTTGTGGGAATGCTATTTTTTCCCGAATTTTTTCCATAATTCTCTAATTATCAAGGTGAAAACTTACCATGGCGACCAAACTGATTTCTGTTTACTTTTTGACCTGTTTCACTATAAAATGCCAAGCCATTCAAGATCGAATATAAGTAATTTTTAAACGATGGAAGCAAAAAGAATCGTGAGAAAATTGGCCAAAATGGTCGTGGTATTTTTCGATAAGCATCTGTATTAATTGTAATGGAAAAACTGGTTTTTTTTGGTGACAAGAATTTTAAGGCAAACCGAACACGTGTGTCATTTTGATCGGAATTTTTCATTTTGATGCTGTATTCCTTTCCTTCTTTCCAGTCTGAAACAATGCGATTCATTTTTTTTCCACTATAAAAACTTCCAGAATCTTTGGAACCAACTCCATGCCAATTTTTCACTTTATCATGATTTTTAACGAAGGGATGAAAGTTTTCAAGATGGCCGGGTTGGGTGATGATTTGCCATAATTTTTCTTGAGCCTCGTCAATGTCTATTTCACCTGCGATTCGAAAATTTCTTCGTGAGGCAATATCATATTCAAACCTGGGTTGAATCATTTTTTCGATACTTTATAGTCTTCGATTTTTTGCTGCAAATACATTGGCAGCCCGGCGTATAAATGTGCTGGCATTTCATTTCTGAATTCAATATCGCCCCAAGAAATTTCACTTTGATCGCGGCTTATGTTTTTCACCATTTGGCGAATTGAATTTGCTTTTTCAAAATAATTATCTTTGGTCAGTTGCATTCGTAGCTTTTTTTCGGTCTTTAATTCTTCAGTGATTTCATATCCCAATTTCATGTTGTATTCGATGGCGCGTGGATTGTCCATGCGAATTTCAGCATTGGTTTTTTCCATTTTCAGGATTAAAAAGGTGATGTCGGCCATGCAAATGGAAACAATAACCGGAATGTGGGTTCCCCAAACCGATTTCTCCCAAATGAATATTCCTCCTTCCGCGGTTTTATTGGAGTATGAGAGGATTTTTCCGTGGACCAGTCCAATTTTTTTTTGGTTGTGTTTGATCAAAAAATAATAATTATAAGGATTGTCGATGGAATGGAACCATTTCTTTTGTTGGGTTTTACTGATTTTTTCCTGAAAGAACATCGTTTTGCTGATCTCCTTTTTGTTGCGCATTTTCCTGACGAGTTCGATGTCATTTTCTGTCAGGCGTTCCAATTCAATGCCGTATTTTCTGATATTCATAGTTTTTCTTTGATTGAATACGGAGGTTTTTTATTCAAAATCAAATGAATGCTTGCCAAATAGTAGCCAATTATTCCGAAACAGAGTAAAATCAGACTTGTTGAAAAGGAAATCCCCACAATCAAACTGGTGTAACCGGGAACGTTTGCGCCTAAAAAAATCTTTTTCAAAATATAAAAAACGCCTACCAAAAATGATAGTATTGAAAAAATACTACCAAACCATATCATCAGTTTTAAAGGCCAACGGCCAAAAAGCAAGGTGCTTTGAGCGGTCATTTTGAATAATTTTGACGCATCGTAACCGGAATCGCCTATGTTTCGTTTATGATGCCGAACATTCGCAAATGAAATATGATCGGTGTACCAAAACAATAGTTCATCGATATACATAAAATATTGTTGGTGAGAAAGGATTTTTTGAACCAATTCCTTGGTTAAAACTCGAAAAGAAGAACCTTCCCCCAAACTTTTTTCCACGCGTTTGGCATTGAATTTATAAAAATCACTCCCGATTTTTCTCATGAAGGAATGGCTTTTATTTCCAATTCCGTAAACCAAATCCAAGTGTTCCGATTTTATTTTTTGAACAAGAAGGGGAATATCTTCCGGGGCATATTGCAAATCATCGTCGATGGTGATCACGTAATTTCCCGTGGCATACTGAAATCCACAAAAAGTAGCGTTGTGTTGGCCATAATTTTTTGCAAAACGGATGATTTTTACTCGGTCGGGAAATTCACTTTTCAACTTTTTTAAAATTTTCCAGCTCGTGTCCTTCGAAAAATCGTCCACAAATATGATTTCAAAAAGAACTTCATCTTCAAAAATATCAAAAGTGGATTTGATCCTGAGGAAAAGTTCTTCCAAGGATTTCTCGCTGTTAAAAACCGGTATGACCACTGAATAATCCATTATTGTCCTGCTGTTAAACCTCCATCCATAACGAGTTCTGTTCCGGTTATCCATTTCGATGCATCGGAAAGCAAGAAAATAATGGCGTTTGCCACGTCTTCCGGTTCGCCGAAGCCCAATGGATAATTTTCACCGTGTTTGTCCATCATTTCTTTGGAAACCGCTTTTTCGGCTTCATCGAAAATCGGGGTTTTCACCATAGCGGCAGAAATTACGTTGGATCGAATTTTTTTTGTTCCATATTCTATTGCAATGGTTTTGCTGAATGAATTTACGGCAGCTTTGCTCCCGGAATACAACGCGCCTCCTTTATGCGCAAAATGGCTCGAAATCGAAGACATGAACACCAGTGAAGCCGAAGGGTTTATTTTTTTTGCTTTGAAAAGTTTACTGGTCAATAAAATAGGGGCGGAGTAATTCACCGCGAACATCTCATCAATCTGTTTCTTCCCAATGAACTTTACAGGAAATGGCCGCACCATCCCAGAACTTTGTACCAAACCATCCAAATTTGGAACGGCATCGATCAAGGTTTCAATCTGGTTTTCATCGGTCAAATCAGCAGGACGAATTTGATGTCCGGTTCCTTTCAATTGATTGAAAACTGTTTGCAAACGACTTTCATTTCTTGCGGAAAGAATGACCTTTCCGCCAGCTTTCGAAATACTGATTGCGGTTTGCGCGCCAATTCCGGAAGAAGCGCCCGTGACCAAAATTGTTTTATTTTGAAGTTCGAAATTTTTCATAACTCAATAAGTTCGGGACAGCAAATTTTATTGGTTTTCAGTGAAACAATTCCCCAAGAAAGTCCAACGCCAAATCCGGTCAGCAACAAATTTAATTTCTTTTTGCGCAATTCCGTATTCAGTTCGGAAACCAATGTCAACGGAATTGAAGCGGAACTTGTGTTTCCAAAATCCTTGATGGAATAAGGGGTTTTTTCCATTTCGAATTTTAATTTTTTCCGAATGGTTTCATTCATCAATTTGTTGGCTTGGTGCATTAAAAAATAGTCGTAATCTTCTGGTGTTGAATTGGTTTTCGATAGAAATGCTTTCAAACTTTTCGGAATTTTTGTAATGGAAAAATTGAACACATCCAAGCCGTTCAGTGCTAAATTAAGATTACTTCGTGTAATTCCTTTTTCCAAGGTTTTTTTAGTGAAAGAATTGGTCGAAACCAAATTCCGAATCCCCCCATGCGGAATAATAATTGCATCGTGACCCGAACCGTCGCTATTAAGTTGAAAATTCATTGGAGCCGCATTTTCATCAAATTCCAAAGCCGTAACGGTTCCGGCATCACCGAAAAGCGGATAGGTACTTTTGTCTTCCCTGGCGCAAGTCGCGGAAGAAATATCGCCCATCATCAACAGTGCTTTTTTCAATCCGGTAGCGGATAGCAAACTTCCTACAACCGATAAACCATACGGAAAACCTGAGCAGCCCAAACCTATATCAAAAGCCATACAAGTGGTGGAAAGTCCCAATCGATCTTGTAAAATAATGGAAGTTGCGGGTAAATAATAATCGCGCGATTGAGATAGAAATACCAGCACTTCGATTTCATTTTTCTTCCAGCCGAGATCGGCGATCAACTTTTCAGCAGCCTCAAAACACAAATCGGAAGTGGTTATGCCTTTTGGCGCGACCCTTCTATTTTCCACCCCCGTGGTTTTAATCAGTAATCTTTTTTCGGAGTCCGTCAATACATCGTAATCCCAATTGGATTCGGTTTGTTTCGGCACCGCGGCGGCAATTCCGGAAATCTTCGTATTATGGATGCTAAATGCCGGCATTAATTTATTCTGGAATTGACCATGTTATACAATTCTTCCACCGTGGAAATCGACGAAAGGTCTTCACCCGTTAAAATCACATCATATTCCGTATCGATCAAGGCAATGATAATCAGCGCATGCATGGAACTCCATTCATCCAAATCTTTAAAACTAGTATCTTTTTTCAAAGTTCCAGGTTCGAGTTCGTCAAATTCGGCTTCAATGGTTTTTATAAAATCCTGTAGGTTCATATTCGTCTGTTAGTCGTTAGTTGTAAGTCGTAAAATGGTACAATTAAAAGGTGCAAAAATGAAAAAGTGAATGGGTCAATAAGTTGGTTTAGATATTAAATTCATAACGCATAACTCATAACTCATAATTCATAATTCAAAAATCGTTAATCTCCAAAGGTAATAATGGTTCCGCCCCAAGAAAGGCCAATTCCAAAACCTGCGAGCAAAATTTTGTCATTTTTTTTTGGCGTTTTGGTTTTGAAGGTTTCATAAAGCGCAATGGGGATGGAGGCCGAAACCGTATTCCCGATTTCTTCAATGTTTATAATGAACTTTTCTTTTTCAATTTTTATTCTTTTCCGAATAAAATCAAGCATTTGGCCATTAGCTTGATGTAAAATATAATAGGAAATTGCTTCATCGGAGAGTTTTTCGTTTTCCAATAATTTTGCAATTAGTTTTGGGACCGTTCGCAGCGCAAACAGAAATATTTTTGAACTTTTCATCACCAATCTTCCGCCGATATTTCCATGCGGAACATTTTCAAATTGTCGCAACCATTGAATGTCAGCCGGATTTTTTGTGGCCGAACGCTCCACTTTTAGCGCATGTTCGCCAGAACCATCCGTGCCGAAAACAAAATTTCCTACTGAAGCATTGATCCCATTTTCAATTTTTTCATTGCTGATTAAAGTAGCCGCCGCGCCGTCGCTAAAAATCGATCGCAACTCAATGTCCGATGGATGTATCACTTTGGTGGGAACATCGGCTGTAACAACTAAAATATTGGTCGCTTGACCCGAAATGAGCAGGGCTTTTGCGATACTTATACCGTAAACGAAGCCGGTGCAACCATGCAAAATATCAATGGCCCCAATGGATTTTTTCAATCCCAAATTATCCTGCATGACGCACGCCGTGGTCGGTCCTTTATATTCCAATGCATCTGAGACAAAAATCAGGTAGTCGATAGAATCTTTTGAAATATCCCATTCGGCAAAAAGTTTTTCCGCCGCGCGGTTTCCCAAATCCTTGGCAGTTTCCTCCGGATGGCTTTGAAAGCGTTTCTGAATACCGCATTGTTGAAAAATACGGTTTGTTGTAAAGCACTGGTCCGCATTTTCCCCTGCAAATTGAAAATAGTCCGTCAGTACTTCCTCATTGGAAATAACGTGCTCGGGCAGATGAAAACTTATTGCGTTGATATAGGCCATTTTGTAGCGGCTTTTAAACCTTCCAAATAGGTTTTAGAGTTTCACAATAATACTGAATATTTTTATGAACCATTCAGATTCCGGTTTGCATTTTTTGAGGTCGAAAAATTATTTAAAATGAAGTTTGTGCTTTCAATTTTTCGAAGATATAATCTGGACATTTGATCGGGCGTTTGGATTCGGCATCCATAAAAACCAAAGTGGAGGAAGCGTTTGTCAGCAAAATTTCGTCCTGATTGAATATGCGGTAATCAAAAACTATTTTTGCCGAAGGAAGTTCGCGCAATTTGGTTTCGACGCGTAAAATATCTTCAAATTTGGCCGGTCGTAAAAACTTGAATGTTAACGCATAAACCGGCAACATGACCCCATCTTCTTCCATTTTTTTATAGGAAATTTCAAATTGCTCCAACCATTCGATACGCGCCAATTCCAGATATTGCGCATAATTGCCATGATGGACGACCCCCATTTGGTCTGTTTCCGCATAACGGACCTTAATAAAAGAAATAAATGTATTCATTCAAAATTTAACAGTCCGTGCGTGGATATTTTTGTATGTTTGAAACGCTTCAAGTATGCGAAAAAAAATCCTAAAATTCAAGGGCAATTTTGTTTTTTTATTAGCTTTTTTGTTCACATATTTGTTGCTCGCAAATGGTGGTAAAACACTTTTTGTATATCATTCATTACTAACCAAAAAATAAATACACTTGAATATTATGGGCAAAACTGCTGAAACAGTTTGGGACAATTGTCTTTCTTTTATCGAAGATAATATAACCCCTCAAGCCTTCAAAACATGGTTTGAGCCCATAAAAGCGGTCAAATTGACGGACGATTCGCTTAGTGTCCAAGTGCCTTCAAAATTTTTTTATGAATGGCTTGAAGAACACTATGTGAAATTATTGAAAGTTGCCCTCACCAAAGAAATTGGCGGAAGTGCAAAGTTGGTTTATGTGATCCGAATGGAAAATACGTACGGAAATAAATTGCCTTTCACCGAAAAAATTCCGAGTTTGCAACGCAGTCAAGTGAATTCGCAGCAAGTTGATGTTCCTATCAAAAATAAAAGTCCCGAGCTTCGAAACCCATTTGTAATTCCAGGAATTCGAAATATAAAGATCGATTCCCAGTTAAACGCAAATTATAGTTTTGATAATTTCTTGGAAGGCGATTCCAACCGCTTGGCGCGTTCGGCAGGAATGGCCGTGGCAAACAAACCAGGTGGAACTTCTTTTAATCCACTGCTCGTTTTCGGCGGTGTCGGGTTGGGAAAGACGCATTTGGCACACGCGATAGGAGTGGAGATAAAAGAAAAATATCCGGACAAAACCGTTTTGTATATTACTGCGGAAAAATTCACCCAACAATACATTGAATCGGTACGCAAAAACAACCGCAACGATTTTATACATTTCTATCAAATCATTGATGTTTTGGTCGTGGACGACATTCAACTTCTGTCGGGCAAAGCAGGAACACAAGATGTGTTTTTCCATATTTTCAACCATTTGCACCAGAATGGAAAGCAGGTTATTCTAACGAGCGATAAAGCTCCGGTGGACATGCAAGATATAGAGCAACGCCTTTTATCACGATTCAAATGGGGACTTTCAGCTGAACTGCAACAACCCGATTTCGAGACACGGGTTTCCATTATCAAAAGCAAACTTTATCGAGATGGGGTGGAAATGCCGGAAGATATTGTGGAATTTTTGGCCAATAATATAAAAACCAATATTCGCGAATTGGAAGGTGCCATTATTTCATTGATCGCCCATTCTTCCTTCAATAAAAAGGATATAACGTTGGAACTTTCAAAGAAAATTGTTGACAATTATGTCAAAAATACCAAGCGCGAAGTTTCCATTGAATACATTCAAAAAGTAGTGAGCGATTATTTTCAAATGGATGTGCAAACCTTGCAATCAAAAACCAGAAAACGACATATCGTTCAGGCGCGGCAAATTGCTATGTTTTTTGCCAAGAAAATGACGAAAGCTTCCCTGGCCAGCATCGGGAGCCAAATAGGAAAGCGCGATCATGCTACAGTTCTTCATGCCTGTAAAACAGTCGATAACCTTTCTTCCACCGACAAACAATTCCGAAAATTTGTGGAAGATTTGAACAAAAAATTAACGGTTTGAGCAAAAAGACCAAAGTTTTGATGGTTTGTTTGGGAAATATTTGCCGTTCGCCATTGGCACAAGCCATTCTTGAATCGAAAGTTGATTCGGAAAAAGTGGAGGTCGATTCTGCGGGGACTTCCGATTACCACGTGGGCGATTTACCGGATGATCGCTCTTTGAACACCGGAAAACGCTTTCAACTAGATCTTTCCAAACAACGCGGAAGGCAATTTACGGTTTCTGATTTTGATGAATTCGATTATATTTTTGTGATGGATCGAAGCAATTTCAATGATGTGCTTTCTTTGGCCAGAAATGAAGCCGACAAAGCTAAAGTGAGCATGATTTTGGACAAGGTTTCGCCCAACGAAAACCACGAAGTTCCTGATCCATATTATGGAAAGGGGGAAGAAGGTTTTCTGAAAGTGTATGAATTATTGGACGCCGCCTGCGATCGTATCGCCAAAGAACTTTCCTAAATTTATTGTTTGTATATACGCAAGCGACCGTTCAAACGTTTAACTTAAAAAACAATCTGAATGTCCGGTCACACAAAATCCATTTTTCATCCCGGAAGGTTATTTTTGATTCCCACGGGATTGGGAAATCAGGCTCCGTTGGAAGTATTGCCACTTTCCATCAGAAAAAAAATTACGGAAATCAATCATTATATTGTAGAAAATGAAAAAACCGCTCGAAAATTCATTAAATCAGTGGTTTCCAATAAACAACAATCTTCTCTCAAATTCGAATTATTGAATAAATTTACTCCGTTGGAGGAAATTCCAACATTTTTAAATCCATGTAAGGAAGGTCATGACGTCGGACTTTTAAGCGAAGCCGGCTGTCCGGGAATTGCCGATCCAGGAGCGCAAGTCGTTAAATTAGCGCATCAAGATCATGTGAAAGTGGTTCCGCTGGTGGGGCCTTCTTCCATCATATTAACCATGATGAGCAGCGGAATGAATGGTCAAAATTTTGCTTTCAACGGTTATCTTCCCATAGAAAAGTCGGAACGCAAACATGAAATAAAGCGCTTGGAACGTTTGTCTTCCGAACAAAACCAAGCACAAATTTTTATTGAAACGCCGTACAGAAACGACAAACTCCTGAATGATTTTTTACAATATCTTCATCCTTCCACAAATTTGTGCATTGGCTGCGACGTGACCCTAACCACTGAATTTATTTGTACCCAACGTATTGCCGATTGGAAAAAAGCGAAAATGGAGTTGCACAAACGTCCGGCAATATTCATTATCCAAAGGGATTAGTGTTCAGTAGCAGTTTTCAGCTTATAGCCTACAGCTTATGGCTAGTGTGCTTTTGCCAACCTATTAGGAACAATATTGGATGTGTTGTAACCTTGGAATTTTTTTAAATAGGAAGAAATTGTGGTGCCAAAAGCATCGGAAAAATAATTCCTTCCGCCGCTTCTCAAATAACTTTTAACCCCGCCGGGACCAGCCAAATGTGCGGCAGCAAGAATTCCCGATTCGGTAATTTTCACACCGTTGATGGTAGTTCCCACATATTTTTTAATTTCACGTCGTAAAATCCACTTATTGCGGGAAGCATTGGCATAAAAAGCGGCTTCTTGCAATTCGGGTGAATTTCGAAATTTTTCGGTATTATAAATGCCGAGCATCTTCAAGGTTCCTTTTCCGAACTGATATTTTCCAATATAACCGAACTGATTCACGATCCAATAACGGCCTTGTGATTCTTTGAAACCCACCGCTTCACGGAAACCGATATAATTTTTGTTCAATCGGGGTGCGGTTTTGGCCGATGGTTTTACCATGCTTTTAACCGGAACAAAATAAAACTCCGGTAGATCAGCGGCTAAAATTTTATAGGAAACATCCTTTTTGCCGGAAAATCCGAACAAGAGAAAAGTGGCCAGAAGAGGCAATACGGAAAACTTTATAATTTTTTTTCGCATATAAATGATTTTAATAGCTTCGTATCTTTTACAAATTCCGAGCCATAAAATTTTTGCAAAGATACAAATTTTATTAAAAACCTTATTTTCAACATTTTGAATTCGTTTTAAGATGGGGATTTGGACTGGCAGCATACTATTTAATATGAATTGAAGTTTTTTGTTAAGGGATTGTTTCTGTTTTTTTGGAATTAAAGCACCCAAATGTTCGAAAAAAATCCATTCGAACTGTATCTTTACGCCTTGACAATATTTTTGAATAAATGACTTTTTCCGATTTTGTAAAAACCACCGAACAAGATTCAAATTATACCGATTTGGAAAAAATGTCTGTTTCTGAATTGTTGCAAAATATAAATACCGAAGACAAAAAAGTTCCTGAAGCAGTCGAAAGAGTTTTGCCACAAATTGAAGTTTTGGTGAAACAAGTCACTGAAAAAATGAAAAACGGGGGCAGGCTTTTTTACCTCGGTGCCGGAACCAGTGGACGTT
>DASSWN010000078.1:0-48675 GCA_035704905.1 Flavobacteriaceae bacterium
TTCAGGATTGCTCGGAATGGCATTCAAGCGGAATTACGACCGAAGAAACATTCATTGGGCCAATGAACTGTTGCTTCAATATGGCGTGAACAAACAGAAAGACCAAGATTTTCAAAAAACAGATGACAATATTGAACTGAATTCTACCTTCGGCTATCAAAAAGATACGCTTTCACCGTGGTATTATTCCATTAAATTTAATTTCAACACACAAATTTCAAAAGGCTATTCCTATCCGAATACCGATGAAGCCATTTCCGATTTTATGGCTCCCGCATATTTGTTTTTAGGGATTGGTTCAGAATATAGATCGAAAAACGAAGAATTCCAGATGTACGCTTCACCTTTAACCATGAAATATACCTTTGTGCTAAACCAGCGGCTGGCCAATAGTGGCGCTTTTGGAGTGGAACCCGCCCTTTTCGATGAAAGTGGAAAAATGATAAAATCCGGAAAAAATGTTCGAAAACAGGTGGGGATACTTTATACCTCGGAATATTCCACGGAATTGTACGAAAATATATTTATCAACAACAAGCTTAGCCTATATACCGATTACCTAAACCGCTTCGGAAATGTAGATGTTAACTGGGAATTGAATTTCATTTTTAAAGTGAACAAATATGTGGTCGCGAAACTTGGTTCTCATCTAAAATATGATGACGATATTAAAATCAAGAAAGAAAATGCAGCTGGCGAACTGGTGAAAAAGGGCCCTGCTGTACAATGGAAACAACAACTGGGAATTGGGGTGATTGTTAATCTCTGATCTGGAATTTTAAAAGGAAATCAAGCCAAATATCCCTGAAAGCGCAAATCTTCTTCCGAACGGATCAATCTGGTTTCGCCTTCTTTTAAGAGATAAACATCATCAGAAACGGCCAAAATTTCGCGATATAAATGATCGGTTACAACTATTGCTTTCCGTTGTTTTTCTCTTTGCAAAATTCCTATCAACCTTTGAACATATACGGGTGCAATGTGCGAAAATGGCTCATCGAGCAAAATCAAATCAGCCGAACCGGTAAGGATCAAATATGTTTCTATTAAACGCCTTTCGCCACCGGAAAGATTGCCGATTTTCTCTTCGCGATATTTCGAAAATGATTCAAAAATAGAACAAAAATCCGCCCAGTTTAGATGAAACAATCGGAATGCTTTTTCAATAGAAAAATCTTTTGGAATGAAATGATGCTGTGGTAAAAATTTTACCTTTCCCGAACAATAAGGATTTTCCAAAATCGGTTTTTTATCAATTCGAAACAACTTGGATTTTGGTTTCAGTTGCCCAAAAATAATTTTCAGCAAACAACTTTTCCCCGTTCCGTTTCGCCCCAAAATACCAGAAATTTTTCCGGTCTCAGCTTTTAAATAAACAGCTTTCAAGATATTCTTTTCCCCAAAATTCAGTACCACATTGTCTATTTCGAAAACCATAAAACAAGGTAAATTAAACTTAAAAATCCTAAATCCATTGCAAAAACACTTGCGAAAAGTAATTTTGGACCAAGTTGCAAATTCCTATAAAAATCGAGTTGTTGCTTGCGGTCCGTTCCCCAAAAAAACCAAAACACAATTCCGAGAAATACACATTTTGCAAGAAAAGCGGGAAGCCAGTTTATTCCAAATAGCGGCATCAAAATAGATATTGCCGTAGAAGCAACTCCAAATTGTTTGTAAAACCCAATTATAAGTCTAAAGTGCCGAAACATTTTTCTAAAATAGAAAATTTTTGAATGAAATCGTAGGGATAAAATCGCAAAAATGAATTCCTCAAATTGTCGTAAATTTGCATCCATTCCGAAAAAAATATGATCGACAAATTAAACATAATAAAACAGCGTTTCGACGAGGTGAACGACTTGATTATTCAGCCGAAAATCATCGCCGATCAAAAACGTTATATTGAACTGACCAAAGAATACAAAGAACTCAAAGCTCTAATGGCCGAAAGGGAAACCTATTTGGAACTTACCAACAATATTTCCGAAGCTGAAGAAATCATTGCCGATGGAAGCGATGCCGAAATGGTGGAAATGGCAAAAATGCAGCTCGAAGAAGCCAAGGAAAAACTGCCCGGATTGGAAGAAAAAATCCGGATGATGTTGGTGCCAAAAGACCCGGAAGATTCCAAAAATGCGGTCATAGAAGTCCGCGCCGGAACCGGTGGCGACGAAGCGAGCATTTTTGCGGGCGATATCTATAAAATGCTGACCAAGTATTGTGAAAATCGTGGTTGGAAAGTCGATACCGTAGATTTCAACGAAGGGACCAATGGTGGTTTCAAAGAAATTCAGTTTGAAGTTTCCGGTGAAGATGTGTACGGAACTTTAAAGTATGAAGCCGGCGTGCACCGCGTACAGCGCGTGCCTCAAACCGAAACCCAAGGCCGGGTGCACACCAGCGCGGCCACGGTGATGGTTCTTCCCGAAGCCGAAGAATTCGATGTTGAAATTGATCCAAAAGATGTGCGGATCGATTATTTCTGTTCATCCGGTCCTGGCGGCCAATCGGTGAACACCACGTATTCCGCAGTCCGCTTGACACATATTCCCACCGGATTGGTGGCGCAATGTCAAGACCAAAAATCGCAACACAAAAACAAAGAAAAAGCCTTCAAAGTATTGCGTTCGCGTTTATATGATTTGGAACTGGCCAAAAAACAGGAAGAAGACGCCGCGAAACGAGGTTCAATGGTGACCAGTGGCGATCGCAGTGCTAAAATTCGCACTTATAATTATGCACAAGGCCGGGTAACCGATCACCGAATTGGATTGAGTTTGTACGATTTGCAAAACATTATGAACGGTGACATCCAAAAACTCATCGACGAATTGACACTGGCCGCGAACACCGAGAAATTGAAAGCTTCGGATTCGATTTAGCGAGTGAGTGGGTTGCGAGTGCACGTGGTTGCGAGTGACCCGCCCGAAAAACCAAACATCAATCCATAGCGCAATATGGAAAAAGGAAAATCCAAAACCCAAAATACCCGTAACTCGTATACTTAAATACCCGCAATGACCACCCAAAACCTAACTGACCAAATCCGTAAAAAAAAATCTTTTCTTTGTATTGGATTGGATGTGGATTTGAAAAAAATCCCAGAGCATTTATTGGAAACCGAAGACCCGATTTTTGCGTTTAATAAAGCCATCATCGACGCAACCCATAAAACCGCGGTTGCCTACAAACCCAACACAGCTTTTTATGAAGCTTATGGTTTAAAAGGATGGAAAGCATTGCAAAAAACAATCGATTACCTAAACGAAAACCATCCCGAAATTTTCACAATTGCCGATGCCAAGCGTGGGGATATTGGCAATACTTCCGCCATGTACGCCAAAGCTTTTTTTGAAGATATGAATTTCGATTCCATTACCGTGGCACCTTATATGGGGAAAGACTCTGTGGAACCATTTTTGGAATTTCAAGATAAACACAGCATTTTGTTGGCATTGACTTCCAATGACGGCGCATCCGATTTTCAAACTGGAAATTCGAAGGAGAACGAGCTGTACAAAAAAGTACTGAAAGTTTCAAAAACCTGGAAAAACAGTAAAAATTTGATGTACGTCGTGGGTGCCACAAAAGCGGAATATTTTTCCGAAATACGGAAAATTGTGCCCGATAATTTTCTCTTGGTTCCAGGAGTTGGCGCTCAAGGCGGTGATTTACAAGCGGTTTGCAAATACGCAATGAACAAAAACGTTGGATTGCTCATCAATTCTTCCAGAGGAATAATTTATGCTTCGAATAAAAAAGATTTCGCTGAAGCCGCAGCCAAAAAAGCCCGTGAATTACAACAAGAAATGCGGTCCCTTTTAAAAATTTCCTTTTGAAAAAACCAGATTCGAAAAACCCAAATCAAGAAATATAAAATTCAGCTTTTAACAAAGCAATAAAATTATTCGGAAGAATATTTCAAATTGAATTGTTAACTGATTTATCGGTGAAAAAAATCATGTTTCAAAACAAGGGTTTTATCATTTGGGAGGTAAAAATTACCAAAAAAGCGAATTTTTCAGTAATTTCGCAACTCGAAAATAAAATTCAATCCGTTTCGGAAAGAACACATAAATATGGCAAAATTTGAACTAAAATTGCCCAAAATGGGCGAAAGCGTTGCCGAGGCAACCATTACAAACTGGTTAAAAGAAGTGGGCGAAAAAATCGAAGCCGACGAAGCAGTTTTAGAAATTGCCACGGATAAAGTGGACAGTGAGGTTCCGAGCGAAGTCGATGGCGTTTTGATTGAAAAATTGTTTGCCGTAGATGAAGTCGTCGCCGTGGGACAAACCATCGCAATTATTGAAACCGAAGGAGGAGCCCCCGAAGAAAATGAAAATAAAGAAAAGGAGTTGATCGGCGCACCTCAAATGTTAACCACCGACCAGAATGTGGAGGCAGTTTCAAAATCTGTTTCTGATGCAAAAGCTATCACTTCACCAACCGATTTTTCAAACTCCGATCGGTTTTATTCACCCTTGGTTAAAAATATCGCCAAAAAGGAAAATATTGATTTGGATGAATTGGATCGAATTCCTGGAACAGGAAAAGATGGCCGGGTCACCAAAAACGATATATTATCATATTTGGAAAACAGAACTTCGCAACCAATCCAACAAGCTTCCGAAACCAGACACGCTCCAGCCGAAAAGGAAAAACCCCTACAAACGGCTGTTCCTGTAAACGTTCAAGGGGGTGATGAAATCATTGAAATGTCGCGTATGGGCAAATTGATCGCACATCATATGGTGAACAGCGTTCAAACTTCAGCCCACGTGCAATCGTTCATCGAAGTGGACGTAACAAATATTTGGAACTGGCGCAATAAGGTTAAAACGCAATACGAAAAACGTGAAGGTGAAAAACTGACCTTCACCCCTATTTTTATGGAAGCGGTAGCCAAGGCCATCAAAGATTTTCCAATGATCAACATATCGGTGGACGGCGATAAAATCATCAAGCGCAAAAATATTAATTTGGGAATGGCGGCAGCTTTGGCCGATGGAAATTTGATTGTTCCGGTTATTAAAAATGCCGATCAGTTGAATTTGGTTGGAATGTCCAAAGCCGTGAACGATTTGGCAACCCGAGCACGAAATGGAAAACTGAGACCGGATGACACCCAAGGTGGAACCTATACGGTAACCAATGTCGGGACATTTGGAAGCATCATGGGCACGCCAATTATCAATCAGCCGCAAGTAGCCATTTTAGCACTGGGTGCAATTCGAAAAATGCCTGCTGTCGTGGAGACGCCAGAAGGTGATTTCATTGGCATCCGCTACAAAATGTTTTTGTCGCACAGCTACGATCACCGTGTGGTAAATGGTGCATTGGGCGGACAATTTGTGCAGCGCGTCAAAGAATACTTGGAAAGGTTTGATGTGAACCGAACCGTTTAACATTTTTCAATCAAATAACCAATTTCCCCGAATAAAATGGAATTAAAGCTCACACGGCCAATCTGCTTTTTCGATCTGGAAACAACCGGTATCAACATTGCAAAAGACCGCATTGTGGAAATCGCCATTTTAAAAGTTTTCCCCAATGGAAACAAAGAAAGCCACACATGGCGTGTGAATCCGGAGATGAAAATTCCTGAAGAAGTCATAAAAATCCATGGCATTTCGGATGAAGCCGTTGCAAACGAACCCACTTTCAAAGAACTTTCCAGTCGCATTCACCAATTTATCAAAGGCTGCGATTTGGCTGGTTACAACAGCAATCGTTTCGATATTCCCTTACTGGCCGAGGAATTTCTTCGGGCCGAAATCGATTTTGACATAAAAAGTGTAATGTCAATCGATGTTCAAACCATCTTTCACAAAATGGAAAAACGAACCTTGGAGGCCGCTTATAAATTCTATTGCAATAAAGATTTGATTGGCGCACATGGTGCGGAAGCCGATACAAATGCCACTTTCGAAGTTTTAAAATCGCAACTGGACAGGTATCCGGAACTTGAAAACGACATCAAAAAATTGTCGGAGTTCAGCGCGCAAAAACGATTTGCCGATTTCGCCGGATTCATTGCCTATGACAAAAAAGGATTTGAAATTTTTGCTTTCGGCAAACATAAAGGAAAACTTGTGGAAATGGTTTTTGATTTGGAACCCGGATATTTCGGTTGGATACTTAACGCCGATTTTCCGCTTTATACCAAAAAAGTGTTGATGGCTATAAAAATGCGCAAATTGCAGGAAAAATTGAACTAATGAATTTAATTTTCTTTTTTATTTTTTAATGATTGTTCATATTTATACTTAATTACTAAAAAATCAAGTTGTTTCTTAATCCACTTTTGAATGAAAATTATTTGTGTTGGACGGAATTATGCGGAACATATTGAAGAATTGCAAAATGGGAAACCGGAAGAACCCGTACTGTTTCTTAAACCTGACACTGCAATTTTACTGAAAAAGCAAGCGTTTTTTATTCCCGATTTTTCAAACGAAATCCATCATGAAGTAGAGGTTCTGATAAAAATAAAAAAAGTAGGCAAACATATACAGAAAGAATTTGCGCATAAATATTACGATGAAATTGGTTTGGGAATTGATTTTACCGCGCGCGATCTTCAAACCAAATTGAAAAAAAAAGGCCTTCCCTGGGAAAAAGCAAAAGGATTTGATGGCGCGGCGGTAATCGGGGAAAAATGGTTTCAAAAATCAAATTTTGCTGATCTCGATAACCTCCATTTCAGCCTTTACAAAAACAAAACGGAAGTCCAGACGGGCAGCACTTCCCAAATGCTTTGGAAAATAGACGAATTAATTGCGTATATTTCCACCTATTTTACACTCAAAATCGGCGACATAATTTTTACAGGCACCCCAGCCGGAGTTGGTAAAGTCGAAAAAAATGATGTTATTGAAGGTTTTTTGGAAAACAACCCCATTTTTAAAATAAACATAAAATAACAATGAGTAAATATAATTTGAAAATGATCGAGGAAACCACCTCGGGCGATAAGGAATTCATGGAATTATTGGCAAAAACTTTTGTGGAAGAGGTTCCGCGCGACGTGGAAGCTATGAACGAAGCTGTTGAAAATGAAAATGCGCCTTTAGCCTATCAAATCGTCCATAAAATGAAACCCAATTTGCAAATGTTCGGATTGAACCTTTCAAATGAGGTTGAAAAACTGGAATCTTGGTCGCAAAATAATTCCACCAAAAACGATATTCTTCCTTATGCCAACAAAATTTCGGAAACTGTCCATCAGGCTGTTCAAGATTTAAAATCCGATTTTCGATTGCAATGAACGCCGAAATCATAACTATAGGTGACGAAATTCTGATTGGCCAAATTGTGGATACCAATTCTGCATTTATTTCCCAAGAATTGAATAAAATCGGGATTGATGTTCGGCAAATAACCTCTATTCAAGACGAACGGGAGCACATCCTTTCTACTTTGAAAATGGCTTCCGAACATTCGGAAATCGTGATCGTTACCGGTGGTTTGGGACCTACAAAAGACGATATTACCAAAGAATGCCTTTGCCAATATTTCGGTGACTCGCTTGTTTTGAACCATGAAGCTCTAAGGAATATAGAGGAAATCATGGCAAAATACGGAAAAAAAAATATTTCAGAATTAAATCGTGGACAAGCAATGTTGCCATCCACGGCGCAAATTCTGGCAAATCCTTATGGAACAGCCGCGGGAATGTGGTTCGATAAAAACGGAACTGTAATTATTTGTCTTCCAGGCGTTCCATACGAAATGAAAGAATTGATGCGCAATGAAGTCCTCCCGAAATTACAAACCCGTTTCGAGCGCCCTTTTATTGTTCACAAAACGCTTTCCGTTTATGATTACAGCGAAAGTGCCCTCGCAGAAAAAATTGCCGACTGGGAAAACAACCTTCCATCATTTTTGAAACTGGCCTATCTTCCCGGATTAGGATTCGTTCGATTGCGTTTGAGCGCCCGTGGGGACAATCGGGAGTTTCTGCAAAGTGGCATCGAAGAACAAGTTTTGAGTTTGTATGAACTGGTTGGCGAACATATAAAAAGTTATGAGGACAGTGATCCGCTTGAAGTTCAGATCGCCAAATTATTAATGACCCAAGAAAGAACTTTGGCGACCGCCGAAAGTTGTACCGGCGGAAAAATTGGTGCTATGTTTGCCAAAAATCCGGGTGCTTCTTCTATTTATAAAGGAACAATTACCGGCTATGCCACGCACTCGAAAACCGAGGTTCTGGGAGTTTCGAAAAAATTGATCGATGAAAAAACCGTGGTGAGTTTAGAAGTGGCCAAAGCCATGGCCGAAGAGGTGCGCAAACTTTTCAAAGCCGATTACGCCATATCCACTACCGGAAATGCCGGCCCCACGAAAGGCGACAGCGATGCCCCAGTTGGCACGGTTTACATTGGCCTGAGCACACCAATAGGAGCAAAAGGCTTTCATTTTATGTTTGGAAACCATCGCGAGAAAATAGTCGGAAAGGCGGTCACCAAATCCCTTGAAATTTTATTGGATGAACTACAACAAAAAAAATTGAAATAGGGTTTGAAAGTTATTTAAAAAGGCGTAAATTTGCAGCCTGTTTTGAAATAACGAAAAAGCATATAAAGATGTCAAGAGTTTGTGAGCTTACAGGGAAAAGGGCAATGGTCGGGAACAATGTTTCCCACGCAATGAACAAAACGAAACGTAAATTCAAAGCCAATTTGGTGAAAAAGCGTTTCTTTATCCCGGAAGAAGATAAATGGATCACGCTGAAAGTATCCACTTCTGCATTGAAAAATATAAACAAAAAAGGGATATCTGCCGTTATTAAAGAAGCAAGGGCAAAGGGTTTTTTAACCAAATAACCCTTTTTTACAAACGATCAATTACACGTAAAAATGGCAAAAAAAGGAAATAGGGTTCAAGTAATCCTGGAATGTACCGAGCACAAAGAGAGCGGAAAACCCGGAACATCACGGTATATTACCACCAAAAACAAAAAAAACACACCAGATCGGTTGGAGTTGAAAAAATTCAATCCCATTCTGAGAAAAATGACCGTTCATAAAGAAATAAAATAAGTGAAGTTATGGCAAAGAAATCGGTAGCAACCCTGCAAACAGGATCGAAAAGGCTTACAAAAGCAATTAAAATGGTGAGGTCGCCAAAAACCGGTGCCTATACTTTTGTGGAACAAATCATGGCTCCGGAAAAAGTCGATGAGTTCCTGAAAAAATAAAAAAACCAAAATTTGAATCACAGCCATCCCGATGTTTAATTCGTGATGGCTTTTTTCATTTTTAGTGCTATATTTGTGAAGAAGCGAAGGCGGATAATTTCCGTTTTTTTTATTCCCTATTCGAATTGAAAAATACATTATGAGCATTCTTAAAAAAATATTCTCCAAAGAAAAAAAGGAAAAACTGGACGAAGGCTTGGAAAAATCCAAGTCAAGTTTTTTTGGCAAACTGAGCAAAGCAGTTGCGGGGAAATCCAAAGTGGATGATGACGTGCTTGATGATTTGGAAAATGTGTTGATATCCAGCGATGTTGGCGTTGCAACCACCATCAAAATTATTGATCGAATTGAAGCTCGTGCAGCAAGGGACAAATATCTGGGCACCGATGAACTCAACAAGATCCTTCGCGAAGAAATTATGGGACTGTTGAAGGACGACCAAGTGCAAAATGCCAATTTTGAACTTCCAAAATCCGATAGTCCTTATGTAATTATGGTTGTAGGTGTAAACGGAGTGGGAAAGACCACCACTATTGGGAAACTGGCATACCAGTTTAAGCAACACGGAAAAAAAGTGGTTCTCGGCGCTTCCGATACTTTTCGAGCAGCGGCAATCGATCAACTTCAAATTTGGGCAGATCGGGTAAATGTTCCCATCGTAAAGCAACGCATGGGAAGCGATCCGGCTTCCGTGGCTTATGACACATTGCAAAGTGCGGTGAAACAACAAGCCGATGTTGCTATTATTGATACTGCGGGTCGGCTTCACAATAAGATAAATCTAATGAACGAACTTACAAAAATCAAAAAGGTAATGCAAAAAGTCGTTCCCGATGCGCCACATGAAGTTTTATTGGTTTTGGACGGTTCCACGGGGCAAAATGCATTTGAGCAGGCCAAGCAATTCACCGCGGCCACGGAAGTAACTTCCCTTGCGGTTACAAAACTCGATGGCACGGCTAAAGGCGGTGTGGTTATCGGAATCAGCGATCAGTTTAAAATTCCCGTGAAATATATCGGCGTTGGTGAAAAAATTGATGACCTGCAGATTTTCAATAAAATGGAGTTCGTCGATTCTTTTTTTAAATGAATCCTGGCTTGTCCCTCCAAAGCAATTCTTCCCAATAAACTCAATTTTCACAAAATTCGCAAACTGATGTCCGCTCCTTTTACTTCTGAACACAACCGGGTTTTGCTTTCCAGAATTCTTGTGATCTATTCGGTTTTTTATGTGATCATGAAAATCATCGCCATATTCAGCGGCGCTTGGGTTGTTGCCAACTTGCTTTTATGTATTCCATTGATAGGCCTAGGAATCTGGGGCGGAATACTGCTCAAACGTAATTCCACCAATTGGTTATATGTGATTGTTGCGGTGATCCTCATTTCGGCTATCCGTTATTTTGAGGCCGATTTGATTCCGTGGCTGCATATTCAAATTACCGAATAAAATTTCCCCAATAGTACGGGACAACAGAACAAATTATTTCACCTCAAAACTAATCTTACAATTCACCCGATATTGCGTGATGGAATCCCCACTTACTGTGGCTGTTTGTTCCTTAATATACACCGAACGGATGTTTTTAACGGTTTGTGAAGCATGGTTTACTGCTTGTTTCGTGGCATCTTCCCAACTTTTATCGGAATCTGCCATGATTTCAATAACTTTAATTACAGACATAATGTTAATTTTTTAAGGTTCATATCTTCTAAAGTAAGAAGAATATCAACGGACTGAACCTAATCTTCTGTTAAACATTAAGCCTTATTAATTTCAGAATGAAATCGAGTTTTTCATAAAAATGTTCAGTGAATTTTGTAATTTCGATTTTCCACAAAATTCTTTCTATGAAAAAATACAGTATTTTACCTATTGTTGCTGTTTTTGCCTTGACCACTTCCTGCGGCAACAATGGCGGAAAAAAAGAAAACCAACCCGAAAATGATTCTACGCTTTCTTCAGAAAATCCTTTTTATTCCCCAAGTGCTTTGCCTTTGCATGCCCCCGATTTCAGCAAAATTAAAACGGATGATTTCCGACCGGCCATTGTTGAAGGGATGAAAGCGCAATTAGAAGAAATAATAAAAATTGCAAATAGTCCCGAAGAACCGACTTTCGAAAACACGGTGGTGGCGCTGGAAAAAAGTGGTCGGTTACTCGATCGAACAACCAATGTTTTTTACCTTCTCACCGGCGCAAACACGAACCCGGAACTTCAACAACTCCAAGAAGAAATAGCTCCGAAAATGGCCGCGCACGCCGATGCGATTTATTTAAACCCGAAACTATTCGAACGTATAAAAACAATTTACAAAAAGCGTAAATCACTAAAATTGAAACCGGAATCCCTTCATTTGGTTGAATATTTGTACCAGCAATTTGTACTTGCCGGGGCAAATCTTTCTCATGAAGAAAAAGAAAAACTCAAAGAATTGAATAAAGAGGAAGCCTCACTTTCGGCAAAATTTACCAATCAATTATTGGCAGCCACCAAAAATGGAGCGTTGGTAATTAATGACCAATCTGAGTTAACCGGCCTTTCGGAAAGTGAGATGAAAAAAGCAGCACAAACGGCAGAAGCTAATGGAAATGAGGGTTCGTGGACAATTTCATTACAAAATACCACACAACAACCAGCTTTACAAAATTTAAAAAACAGGACTACACGCCAAAAACTATTCGAAGCTTCGTGGTCCCGAGCGGAAAAAGGAGATGCGAACGATACCCGAAAAACCATTTCGCGAATAGCTGAAATTCGTGCTGAAAAAGCAAAAATTATGGGTTTCCCAAATTTTGCGGCATGGAACCTTCAAGATCAAATGGCAAAAACACCGGAAGCCGTAGAAGAATTTTTGACCAAATTGGTCGGGCCAGCAGTTACCAAAGCAAAATCGGAAGCGGCCGATATTCAGAAACTGATCGACCAACAAAAAGGCGGTTTCCAATTGGCACCTTGGGACTGGAATTTTTATGCCGAACAAGTTAGAAAAGCTCGCTATGATTTGGATGAATCACAAATAAAACCCTATTTCGAACTGAATAACGTGCTGGAAAACGGTGTGTTTTTCGCAGCCAATAAATTATATGGATTAAGTTTTAAGGAACGAAAAGACTTACCGGTTTATCAAGAAGACGTGCGTGTTTTTGATGTCATTGACAAAGATGGCTCACAGCTTGGTTTGTTCTATTGCGATTATTTTAAAAGGGAAAACAAACAAGGCGGCGCATGGATGTCAAATTTGGTGGGTCAGTCCAAATTACTGGGAACCAAACCGGTAATTTACAACGTAGCCAATTTTACCAAACCAGTGGAAGGACAACCAGCGCTGTTAAGTTTTGACGAAGTAACAACACTGTTTCATGAATTTGGACATGCTCTGCACGGCTTGTTTGCCGATCAAATTTATCCAAGTCTTTCCGGAACCAATACGCCCCGGGATTTTGTGGAATTTCCATCCCAATTCAACGAACATTGGGCCCTTGAACCTTCGGTTTTAAAAAATTATGCCGTTCACTACAAAACCGGCAAACCTATGCCCCAAAGTTTGGTGGACAAAATAAAAAAAGCAGCTACGTTCAATCAAGGATATGCATTGACAGAACTTCTTGCCGCCGCACAACTCGACATGCAATGGCATACGATTTCGGCCAATGATACCATAAAAAATGTGGACAATTTTGAAGCAGAATCACTTCGAAAAACCAATTTGGATTTTCCTCCCGTTCCGCCGCGCTACCGCTCCAGTTATTTTATGCATATTTGGGGAAATGGCTATGCCGCTTCATATTACGCCTATATTTGGACAGAAATGTTGGATGACGATGCGTATTCTTGGTTTGAACAAAACGGTGGAATGACGCGTGAAAATGGGCAGCGTTTCCGCGATATGATTCTGTCGCGCGGAAATACCGAAGATTTCAACAAACTTTTCAGGGACTTTCGCGGTCATGAGCCTGACATCACACCTATGCTCATAGATCGCGGATTGGTAAAACCATAAATTGCTTGTCAGAAATCCGATTAATTTTCTAATCGCCGAAGCGCTTTTTTATTGCCGATTCCACATTTAGCAATAGAAGAATTGTGGCAAATAACAGGACAAAAATCAGTATTCCAGTGGAAAGGGATTCATTTAAAGGGAAAAATCGGTGAATTGTCAAAACTATCAAAGAGAACAAACACATTGCCGCACCAGTTTTCATTAGCTGTTTCGCCCCATAAATTTGAGCAAAATCCCATCGTTCTTGTGACTTCATTGATGAAGGCGTTCGATATCCATATAAGGAATTGATTTTTTTTGGCGGGAATTTTTTCATCAATAATCCCGCGAAAACAAACAAGGCACCACTGCCAATAAGGCCCGAAACAGCTGGGTTGAAAATTATGTCTATCAAACTCATATACTTTTTTAGCAAAATAACAAATACTTTGAAATTTCTGTTTTTTTACGATAAAAAAAGCACCTATTTCTATCTATAAAAAAGACGTGAAGAAAATTCCTTAAAATTGTATCTTGCGATAAATCTCTAAGTCGAACCCATCACTTTTCACTATCAGCAAATGCTCCACCTCAAAAACTACATCAACAACGAATTTCGAGAACCCGAATCCGGGAAATGGTTGGATAATTTCGAACCTGCCACCGGCGAAGTATATTCCCGCATTCCAGACAGCGGAAATGAAGATGTTGAAGAAGCCGTAAAAGCTGCAAAAGCCGCTTTCCCTTCGTGGTCGAACACCTCGATCGACGAACGCAGCAATATTTTGATGCGCATTTCTAATTTAATTGAAAAGAATTTAGTGGAACTCGCCAAAGCCGAAAGCAAAGACAACGGAAAACCACTTTCGTTGGCCTTGGCGGTCGATATTCCGCGGGCGGCGGCCAATTTCGCCTTTTATGCGCACGCCATCACGCAATTTGCGAGTGAAAGCCACGAAAGTGTTGGGCGAAACAGTTTAAATTTCACATTGCGAAAACCCATCGGCGTAGTGGGTTGTATTTCGCCGTGGAACTTGCCCCTGTATTTGTTCAGTTGGAAAATTGCGCCGGCCTTGGCAGCGGGAAATTGTGTGGTCGCCAAACCCAGTGAAATCACCCCGATGACCGCTTTTTTATTATCCGAAATCTGCAAAGAAGCTGGACTGCCAAAAGGTGTATTGAATATCGTGCACGGACTTGGAAAAAATGTCGGACAAGCCATTGTGGAACATCCACAAATCAAAGCGATTTCTTTTACCGGTGGCACCAAAACGGGAGAACATCTTGCCAGAACTGCCGCGCCGATGTTCAAAAAACTCTCGTTGGAACTCGGTGGGAAAAACCCAAATCTCATTTTCGCGGATTGCAATTATGAAAAAATGTTGAAAACCACCGTGAAGTCTTCTTTTGCCAATCAGGGGCAAATTTGTTTGTGCGGTTCCAGAATATTTGTGGAAGAAAAAATCTACGAACAATTCACCGAAGATTTTGTAAAAGCCACCGAAAAGCTGAAAATTGGCGATCCAAAAAATGCCAATGCAGATTTGGGCGCAATGGTTTCCAAAGAACATTTGGAAAAAGTTTTATCGTATATAAATGACATCGAAAGCCAAGATGCAAAAATTCTTTGTGGTGGAAAACAACTGAAGATAGAAGGTTTTGAAAACGGTTATTTTATGCAACCTACTATTATCGAAATCAAATCAAATCGTTGCAAACTAAATCAAGAAGAAATTTTCGGCCCGGTAGTGACAATTATGCCGTTCAAAACCGAAGCTGAAGCCGTAGAAATGGCAAATGATGTCCGCTATGGACTATCCGCAACAGTATGGACAAATGACCTAAACCGGACAATGCGGCTTGGTAACAATTTGGAAGCCGGGATTGTATGGGTGAACACCTGGTTGAACCGCGATTTGCGAACTCCTTTTGGCGGGGTAAAAGACAGCGGCGTGGGCCGCGAAGGCGGATTTGAAGCCTTGCGGTTTTTTACCGAACCAAAGAATGTATGTATTAGTTATCAATGAATTTCAAGAACAAAATATTTTCCCGCAGATAACACAGAAATGCGCAGAGGAAAAAAACAATATCAGCGGAAATCAGCGAGATCGGCGGGAGAAAACAAGAGCAATATAAAATACTTTGGACTTCCACAAATGACATAGAAATGCGCAGAAACAAAAGAGTATCTTCGCAAAAACTGTTTAAAATGAGTTCAAAAGATGGAAAACATAAATAAAAACGAAATAAAAGTGAACAATCCCTTGCAAGAAAAAGTTGGAAATCGAAAAAAACTGCGCATCAATGGACATTCACACCTTCTTCCTTACCCCGAAGAAATCCCGAAGTTCATGAAAGACAAAGAGATTTTTTGGGTTGATGAAGAACGAAAATTTATGTTGCAAAAAAATTGGAGCCGTCCGGTAACCGATTCCAGTTTCTTTTTGAACGAAAAATTGGAATGGATGACGCGAAACGAAATCGACCATGCCGTCATCTTGAATTTGTCGCAACTTTATGGAAACGGACTGCGGGTGGAAGAAATGAAGCAAGCTTTGCGTTTTCAAAACGATTTCAATGCAAAAGTCCAACAAAACCATCCTTCAAAATTCACTTGCGGTTTCGTCGTCCATCCCGGTTTTGTGCGTGGCGCATTGTGGGAAATAGAGCGCTGCGTCGAAGAACTGGGAATGCAACTTTTATGTTTGCCCACACATTATATGGACAGCATAGGAACGTGGCGTTGCATTTTTGATGAAGAAAACGAACCCATTTTTGAGATGGCCAGCAAATATAATTTGGCCGTTGAAATCCATCCTTATGACGGAGAAAAATTCATCAAACTCGAAAATACTTCTTGGCGATTTCATTTAATTTGGATGTTGGCGCAATGTGCCGATGCCTATCATTTTTTGACCTTGAACGGTTATCCCGATAAATTTCCAAATATGCGCGTCTGTTTTGCCCATGGCGGACAATTGGCGCAAATTAATTTGGGAAGAAGAATTCAAGGCTTCGACGGTCGCCCGGATTTGTTCAAAGGAAAAACCCATCCACGGAAATCGGTTGGCCATAAAAACATCTTTTTCGACACCTTGGTCCACGATACCGGATCATTGAAATTATTGGTGGAAAATCAGAAAACCTCACAAATAATCGCTGGTTTGGACGATCCCTATCCACTCGGAGAAATGGAAAGTGAACCACAATCTTCCTATCCGGGAAAATTGTTGGACCTTGCGGTTGATGAAGAAATAATCACTTGCAAACAACGGGACGCTATCTGGGAAGATAACGTCATTCAATGGCTTTGCGGTGAAGACGAAACGGCAAAATCAACTTTACGAAAACGGATTTTGAGTTAGAAAAAGACATAAGATATAAGACTGTATTACTTTGCGGTCTTTGCGTGAAACCAAACTTCAAAATAAAAACTAAATGGACTTCCTTCCCGAAAAACTTTCCGAATACGTGGACGAACATTCGCAACCCGAACCGGAATTATTGCAGGAGCTCAACCGCGAAACCCATCAAAAAATAGTGCAACCAAGGATGTTGAGCGGGCATTTGCAGGGACGTTTTTTGAGCATGCTTTCAAAACTTATCAACCCGAAATATATTTTGGAAATCGGCACTTATACTGGATATTCCGCTTTGTGCATGGCGGAAGGAATGCAGGAAGAAGGCGAAATCCACACCATCGACATCAATGAAGAATTGAAATCCTTTCAACGGAAGTATTTTGATCGATCGGATTATGGTGAACAAATTTTTCAATACACCGGAAATGCGTTGGAAATTATTCCCACTTTTAACAAGAAATTTGATTTGGCATTTATTGATGCGGACAAAGAAAATTATTCCAATTATTTTGAATTGATCGTTCCAAAAATGAATTCGGGCGGGGTAATTTTAACCGACAATGTACTTTGGAGCGGAAAAGTGGTGGAACCGTTGAAAAAAGAAGATGCCGACACACAAGGGATTTTGGCGTTCAACAAACTGGCAAATTCCGATGAACGGGTGGAAAGCATTTTACTTCCAATCCGGGACGGAGTAATGGTTTCGAGGGTGAAATAAACAAAGACGATTCTTGCCTTCGCGGGAATTTTAAACTGAAATATCACTTCAAAAAACAAAATTCCATGCATCCCTATCTTCCACATCTACTCTCAGATATTTTAGCGGCGCATCGCAGAGAAAAACCCGTACGGTCGGGAACGGCAGAATTTATTGATGAAAACGAAGCATTCGAAAAACACATCGAAGAAGTCGAGCGGTTCATAAGTGGAGAAGGTTACGAGCACAACTTTGGCTATTATTGTGGTTTAAAACCATTGGATTTTCCCCTAACGGAGCAATTTACAGATGAAGAAAAAAAACAGGTATTCGAGGCTTTCCAAAAAATGCTTTCTACTTGGAATGCAAGCATGGAATTTCCTGAAAAACTTCCGCCGCCGCTCCGTTATGAACTCATGGTAAAAATATTGAATGAGGAATTCATGCCGATGGACGAAGGTTTAATTGCTTTCGATTTTTGTTCTGGCTTTGCTCCGGATTGCGATTTTAAGGGATATTGTCCTTGTTGGGAATATTGGAACGAAGAAGGAAACTTGGAAAGTTAGAAAATAAGATTCCCGCCTTCGCGGGAATTTAAAATTTCCGTTTGACAGAACCCGTGATTTTTTCTATATCTTCTTTCACTTTTTTGACTTCATCCGTAAGGTTTTTAGTCGTATCATCTCGAAATTGAGAACCTTGTTCAGAACTTTTGGTGATTTCCGACTTTATATCGTTTGTGGCGTTTTTTACCATTCGAATTCCTTTTCCCAAATTGCGCGCAATATCAGGAATTTTATCTGCGCCAAATAAGAGCAGTGCAGCAAAAATCACAAAAGCAATTTCGCCACCGCTCATACCAAATATTAAAGGAAATGTATGCATTGGGCAAAGATAGTTCAAAAAATTATTCAACAATAAAAGACCATGTTAAAGGTTTTTACCGAAAAAACTCCTTTTTACCGCCAGTGCGATAATTATGTCGGTATTACTTTTTCCAAACATTGTTTTCGGTGTTCACATCGGCCGTATGCAAATCCGGATCTAACTGAATTGAAACGATCTTCTTTTGTGTCGCAAGAACTTTGCTGGCCTTGTCGGGGTTTTTGCGCCAAATTTCTACGGGGTAGGTCATTCTTTTCGAAGTTCCATCTTCAAATGTGAATTCCACAATAATCGGCATCGGCATTTTTCCGGGTTTCTCAAAAACAACTTCATAGAGATAGTTTGGGATTTTCATTTTTGCCTGTTCCTCTTTCGAAAAATTCGTTTCGATATATTTTTTGAAATCGGGGGCATTTTTATAAAAATTGTCCGGCGCATTATCCGTCGTGCTGAAATAAATCAACTCTTTTGCCCATTTTGATTCTTCCGGATTGGTAATTCCCCATTTCTTCAAAAGAGATTTCGCCTGTTCGTTTGGTTGATCGTTGATTGTGTATAAATTAACCTCTTTGATTCCTATATCAACATAATCAGTTCGATAGAACCATCCGCGCCAAAACCAGTCCAAATCAGTTCCTGAGGCATCTTCCATTGTTCGAAAGAAATCATCAGGGGTCGGATGCTTGAACATCCATCGTTGGGCATAGGTTTGAAAAGCGTAATCGAAAAGTTCCGGCCCCAAAATGGTTTGCCGCAAAATGTTCAATCCGGCACCGACTTTTCCGTAGGCATTGTTCCCCAATTGATAGACATTTTCGGGGTTTGACATAATCGGTGTCATATACTTTTGGTTGCCTTTCATATAATTCACGATCAAATCGGCATCTCCCCGATCCACTGGATAACGGTCCAATGGCGCAATGGCTTCCGGATATGTTTCTCCAAAATTCAACTGGGTCAAATATTCCAAGAATGTGTTCAATCCTTCATCTAACCAACCCCATTGGCGTTCATCGCTGTTTACAATCATTGGAAAGAAATTATGGCCAACTTCATGAATAATGACTCCGATCATTCCAAATTTAACATCGTCGCTATAGGTTCCATCGGCATCCGGGCGGCCAAAATTCCAACAAATCATCGGATATTCCATTCCTTGATTTCGTGCGTTGACGGCAACCGCTTTCGGATAGGGATAGGTGAAAGTATGTTTACTGTAAGTTTTCAATGTTTGTTCGATCGCTTTGGTAGCATATTCGCCCCAGAGCGGATTACCTTCTTTCGGATACATGGAAATGGCCATGACTTCATTGTCGCCTATTTTGGTATTTTTCATTTCCAAAATAAATTTTCGCGATGATGAAAAAGCAAAATCACGCACCATATCTGCTTTAAACTTCCAAGTTTGGTTTTTGTTTTTCCCCGGCTTCTTCGATTCATTTTTTTCGGCTTCTTCTTGTGTAACAATCAAAACCGGTTTATCAAAAGATTTTTTGGCTTTTTCATATCGTTCCATCATCTTTTTGGAATAAACTTCTTCCCGATTTTGCAAGGTTCCGGTTGCCTCGAGAATATGATCGGCGGGAACGGCAATGCTCACTTCATAATTGCCAAATGGAAGCGCAAATTCGCCATCGCCCCAAAACTGATGGTTCTGCCAGCCTTCCTTGTCGTTATAAACCGCCATTCGTGGGAAAAACTGGGCGATCACGTATAAATTATTTCCATGTTCTTCAAAATGTTCATAACCTGACCGGCCATCCACTTCCATATAATTGTTGATGTTGTACCACCACTTTATGGAAAATTCAAAACTTTCCCCGGCTTTTAGCGGTTCGTTCAAATTAATGCGCATCATTGTGAAATTGACAAAGTAATCCAAAGGCTTCCCATTATGTGTAACCTCCTGCAACTTGAATCCGCCATCGAAGGTATCTTCCATCATATATTCGGAAACAAAATCGGCAGGCTGGGTGAAAGGCTGAAACCAATCCGAATTTCGTTCTGCGGCGGGACTTTCTTTTGACCGAATATTTTGGTCAAGTTGCACCCAAAGATATTCCAAATCGTTTGGTGAATTGTTGGTATAGGTAATCGTTTCAAATCCATATAATTTCTGATTTTCATCATCCAACCGAATATCCATTACATAATCCGCCGTATTTTGGTAGTATGCAGGACCAGGCGCGCCGGAAGCCGTTCTATATTGATTGGGGGTGGCAAAAGTTTCATAAAGCTGACGAAAATAATTTTCATTTGCATGCCCAGTAGAATCATTTTGGGCTGGATTTTGTGCGAAACCCGAGACAAAAAAAAGCATAAAAAATATACCCGGTCCAATTTTGAAAGCAGTCATATTCGATGGTTTTTTAATTAATCCGCTAATGTACCAATTTTAGCGAAATTCAAAATTTTAAAAACTGGTTTTTGCAGCAGTGTAACGCTTGGAATTTTATTATTTGTATTTTTGTATTTATCAGTAAATGAAGAAGAAAATGAAAAAGATGGTTTGGAAAAAATGGATTGATCGTTTGTGCGCAATTTTGCTTGTGCTTGTTCTATCGGGAATTGGAACAGGGTTTTACTTTCAGTTTTCGGAGGAGCCGGCACTTGGCCAAAAATTTATAGGGTTCAGCGTTTTGGGTTTTGCCTTCGTTTTAATGCCAATTTTCCTGGTTCATCGTTGGCGCGGAAAACGCCTACAAGATTATACGTTGACAAAAGAAAATCTAAAACGAATGCGCGAAAAGGGCATCGATTAAAAATACTTTTTCCCCTTTTTCCAAAAAAAATAACGCTTTCCCGTTAAGCTATGTGCTTTTTTATATGTATGTTTGTCATACTATTAATTTTTATAATCTTACAATGGAAGGTACAGTTAAATTTTTCAATGAGTCCAAAGGATATGGATTCATTACCAACGACGAAACAGGCAAGGACATTTTTGTTCATGTTACAGGACTTAACGGCGAAGCTTTGAACGAAGGCGACAAAGTGGAATACGTTGAAGAAGAAGGAAGGAAAGGATTAACCGCAACTCAGGTGCGCGTGATCCACGAATAATATACAGTATTATTTAAGCATTTCTGAAAAACGTCATCCTTATTTGGGGATGATGTTTTTTTTGTCTTAAAATGAAAGGTTTAGAAAAGAAAAAACATCGCCCCAAAAGCACCCATAACCAAAATCACAATGCCCAAACATCCGCGGCTGAGCATTCGCCCAATTTTTTGATTTCTGCCACTTCGGGTTAAAGGAACTCCTATTTTTCGTGATATATTCGATTTAAGCCGGGAAATACCGATCAGTCGTTTCCAGGAAAATCCACCTCTGTTCATTGCAAATTGCCCATTATAATTGTACGAAATTTAGGAAAATTTGACAAGATGTGAAATTAAATATCATTTTTGTCCTTTTGAGAAAACCTACCAAAATTCTTATTTTTGCAGGAAATTTGACTTTTTACTTTTGTTTGAACACCGACATCCATATCTTCCTTTTATTCCCGAAAATACAAAAAAACTGATCGTCGGCACCCTACCGCCGCCCCGTTTCAGCCAAAATCAATTAAAATCGGATGATGTGGATTTCTGTTATGGCAGTCGGGATGGACAATTATGGAAAATACTTGGGGAAATTTTCGAAAAAGAGCTTCTTTTCGAAGATACCGAAAAAGCGGTGAAGCAACGAAAAGAATTTTTGATCCGTAACAAGCTCGGTATCTGCGATATGGTGGAATCTTGCCAACGCGAAAAAATCGACTCTTCCGATTTGGGAATGAGGAATGTGAAATTGCGCAACATGCTTCAAATTCTTCGTCAACACCCGAGCGTTGGTACTTTATTGTTCACAGGTGGAAATAGCAAAAACGGTCCGGAATATTTTTTTCGGAAACATATTCAAGGTACAGACATAAAGTTGGAACTCGTGCAAGCCGAAGTCCCGCGCATTCACGAATTTGTTTTGGACGGGCGCAAAATTACAACCGTTTCCCTCACAGCTCCTTCGGGTTCCGCCAATCGAGCTATCGGCGGAATGCAATTGTACAAAGACCTCAAAAAAAATCACCCTGAATTTACCGTGGTAGATTTCAGGGTGATGCAGTATAAACCTTTCTTTTTATCCGATTAAAGCTTTACGGTTATTTACCGTCTTCTGGTTTGTCGCCGGCATTTGGCTGATTGATATTGGTGCGAATATCCTCGTTAAGCATATTGTCGGAAGCTTCTTCTGCCTTTTTCATTCCTTCCTCGATCATACCATAAAATTGACCAAGTTCAGGAAGAATAACAATTCGTGTCCTTCTATTTCTAGCGCGTCCTTCAGGGTTGTCATTTGATGCAATAGGGATATATTCGCTTCTTCCGGCAGCGGTCATGCGCGCTGGATCAACATTGAAATCGTTCACCAAAATCCTAACAATGGATGTTGCACGGTGCACGCTCAAATCCCAATTGTCTTCAATACATGAATTATGGATCGGTACATTATCAGTATGCCCTTCTACCATAAATTCGAAATCCGGTTTTGCTTTTACAACTTTGGCAACTTTTGCCAAAACTTCCCGTGCCCGATTCGAAACTTCATAGCTACCGCTGTTGAACAATAGTTTATCGGAAATAGAAACAAAAACAACACCTTTTTCCACACTAATTTGTATATCATCACCTTCCAAAGTTCCCAAAGCACCTTTCAAGCTGGTTACCAAAGCAAGGGTGACACTGTCTTTTTTGTTCAAAGCTTCATGCAAGGCCGTGATTTTCAAATCTTTCTCTTGCAAACGCTTGAGGGATTGATTCAAATTTTCCGCTGCTTTTTCGGATAATGTGGCCAAATTTCCTTGAGTCATCAACAAAGCAGAATTTGTGCTTTCCAAAGTTCTTATTTGTTGGGTCATGGCTTTGTTTTCGCTGAGACAATCATTCAGCTTCATGGTGGTGGAATCCAATAAACTCTGTGTTTCCTCCTGTTTCGATTCCAAAGCAGCATATTTCTTTTGGGACACACAAGATGAAAGGATTACCGCCGTCAAAATCGGTAAAACAAAGATTTTTTTCATGATTTTTTATGTTTAAAATTTAGTTATGATTGGTCAAAATTACTAAAAATAGCATGCCACCGTCTTCCCTTAACAAGAATTTAGCTTTGCTTTCGCAGTGCGGAGAAGGTTTTCTTACCCAAAATATAATATTCGAAAACAATCGAGAAAACCCTGCTTTTATGGCTCTTTTTGGGATGAATTTTTCGCTTTTTTAATAAAATCGGCAATGATTTATAGAAAGATAGGTGGGCTTTAAAAACCGCCCCAAAGTGCTTTGGTTTTCCTTGGAAAAGAAATCGAACCGCTGCGATTCCGTCCAAACTTAAACGTAAAACCACCAAGAAAAAATGAAATTTACCAGAATCGTTTTTCACCAAATTAAACAAGGAATTGCGAAAATTATAAAAGGTCTTTTGAGGGTTTTCAGAAGACAGTGTCGCACCGCCAACATGAAATACTTTGCTCTTTCCTATATATTTAATGGTGTATCCCAAATTGCGCATGCGCCAACACAAATCGATTTCTTCTTGATGGGCAAAATAGTTTTCATCCAATTTGCCGGCCTCATAAAAAACCGATTTTCGGACCGCCAAACATGCACCGCTGGCCCAAAAAATAGGAACCTCATCATCATATTGTCCGCGATCTTCTTCCAAATCTTCAAAAATGCGGCCGCGACAGTAGGGAAACGCCAAACGATCTAGAAAACCACCTGCGGCCCCGGCATATTCAAAATAATTTTTCCGATGATAATCCAAAATTTTAGGTTGCACCGCAGCAGTTTTCGATTGATTTTCAAAACAGGAAATCAATGGGGGCAACCAATTTTCGGTCACGGCCACATCGCTGTTCAGCAAAATAAAAATTTCTTCGGAAAGTTGAGACAGCGCATCGTTGTAGCCTTTCGCATATCCGCCATTCTGAATATTCTGAATTATCTTTACTTGGGGAAAATTTTGTTTTACAAAAACCGCAGAACCGTCGGTTGAAGCGTTATCGGCCATATAAACCGTTGCTTCCGGGGAAAAGGAAACCACCGAAGGCAAAAATTTCCGAAGCAATTCCTTGCCATTCCAATTCAATATGACAACCGCGATTCTCAAGCGGCGAAGGTACAAAAAATGACGAATGCTTCTCATTTGTTGGCTGCAAACGATTACTTATTTTCGTATTTTCGCAACATGGGCATTCGGCAATTACGAAAAAAGAAATGGTTCAAAATCCTTAGCAACAAATATGTGCTATTGTTGGTATTGTTTGTGGTTTGGATGTTTTTTTTTGACAGCAATTCTTGGTTGGCGCACCGCGAATTGAATCAAAGTATCGAAGAATTGGAAAACAACAAAGAATATTACAAAAACCAAATTCAAAAAGATACTGCGATCATAAACAGCTTGAACGATCCACAGGAACTTGAAAAATTTGCACGCGAAAAGTATTTTATGAAACGCGAAAACGAAGATGTTTATATTATTAAATATGCCGATAGTTTAAAAAAAGAAAGGAATGACTGATTTATTTGACGAATTTCGAGCGATTTCTGCAAAGGAATGGAAACAAAAAATCCAAGCCGATCTAAAAGGTGCCGATTACAACGAAACCTTAATTTATAAATCGAATGAGGGTATCGATGTGAAACCTTTTTATCATCAAGACACGGTGAAAGAAGGTAGTTTGGTGCCAGAAAATCCGTCAAATTGGAATATCTCTGAAAAAATCTATGTAGCTTCCGAAAAACCTTCCATCGAAAAAATAAAAAATGTACTTTCTCGCGGAACGGAAAGTTTATGGCTCATTATCGATTCCGAAAAAATTGATTTGAATTCTATTTTGAAAGAAATTGATTTGGAAAACACTCCCATTTTCATTGAACTCCAATTTCTTTCCGAAGCATTTATTTCCAAGACTCTTCATTTTTTAAAAAACAAAAAGCACAAGGTTTCATTTGGGATCGACATTATTGGAAATCTGGCCGTTTCGGGGAATTGGTACAAAAATCTACAATCGGATCATGAAATTTTAGACAAACTAATCAGCGAAAATTCAACCACTTCCCTACTTTCCGTCGATGCCTCATGCTATCAAAATGCGGGTGCCAATATTCCGCAGCAAATCGCGTATGCCATTTCCCACGCCAATGAATATTTTAATCATTGTTCTCATGTCGATGTCAATTCAAGCTTGGCGAAAAAGCCTTTCAAAATCACATTCAAAACTTCAATTGGTTCCAATTATTTTTTCGAAATCGCTAAACTCAAAGCACTTCGACTGATTTTTGAAACAGTTTCGGCGGAATATGATTTTGGGGAAATTTCGATGGAAATTTTGGCTTTTCCAACAAAACGCAACAAAACCTTGTACGACTACAATGTAAATATGTTGCGAACGACCACCGAATGCATGAGTGCTATTTTGGGCGGTTCCGATTCGGTATGCACTGCTGCTTACGACGAAATTTACCATAAAAACAATGAATTTGGTGATCGTATTGCCCGCAATCAGTTACTGATTTTAAAGAACGAAAGTCACTTCGACCAAATTGAAAATCCGGCAGCGGGAAGTTATTATTTGGAAACCTTGACACAAGAATTGGCGGAAAAAGCACTGGAAATCTTTAAGGATATTGAAAAAGGTGGTGGTTTTTTATCACAACTAAAAAATGGAACCATCCAGCGAAAAATAAAAGAAAGCGCAGAAAAAGAACAATCCGATTTTGAAATGGAAAACCGCATTTTGGTGGGGACAAACAAATATGAACATTCCGAAGATAAGATGAAAAACGATTTGGAATTATATCCATTTTTGAAACAAAAACCTCGCAAAACCTGGATCGAACCCATTTTAGAAAAAAGGTTGGCTGAAAATTCGGAACAGGAACGATTGAAAAGAGAGTAAATGGAATTATAGAATTATTGATAAATGACCCGAAAAAACCTTCAAAATATAAGCATTAAAAATTCAAAACTTGCCTGTAAGGCTGGCGAATTCGATTCCACTAGTTCAGAAAAGGAATTTGGTCATGAAAATTTCGCTGCCGGAATTCCGCCTTTTCTGCGCGGCCCCTACTCCACCATGTACGTCCGCCGTCCCTGGACGGTCCGCCAATATGCCGGATTTTCCACCGCAGAAGAAAGCAATGCATTTTACCGTCGCAACCTTGCCGCCGGGCAAAAAGGACTTTCAGTGGCATTCGATTTGGCAACACACCGCGGTTATGACAGTGATCATGAGCGCGTTGCGGGCGATGTGGGAATGGCCGGTGTTGCCATTGATTCGGTGGAAGACATGAAAATATTGTTCGATCAAATTCCGCTCGATAAAATGTCGGTTTCCATGACCATGAACGGTGCGGTGCTGCCCGTTCTTGCTTTCTATATCGTTGCAGCGGAAGAACAAGGTGTAAAGCCCGAACAACTTTCAGGAACCATCCAAAACGACATTTTGAAAGAATTTATGGTACGGAACACATATATATATCCGCCAAAACCTTCTATGAAAATTGTATCGGATATTTTTGAATATTCTGCTAAAAACATGCCGAAATTCAACAGTATCAGTATCTCTGGCTACCATATGCAAGAAGCCGGCGCAACCCCCGAAATCGAATTGGCCTACACGCTGGCCGATGGTTTGGAATACATTCGAAAAGGATTGGAAGCGGGAATGGATATTGATCAATTTGCGCCGAGACTTTCCTTTTTCTGGGGAATTGGGATGGATCATTTTCGGGAAATCGCCAAAATGCGGGCTGCGAGAATGTTATGGGCAAAAATCGTGAAAAGGTTTGACCCACAAAATCAAAAATCACTGGCATTGCGGGCGCATTGCCAAACAAGCGGTTGGAGCTTGGCCGAGCAAGACCCATTCAACAATGTAGCTCGAACCTGTATCGAAGCAGCGGCGGCTGTTTTTGGCGGCACCCAAAGTTTACACACCAATGCCCTGGACGAAGCTATTGCGCTCCCCACCGATTTTTCTGCTCGAATTGCCCGAAACACCCAGCTTTATTTACAAGATGAAACGCAAATCACAAAAACGGTAGATCCTTGGGGCGGAAGTTTTTATGTCGAAAAACTAACGCATGAAATCGCCCACGAAGCTTGGAAACTTATTGAAGAAGTGGAAGAACTGGGCGGAATGACGAAAGCCATTGAAGCCGGAATACCAAAATTGCGCATCGAGGAAGCTGCGGCAAAAAAACAGGCCCGCATAGACAGTGAACAAGATATTTTGGTTGGGGTGAACAAATATCGACGCGAAAAAGAGGATCCGATCGAAACTTTGGAAGTTGACAACCAACGCGTTAGAAAGCAACAAATCGAACGTTTGAAAAAAATAAAATCTGATCGGAACAACCAAAAAGTCCAAAAAACTTTACTAAATTTAACCCAAGCCGCCCAAAATGGAACAGAAAACCTGCTTGAACTTGCGGTGAAGGCTGCCCGGGAGCGGGCTACTTTAGGCGAAATTAGCGATGCCCTGGCAAAAGTTTTCGGTCGTCACAAAGCAGAAATAAAATCCTTCAGCGGGGTTTATGGCAAAGCAATAAAAAACGATATGTCTTTTGACAAAGCACGGGAATTGGCGAATAAATTCGCGGAACAAGAAGGCCGGAGACCACGGATCATGATCGCCAAAATGGGCCAAGATGGACATGATCGCGGGGCCAAAGTCGTTGCCACCGGATATGCCGATCTCGGTTTCGATGTGGATATTGGTCCTTTGTTTCAGACTCCCGTGGAAGCAGCAAAACAAGCGGTGGAAAACGACGTGCATGTTTTGGGTGTTTCCTCACTCGCGGCAGGTCACAAAACATTGGTGCCACAAGTGATCGCAGCCTTAAAAAATTATGGTCGGGAAGATATTATGGTTGTGGTCGGTGGCGTGATTCCTTCCGCCGATTACCAGTATTTGTTCGATGCCGGCGCGGTGGCCGTTTTTGGTCCTGGCACAAAAATCAGTCAGGCCGCAATACAAATTTTAGAGATTTTGATAGAAGATTAGGCTCAGATTACTTTCGAAAGATTATTTTTTAAAATAAAAATACATTTTCAAACCAAGAAGAAGGCAATCAAAAACAAGAGGAAGAATTTTCAAAAATATAAGGAAATGCAACCTGAATATTCGTAGTTTTATTTCCATAGCAGCCAAATTCAAAATAAAACCAGGGGCCCAATAGACCTGTTGTAGAATCGACAATTACAAAAAACAAACCATTTTTACCGAATGAATTACTCAAAACAGATGCTGCGTGATGATGCCCTAAAAGGCAAAAATATAATTGTAACCGGTGGTGGCAGTGGTTTGGGAAAAGCTATGACACGTTGTTTTTTGGAATTGGGCGCACAAGTAGCGATCGTTTCACGCGACTTGGAAAAACTTCAAAAAAGCGCCCAAGAACTCGAATCTGAAACTGGCGGGAAATGTTTCGTTTCGCAGTGCGATGTGCGCCATTACGACCAAGTTGAAAACATGCGCCAAGAAGTTCTTGAAAAAATGGGAACTGTCGATATTCTGGTAAATAACGCGGCCGGAAATTTCATCTCTCCCACCGAACGCCTTTCGGCAAGTGCCTTCGATACCATTATCGATATTGTTCTAAAGGGAAGCAAAAATTGCACCTTGGCATTTGGCAAATATTGGATTGACCAAAAAGAAATCAACAAAACGGTTTTGAACATTGTCACGACCTATTCTTGGACCGGCTCGGCTTATGTGGTACCGAGTGCCGCCGCCAAAGCCGGGGTTTTGGCAATGACACGTTCTTTGGCAGTTGAATGGGCAAAATACGGAATTCGATTCAATGCAATCGCCCCGGGGCCTTTTCCCACCAAAGGAGCAATGGATCGGTTGCTTCCGGGACAACTAAAAGAAAAATTCGATTTGGCCAAAAAAGTTCCATTAAACCGGGTCGGCGAATATGGGGAATTAGGCAATTTGGCAACTTATCTTGTTTCCGATTTTTCGGCCTACATTAACGGGGAAGTCGTAACTATTGATGGCGGGGAATGGTTGAAAGGTGCCGGACAATTCAACTTTTTGGAAAGCATTTCACAAGAAGAATGGGACACTTTGGAAAAAATGATGAAGGCACGGAAAAGTAGCGGAATGAAATAAGATCAAGATTCCATATATTCGTGTCTTTCAAAAAAATAACATCTTAACCGAACCGGCGAAAATTCAATCCAGGTTGAAAATTAACATAGCTTTTATTCAATTTTTAATCTGGCTTATCGCGAGTGTTTTTTTCTATTCTTGTTCCAACGAAAAAAGTATTCCATTGCGAATTGCCGTAGCTTCCAATGCACAATTCGCTGCCGATTCTTTAAAAAAAATCTTTGAAGAAAAATATTCCACAGATGTTGAACTGATCGTCTCATCCTCAGGAAAATTGACATCGCAAATAAAACATGGGGCGCCTTATGATATTTTTCTTTCGGCCGATATGAAATATCCAAAATCCGTCGCCACGGACGGAATGGCACTTACCGAACCGAAAGTTTATGCTTTGGGAAAACTGGTTTTGTGGACCACGCAGGACATTGATCTTAAAAATGGATTGGCATCACTTAAAAATCCGAGCATTAAAACCATTGCGGTTGCCAATCCCAGAACAGCACCGTACGGGATAGCCACAATCTCTGCATTGAATCAGGCTGGAATTTACGATGCAGTCAAAAACAAAATTGTTTATGGCGAAAGTATTTCGCAAGTAAACCAATACCAACTTACCGGTGCGGCAAATGTCGCGTTTACCGCCCTGTCAGTGGTGAAAAGTCCCGACATAAAACAAAATGGAAAATTTATAATCATAGCAGATTCCCTTTATCGGCCAATACAACAAGGCGCGATTATTTTAAAACATTCCAACGAATATAACCTTGAAAATGCCGAAGCATTTTATCAGTTGCTTTTCAGTGAAAAAGGAAAAGCAGTTTTTCGCCATTTCGGTTATAATGTAAACTAAAAAATATGTCAATCGATCTCGAACCTATATTGCTCAGCTTGAAATTGGCACTAATAACCACGGTTTTGTTGCTAATTATCAGCATTCCCATTTCTTCATTTTTGGCATATCGTTCTTTTCGTGGAAAACCGGTTATTGAAACCATTATAAGTTTGCCATTGGTTTTGCCCCCTTCGGTTTTGGGCTTTTATTTGTTGATAGCATTTAGTCCGCAAAATTTTCTGGGGGAATTTATTCAAAATAATTTCGGGTTGCAACTAGTTTTTTCTTTCCCCGGTCTTATTATAGGTTCTATCATTTATAGTCTGCCTTTTATGGTTCATCCGTTGCAAGCGGGTTTTCAGGAACTCCCGCTCCAATTGCGGGAAGCTTCCTACGTTTTGGGAAAATCGAGGTTTCAAACTCTTTTTAAGGTATTGCTTCCGAATATTAAATCTTCTTTATTAACTGGCATCGTATTGACTTTTGCGCATACGCTGGGGGAATTCGGGGTGGTACTGATGATTGGGGGAAATATTGATGGCGAAACCCGTGTGGCTTCGATCGCGATTTATGATGCCGTTGAAGCCTTGAATTTCGGTGTCGCGCATATTTATTCCATTATCTTAATTGTAATTTCTTTCGCAATCTTGCTGATTACCTACGGTCTGAACAAAAAACTTTTAAATTCTGTTTTTCGTCATGGTTCAAATTGAAATAGAAAAGAAACTCGACATGGCAGAAGGGGTCAAAGAACTTTCCGTGAACATGGAAATCAATGCCGGTGAATTTGTCATGATTTTCGGAAAATCTGGAGTGGGAAAAACCAGTTTGCTGCGCATGATTTCAGGTTTGTTCAGACCCGATTGCGGAATTATAAAATCTGGAAATGAAACTTGGTTTGATGCCGAAAAAAAAGTAAACATTCCTGTACAAAAACGAAATATCGGATTTGTTTTCCAAAATCCTGTTTTGTTTCCGAATATGACAATTATGGAAACTTTGCGATATGCCGCCGGAAAAAATCCGGACAAGAATTATCTCAGAAAATTGTTGAAAATTACCGAATTGCATAACATGAGTCATCGAAAACCGGAAAAATTATCGGGAGGACAACAACAGCGCGTTGCACTAATTCGTGCATTGGCTCAAAAACCCACTTTATTATTGCTGGATGAGCCGTTTTCTTCACTTGATTTGACCATGCGGCAGCAACTACTGAACGAGTTGAAATTTCTTCATACTGAATTACATCTAACGACTTTATTGGTTTCTCATGATTTGGTTCCATTAATTCATGTAGCCGATCGATTAATTGAAATAAAAAATGGCATGAATAAAGAAATCAAAGATTTTAGTGAAATTAAACCGGATTTAAATACGACCGAAAAAGTCTTTCAAGGAAAAATAAACAAAGTTTATGGTAGCAGCATTGGGTTTGTTGCTGAAATAAGGGTGAATGAAGAAAGCTTGAAAATCCCCGTAAGTGAAAAGATGGCCGTTTTTTTAAAAGAAAAGCCCTCATTTCGCTTTTCGCTGGATGGGAATGGCAATATTCGAATACATGACGAACTGTAGCAAATTCGAAATTTTTTTTTGGAATTTTTCATTTTCTTGGTAATTCAAAACAATGAAATGAATTATTCAGAATACTTTAAGCAATCGGCTTTTTAATATTAAAATTTTCTGAAATTTCTATTGGAAACGTTCATAAATTTCATGTGCCGTTCATGAAACCTTATCTTTGGTATAGAAAATCACCTAAAATGTAATAGTCATGAAAAAATTAATGGTTCTTCTTTTGACAACAGTAATTTTTATTGGTTGCGGGGAAGAAAAAAAACAGCAAGAAATTAAATTGGGCAACTACGACAATTCCAAATCGGTCGAGAATACAACTTCTGAGGAAGTAACAGATGACGCCACACTTACAAACGATGAAAGCGATATGAACGACCAAAATTCGGAAATGGTTGAAGTTCGCATTGAAGGAAACGACAAAATGCAGTTCAACAAAGATAAAATTACAGTGCCATCCGGAAAAACCATAAAACTTACTTTGGTACACGTTGGGGAATTACCGGAGAAAGTAATGGGACACAATTTTGTGCTTTTGAAAAAAGGAACGGATGTTCAGAAATTTGCAACGGAAGCAATAAACTTTCCGAACAATAATTACGTTCCCAAAAATGCGGAAAACGTAATAGCCCACACAGAAATTATTGGCGGCGGCGAATCGACGACGATAGAGTTCGAGGCACCCGCGCCGGGAACATATACATTTATTTGTAGCTTCCCGGGACATTATGTGAACATGCAAGGGACTTTTGTGGTAGAATAAAAACCGTATCCCGAATTTTTAAATCAGAAAAAACACCTCATTTTCTTTTTTTGAGGTATTTTTTTGCAAATTCACACCTAAAACTGCTAACTTATTTTCCCTGGATTTTGCTTTACAAAGGCCGTCCAACCTGTATAATTTTTGCCCACCGAGGGCTTTCCTTGGTTATAAAAGTGGCAAACCGCGGCCGCCAATCCATCTGTCGAATCAAGGTTTTTGGGAAGTTCTTTCAGTTTTAAAAGACTTTGCAACATTTTGGCAACCTGCTCTTTGCTGGCGTTTCCGTTTCCGGTAATGGCCATCTTTATTTTTTTTGGTGAATATTCCACAATGGGAATTTCGCGGCTCAATCCCGCAGCCATTGCCACGCCTTGTGCCCGGCCAAGTTTCAGCATAGACTGTACATTTTTACCGTAAAACGGCGCTTCGATGGCAATTTCATCCGGATGGAAATAGTCGATCAATTCAATGGTTCGTTCAAAAATCAGTTTTAATTTTAAATAATGATCGTCATATTTTTTCAACAAAAGTTCATTCAATTGCATGAACTCCATTTGTTTGCCAACGATTTTTATCAATCCAAAACCCATAACGGTGGTTCCCGGGTCGATTCCCAAAATAATTTTTTCGTTTGAGTCCTGCATATCCGTGAAATTACGCAAAATTGTTTGCAGCGGTATTATTGGCTTTTACCGGAATCCAATTTCCATGATATGGATTGGTGCCGGCATCCCATAAATCTATTTGAAGTTTCTTCGCGATTTTTTTTCCCGCATCCAAGGCCTGCTTCAAATCATCCAACTTGCCTAAATTAAAATGGTTGTTTTCATTGTACCATAAATTAACTTCCAAAATGTCTTTTTCATTTCTGAAAATAGAAACATAGTCCAAATCTTTGAAGTTTTTCCATTTCCCGATTTCGACAAATCCAACGCGTTTTACGATTTTGTATTTTTTTTCCTTTAAATCGAAATAATAATCTTTCATCATAGAATAACGAACCCCCAAAACAAAGCAAATCCCAGCCAGTTCAATCGTATTACCGTAGAAATGTGCCATTTTGGAATCGGCATTAAAATCTATGGTCAAAAAAAACACATATAAGCAGGTCGCCATAAATGTAAAGAAAAAGACAGCTAGGATTTTTTGCCAAATTGGGCGTTCTTTCGTAGAGATAAGAATATCTTGATCTTCTAAATTTTGTAAAGTAGTTTTCTTCATGACGTGCAAGATATAATTTATTCCGAAACTACTTGAATTGGCAAAATGAATTTCGTGGCGACGGGAATTCCCCTGGTTCTGGCGGGAAAAATAGTGGGCAGACTTTGAATGCTGTTCTCCAGCCAATTTTTCAATTCCGGAACTTCTGCGCGCAATTTTTCCGAAAGAAGCAATGAGTCAATTTTTGGCTCTCCCTCGGCAGAAATCAAAAGGTACAAAGTTGCGGTTTCCCTGATTGAATCTTCTGCGATAATTTGGTGTTTCGCAAGTTCTTTATGGATATTTTCAACCAAAATCCGTTCAAAACATTTTTTCAAATCTGGTTTTTCCATCAGTTCTTGGCATTCGGCAAAAGAAGGATATACATCAACGGAATTCCAGTTGAAATGCGATAACTGTTCGTTCAATACTTCCTCCGAAGAAATCTTTTTGGTTTCAAAATCTTTGCACCCAACAAACAAGATTAATAAAAAGGCAAGTATCATTTTCCCCATAGGGTAAAAATACAAAAATCCGCTTATGAACGGCTGAAGGATTTTTCACAATATTGAAGCCTCACTTTTCCATGTATATTTTTATGCAAAACTGTCAATTTTCTTGCCTTTCGCGTTGGATGTCGTATTTTTGTAATCGTTTTTAAAAACCATCAAAAATTCAAAATATGAAAACGTACGATGTAGTAATCATCGGTTCTGGTCCGGGAGGATATGTGGCGGCAATCCGTTGCGCCCAATTGGGAATGAAAACCGCGATGATCGAAAAATATCCCACTTTTGGCGGCACTTGTTTGAATGTTGGCTGCATTCCTTCAAAAGCGCTTTTGGATTCTTCGCATCATTACCAAGAAGCCACCGATCATTTTGCAGAACATGGAATTGAAATTCCGGGCGATATTAAAGTCAACATAAAAAAAATGATGGAACGAAAGTCGTCGGTGGTGGAACAAACTACCAAAGGCATCGCATTTTTGATGGATAAAAACAAAATCGACACCTTCGAAGGCGTTGGTTCTTTTAAAGATTCCACACATATAATCATTACAAAAAACGATAGTTCAACGGAAACCATCGAAACGAAAAATACAATTATTGCCACCGGAAGCAAACCTTCAACCCTACCTTTCATAAAAATCGACAAGAAGAAAATCATCACTTCCACCGAAGCTTTGGAATTAAAAAAAATTCCGAAACATTTGTTGATTATTGGCGGTGGCGTGATCGGTTTGGAACTCGGCCAAGTGTACAACCGATTGGGCTCCGAAGTAACCGTTATTGAATATATGGACCGCATTATTCCGACCATGGATTCCGCGCAAAGCAAGGAATTAATGAAGGTTTTGAAAAAACAAAAAATGAAATTCGCGCTTTCCCATAAAGTTTCCGCCGTGGAGAAAAAAGGCGATGAGGTCATCGTAAAAGCCACCGACAAAAAAGGAAACGAGGTGGATTTTAAAGGCGATTACTGTTTGGTTGCCGTAGGACGAAAACCTTATACAGAAGGGTTGGGCGCGGAAAATGCCGGTTTCAAAATAAATGATCGCGGGCAAGTTGAAGTGAACGAAAAATTGCAAACCAATGTTGACAATATTTACGCCATCGGCGATGTGATTCGCGGCGCAATGTTGGCGCATAAAGCTGAAGAAGAAGGTGTTTTTGTGGCTGAAACTTTGGCGGGCCAAAAACCACATATTAACTACAATTTGATCCCCGGGGTGGTTTATACTTGGCCGGAAGTTGCTTCGGTAGGAAAAACCGAAGAACAATTGAAGGAAGAAAAAACCGATTATAAAACCGGCCAATTTCCCATGCGCGCCTTAGGTCGTTCCCGCGCCAGTGGTGATACAGACGGATTCGTGAAAATTTTGGCCGACAAAAAAACCGATGAAGTTTTAGGCGTTCACATGGTTGGCGCACGTGTTGCCGATTTGATCGCGGAGGCGGTAGCAGCCATGGAATACCGCGCGAGTGCAGAAGATATTTCGCGTATGAGCCATGCACATCCGACTTATGCGGAAGCCGTAAAAGAAGCGGCCTTGGATGCAACCGAAAACAGGCCTTTGCACGTTTAAAGCAAAGGAAAAATTAATGGTTCACTATGAAAAAAATCCTTGCATTTTCGAGTTCCAACAGCAAAAATTCCATCAATCACCATTTGGTTAGCTATGTAGCCGGAACAATTTTGAACCATGAAGTGAATGTTATTCGGCTGATCGATTACGATTTGCCGATGTTCAGCGAGGATTTGGAAAAAGAAAAAGGTTATCCCCTGAATTTGCAAATGTTGAAAAATGTGATCGATGCCCACGATGCGATCATAATTTCCGTGAACGAACATAACCGTGGGCCTTCTGCCTTTTTCAAAAACATCATGGACTGGTTGTCGCGGATGGACCGGTATTTTCTAAAAGAAAAAAAAGCACTTGTTATGAGCGCTTCAACCGGCGCAAATGCTGCAAGGGCTTCGCTGGCTTATACAAAAGATACCCTTTTTCCAAGGTTTGGTGCTGAAGTCTTGGAAAGTTTTGGTTTCCCTTCTTTCAACGAAAATTTCGATTTGGAAGCCAACAAAATAACCGATGAACTTTTATATTTGGGCCTGACAGAAGTAGTGCATAATTTTGAGCAACAACTTAATTTTTAAATTTTGCGCCGGCATCGAAAATATCCGTTGGAAAATTGTCGCGAATCAAAAAGAAAATTGCTGCAATGGGCCCAACAATTTCCGGAGATTTGCTGGTTGGATTCAAATGAACATATCTCATCCTATGGAAGTTATGAAGCAATATTGGCGGTCGGGGAATTCAGCCATATTCGAGGTTCCACTTTCGAAAAATTGCAAAATTATCGGCAAAAAACTGAGGACTGGATTTTCGGTTATTTGAGCTATGATTTAAAAAATGATCTCGAAAAATTAAACTCAAATAATTTTGACGGACTTCATTTTCCGGAACTTCATTTTTTCCAACCGAAGAAGATTTTCTTTCTTAAAAATGGAAATATCGAGTTGAAGTATTTATCGCAATTCGAAAATGAAATGGATTCCGATTTAGATGAAATTTTTCGAACCGAAATCCCTTCCCCAGAAAGCACTATTCTTCCGCTAAACATACACCAACGAATTTCAAAATCTGACTATATTCAAAAAGCAGATAAAATGCTTCAACATATTCATCTCGGAAATATTTATGAAGCAAATTTTTGCCAAGAATTTTATGCCGAAAATGCCGAAATCAATCCGTTGGAAACCTTTCACCGATTGAATAAAATTTCGGCACCGCCTTTTGCCGCCTTTTTAAAATTGAATGATTTATTTGCGTTATGCGCAAGTCCGGAGCGTTATTTAAAGCGTAATGGCGGCCAAATAATTTCTCAGCCCATCAAAGGAACGGCCAAACGTTCAGCAAATTTGAAGGAAGACGATCGTTTGGCGGAAATATTAAAATCCGACCCGAAAGAAATTTCAGAGAATGTAATGATTGTTGATTTGGTTCGAAACGATCTTTCCCGAACCGCAAAAAAAGGAAGCATTCAAGTAGTGGAATTGTGCGCGGTTCATACGTACAAACAAGTGCACCAACTTGTTTCCTCCATATCTTCTGAAGTTGAAAAAGATACTCCCTCGGTGGAAATTTTAAAAACGACTTTTCCCATGGGGAGTATGACCGGCGCACCAAAAATTTCGGCCATGGAAATTATTGAAGATTTGGAAGAAAGCAAACGCGGTTTGTACAGCGGCGCAATTGGCTATTTCACCCCCGAAGCCGATTTCGATTTTAATGTCGTCATTCGCAGCATTTTGTACAATTCAGCCCACAAATACGTTTCCTTTAGTGTCGGAAGCGCGATCACCGCAAAATCGATTCCCGAAAAAGAATACGAAGAATGTTTGGTGAAAGCAAGGGCAATGCGGTTGGCGCTGGAACCTTTTTCCCCGAAAGATGAATAAAAAAATGCCATTCTGCAAAACGCAAAACGGCATTGAAAAACCTTTTTCAAAAAGTTACTTTTTAATCAACCTATAGGTTCCCATATTTCCATTGGAGAAAATTTTCATAAAATAAATTCCGGTTCCCAAATTAGAAATATTCAAATTAGAGGAAGAAGAATTTATTTTGTGGGAAAGAACTTCTTGTCCCATTAGGTTATAAAGAACGATTTTTTCCAAGGAAACATCTGCTTCCACGTTCAGCATATCGGCTGCCGGATTGGGATAAAACTGGAACCCTGCGATCATGTTATCTTGGATGCCAAAGTTATTGGTTACGGTAATGGCCAAAAGTTCGCTTTCGCAACCATCGATACTTTGGCTTACGTAATAGGTCGTTACGTCCACCAAAACAGTCGAATCCGGAATCACAACGGTGCCGGCGGAATCGGAATACCAAATTAAGTTTGTTCCGGTTACCTCTAAATCCGCCAAGGTTTCTCCATCCTCAAAAAATTGATTTGCATCTCCCGTGGGCAATGCTGGTGTGGGGTTCACCATCACCACCTCTTCCATTCTTTCCGAGAAACAAGATTCTCCGGGAGTTACCGTCCAATTATAGAAAAAATAGTAAACCGTAGCATTGGAATCGTTATCGTTGATGGTGCCCCCGATCACCGTTCCCACCGTTCCTATGGGATATGGAAATCCGGGATGTTCACTTGAAAACTCGCGAATCATTTCCACGGGACCGGATTCTGCCACCAAATTATAATCTGTTCCCGCCGGAACAAAGAAATCCAACGGAAGTGTAAACTGTACCGGGGAAGACGAATTTCCTGCCGGTGCCGAAATGGTAACTTCGTGGATAATTGCCAAGGTGTTGTCTTTCAATTGTATGGTAATATCGCCGGGTGTATTATCCGCCAAGAAAACATCTACTGAATTGAGGACAAAATCTTCCGAAACATCAAATGAAAGCCCCCAAGGATTGGTCGCAGTATTCACATTGCTGGAGGAATTGCTTGAAGGGGCAACACGTGCGCCACCAGTTTGGGCAGTTCCTCCTCCGGAACCAGTATTCACCGCCTCGGCCCAAAAAGAAGTCGTTGTGGTCAATTCGCCGGTTTCAAAAGGACTTCCTGTGCCTACAAGATTTCCACCTGTGGCCGCATCGTACCAGTTCAGGGTTTCCCCATCATGCACGGCGGTCAGGGTTGCCGTTGAACCCTCACAAATTGTTTCCGGTCCATCGACCGATGTAATAATCGGATCGGTACAACCGCCGCCAGTTGGGGCCGAAACCATCAGCGTATAATCTTCGGCTTGTCCGACACTGCTTCCCGGAACACATGGGTCAAGATCGGGTCCCAAAAAGACTTTTTTTACACGCATTCTGGTTTCTCCGAGAATGGCATCGGTTGGAACAACAATGGTTCCGGTCACTTGTTGTCCATCGGTTCCGGTGGTGTTGTCCAATGGAACTGCGATTTCATAAACTTCCCCGGCATCGTTCAAAAGTTCGTTTTGGTTCCAGTCGATAAAAACGGTCAATCCATTTTCAAAATCGCCATTGGTGTTTCCTTCCAAGGTAATGGTATAAGAGCCATCCTGTTCCACTTGTCCGATCATTGCGGTAAAATCTTCGTGCGCTGGGCTGCCGCTTACCGTCGCATCTGTAACATTATTGATTCCTGCTATATCCACCAGCGTTATAGGTTCCACATCCGAAGAGAAAGTAAGAGGGCCACAATAAGGTGCGGGAAAAGGATCTGCGCCACTGGAAATAATTTCCACGTCCCAGCCTCCTCTATCTACCACACTGGAAGAGTGAAATTCAAAATGCAGGTTTCCCGTCGTTGAGGTGAAAGTTGCGGAACCATGTGATGCGATCATATCATCCAATGTCCTGTCCTCTGCATTGATTCCATTTTCTCCATTATCGAATAAAATTGTACCGGTGGCATCGGTACCATCATAAATAACGAGATAATCAAAATCTGCAAAAACATTGAAATAAAGAAATTCGATCTCACTTGCGCCCACTAAAGTGGTGAACGTGTCGCAATTACAATTTGGGTAATTTCCGGGAATATCGTCTGTGTTGCCCCCGCCCGGTCCGCCCGGGTCAAAAAAGTGGTCGCCGACAGCCACATTAAAAGTTTCCACATTTCCAGCGCCTGGAACGTGATCTGTCATTGGGGAAAGATTGCTAAAATACCCATCCAAGACTTGTTGTTCTTCAGTGGTAAAACCAGTGGGAACGCCGCCTAACTCCTTTTCCAAAGAAACTTGGTCCAGACGTACCAACAATTGGTCGATTGACAGGATTTCCTGATCTGTTTGCATTTGGGCCGCTTGCAACATTTCTTGCTGCTCCATTGCGGTAAATTCTGATCCGGCAGATTTTAATTGCCCTTGAAGGCCGGATATTCCCAAACCACATACTAAAAAAACAATGAAAGTAAAGTTTTTCATAACGGAAAAATTTAGGTTAAAACTCGTTAAATTTATGAAAAAATCTCTACTTTAAAAAATCGAATAGCAACCTTTTTATTCTGTATAATTCTCAAAAAAATAAAAACGGCATCAATTCGGTCATTGCAAATCATTTTCAAAAATAGTTTCCTATTTTTACGCAAACCATTATTTTCTGCCATGATCAAAAACCAAATTCCCAATATTATTACCCTTCTCAATCTTTTATCGGGAAGCATCGCCGTAATTTTTGCCGTACAAAATCAGTTGATCGCGGCAGGACTTTTTGTTGGCCTCGGAATTTTTTTCGATTTTTTTGATGGTTTGCTCGCGCGGTTACTGAATGCAAAAAGTGAACTGGGATTGCAACTCGATTCGTTGGCAGATATGGTTACCAGCGGATTGGTGCCTGGAATTGTGATGTTTCAACTTCTTCGCACCACATTGGCGGAACCAGAATTTAATAACGCGGAATGGACAGGAACTGCCGACTTGGCAATTGATTTTCCTTGGATCGCTGCCATTGGTTTAATGATTACGTTGGCATCGGGATACCGGTTGGCAAATTTCAATATTGATGAACGCCAAACCACCTCATTTATCGGATTGCCCACGCCGGCAAATGCGATTTTGATTTTGAGCCTTCCCATTATTCTGCATTTTCAGCCAACGGCTTTCGCGACTTCGCTCATTTTGAATGAATGGTTTTTGATTGGCCTTACCCTTTTTAGTTGTTTTATTTTGAACGCCAACATTCCCTTGTTTGCACTGAAATTCAAAACCTGGAATTTTAAAGACAACTTTCTTCGTTATGGATTTTTGTTGTTATCAGTGATATTGTTGATCTTTTTTCAGTTTTTGGCATTGCCAATGATTATCATTTGTTACCTCATTCTTTCGATGTTGGCATTGTTACGAAATTGATTTTAGGCGATAAAAAACAACTTCCCCTTTTTCCGAACTGCTATCGCTGCCGATTATAAAATCGCCACTTTTGATTCGAAAACGATTTCCGTGGTTTTTTATATCTTGCATAAATTCCAGAATTTTTTCAAAAGAAAAACTTTCGGTATCAAAAACAATCAATGCATCTTCAATTTTTTGTTGCGAAAGTTTTTCCGGAGAAAGAATAACCGGTTCCAAACCTGTTTTTTGCAGAAACTTTTCGGGAAGGAGGGTTTCAAAATTGGTTGCCCAGAACAGATTTTTACTTTTTTTGAAAACCCTTTTCTTGTTCTTGGATTTTATCCGATTTGAAAGTTTTGCGGCTTCCAAACCATATTTCACCAAGAGATCAGTCGCAAAATTGCTTGGAAAATGTTTTTGATGAAATAAGCGCATAGCACCGTAAAATCGTTGCAAATATTCTGAATTTTTCACGGTACTTTCCCCTTTGAAATGCAAGATGCTTTCCGATCCGACATAGTAATTTTCATAACCCGCTTGTGTGAATTTATAACTCAGGTCGATATCTTCACCATACATAAAATAAGTTTCATCCAAGCCGCCAACTTCTTCATAACGGGCTTTTTTCATAAACATAAACGCGCCGGGTAGAATTGTTGCTTTTCCGGTTTCGTTTTCGGTCAAATGAGTGGCATAATAATTTTTGGTGTTTCCCAATAATTTTTGAAAAGCTACCCGGGGTATGGGCAAATTTCGTTTGCTTTCAGGCAAAAAATTTCCCGTCCCATCGATCATCTTCACCCCAATTGCGCCAAAATTTAAATGATTTTCCGCAAACTTCAATACATTTTGAAAAACGCGTTCCGAAACTACGGTATCGGGGTTCAAGACACAAATATATTCGCCTTTTGCAATTTGTATTCCTTTGTTGTTTCCTTTGCTGAAACCTTCATTTTGTTCATTTTGAAACAGAATGATTCTTGGGAAATGCTTTTTTACCAATTTGGCAGTTTCGTCTTCCGAATGGTTGTCTACGACAATTATTTCCGCATTCAAATTTTGAATTGCTTTTTCGACACTTTGCAAACACAGCAGCAAGTGATAGGGCACTTTATAATTCAGAATGATGATGGAAAGTTTCACCTCACGAGTTTTTAAGGGAACTTTCAAACGGAACCCGGTTCAGAATACTTCGGCCCAGTGTGATTTCATCGGCATATTCAAGCTCATCGCCCACGGAAATGCCCCTCGCGATAGTAGAAAGTTTTACAGGGAATCCATTCAGCTGTTTGAAAATATAAAAATTGGTGGTGTCGCCTTCCATGGTGCTTCCCAAAGCAAAAATCAACTCTTCAATTTTTCCGGCACGAACTTTTTCAACTAACGAAGAAATGGTCAATTGATTGGGGCCAATGCCATCCATTGGGCTGATTTTTCCACCCAAAACGTGATATAATCCGCGAAATTGTCCGGTATTTTCAATGGCCATCACATCGCGAACATCTTCCACCACGCAAACCAGCGATTGTTCTCGTTTTGGACTGGCGCACAACGAACAAAGTTTGGAATCACTGATATTGTGGCAGTTTTCACAAAAATTGATTTCGGTTTTCAATTTAACCAATGCCTGCGCCAAATGCGTGGTCCGGTCCTCTGGTTGTTTTAGCAAATGTAGCACCAAACGCAAAGCCGTGCGCTTTCCAATTCCCGGAAAATGTGCCATTTCTTCCACGGCTTGTTCCAATAATTTTGAAGGAAAATCCATGTGGCGAATTTACGGATTTTCAGGAAAGTTTGGGAGGCAAATGAGGCGAAGTTTCCTTCACGTAATATTGCAATATTACATGTTTCCCTTTACTGTATTTAGTCCTTTTTCGGTACAGCTGTCTTTTCCATTTTTTCTATCATATCCACATAATATTGATCTATTTTGGAAAATACCAGCTTATCAGTGGAATAATAAAGTCTTGCTTCCATTAAAAACCCCTCGAATCAACCCCGATTTTTTCAGTTCCTGTAAATGCTGGACAACAGTTGGTTGCGACAAGGGCAATTCATTGACGATGTCTTTGGAAACCGCTTGGCCCATTTTTGCCAAATAATCCAAAATCGCAACACGGGCAAGATGGCCCAAAGCTTTCATTACAATGGCAATTTGATTTTGCCTTTGGGCAAAAACAAATGTTTTGGACGCTCCCATAAGTAGATGAATTTGTGCAATATACGGAACTAATTCGAGTAATATTGCAATATTACTTGAACTAATTCCGCCCAAAATAGTTTCAAAATGGGCAGCTCACAAAACAGAATTCCCAACATTTCGTACATTCGCCCCCAAAACCATTAATGGATCCCTACCAAATTTTATTGCTCATTGCCGGATATTTTGGCCTGTTGGTGCTTGTGTCTTTTTTCACCAACCGGGGAGGCAGCAACGCCGATTTTTTTAAAGCGAGCAAACAATCGCCGTGGTATTTGGTAGCTTTCGGAATGATTGGTGCAAGTCTTAGTGGTGTTACTTTTATTTCCGTTCCGGGTTGGGTTGAAGTTTCCCAATTCAGCTATATGCAAGTTGTTTTTGGTTATATCGTGGGGTATTTGGTGATCGGAACAGTATTGTTGCCACTTTATTATCGACTCAATTTAACCTCGATTTACACCTATTTGGGCGAACGTTTTGGAAATTATTCCTACAAAACAGGCGCATCCTTTTTTCTGATCTCACGGATTGTCGGTTGTGCCTTTCGGCTTTATTTGGTGGCAATTGTGCTGCAATATATTATTTTCGATTCCATTGGTGTTCCGTTTTGGGCCACGGTTTCCGCCACAATTTTACTGATTTGGATCTATACTTTCAAAAGCGGGATCAAAACTATTGTTTGGACAGACACTTTCCAAACCTTATTTATGCTACTTGCGTTAGGCGTGGCCATCTTTTATGTTTCTGAGGATTTGGGTCTTGATTTTGCAAATATTGTGGATTATGTTTCGGAGAGTGAATTTTCCAAAATGTTCTTTTTCGAGAATTACAAATCAAACGATTATTTCTGGAAACAGTTTATAAGCGGTGCGTTCATCGCCATTGTCATGACCGGCTTGGATCAGGATATGATGCAGAAAAACCTCACTTGTCGAAATCTGAAAGAAGCGCAGAAAAACATGTTTTGGTTCACAATCGTGCTGGCCATCGTTACCTTCATATTTTTACTCTTGGGATTGTTGCTTACGGAATATGCATTGCAACACGGAATCACCGCCAACGGCGATCAACTTTTTCCTGAAATCGCGACCAGTGGCGAATTGGGCTTTGGCATCGCGATCTTCTTTATTCTCGGCTTGGTGGCAGCTGCATATTCCAGTGCCGACAGTGCATTGACGGCACTAACAACCTCGTTTAGTATCGATATTTTGGAAATCGAAAAAAAGCATTCCGAAGCAAAACAAGTGAAAATCAGAAAACAAGTTCATATAATAATTTCCCTTGTTCTCATTGCCACCATACTGACTTTTAAATATATAATCGCCGATGCAAGCGTGATTGCCAAACTTTTTGTTTTTGCCGGCTACACGTACGGCCCTTTATTGGGGTTGTACTCGTTCGGCCTTTTCAGCAAATGGAAAGTAAAGGACAAATTGGTACCGGCTGTGGCTATCCTCTCGCCTATTCTTTCTTATATCATTAGCATGTACAGTTTGGAAAAGTTTAACTTTGAATGGGGGTTTTTCATTTTAATCCTAAATGGTGCACTGACTTATTTAGGATTGTTACTGATAAAAAAGACAGAGGTTTCCGCTGAAGTCGCGGATTAAGAATTTTTGAATCGTGTAACTGTCTTTGTCTCTAATTTTTCCGTTTCTACCGTGAATCACCACTTCTGATTTTTGGTTATTCACAATTTCCCTTGCTCTTTCAACTGCTTCTTTTCGGGTCCTATGGTTTGAAGGCAGCCTTTGAGTTATTAGCTCCTTTCACACTCCATCCATCTTTGTTTTTTACTACATGCTGATCTTTTCCCATTTTTATTTTTTGTTTTAAAGTTTAAAGTTTAAAATTTTTAACATTAATTTAATCTAGCCAACAGCCAAAAGTTCCCAGCGGTGCCATTAGCGATTAGCAATTAGCTAAAAGCTAAGCCGTAAGCCCTAAGCTAAAAGTCGTTCACTGATCACTCGATCACCGAATTACCCAATCACTTCATTACTCAAACTAGGAGCCAAAAGCCAAGAGCCATTAGCGAGATCGAAATCATCAAATCACTCGATAAACTCAATAACTTAATTGCTCGATTCTCATCGATGAACCGATTAAGCATTTAACCCTTGGTCATTAGGTAATTCAAAAGCCATTAGCTATTAGCGAAAAGCGAAATCACTGATCAGTCACAAGATAGCTCGCTTGCCTTCGGACTGATATTGGTGGAAAATCAGTCGAAAAGCAGATTATGCGGAAAACTTCCTTTTAAATAGACATAGTGGTCATCGCCTGTAAGAATAACGATGGTTTTGTTTTTATTGCTTTTAATAATATCGCGAATATTGTTCAACAATTCGCTGTTGCGCTTCTCGTAAAAATCTAAAAGTGCTTCATATTTACTATTCTCATATTGTGTGGCCAAGCATTCGTAATACTGTCTGGTAAGAATAGAGTCACGGCTATTTACTATCTCCCGTAACGAACTGTTTTTGAGAATTTCCAAACGTTCTTTCACATAACCGCTGCATGTGGCACGTTTGCTGGAATAGATACTGTCTGCAGCGAGTGCCATCTCCAGTTTTTTTACCTCGGCCATTTCCTGCCAGTAATTGTCGGGGATGGGTTTTTCTTCAATATCCTCGCCCAGCCAGTCAAATCCGGCGATTTGCGCTTCTGGAAACCAATACTTCATCATTCGCATTTCATAGGGATAATTTTTGCTCAGATAAGTCGAATCGCGATTAATATCTTCCGGCCTGATTTCTACGGCAATAATATCCGGATCAAGTCGACCGATGATCTTGTTCAAGGAATCGTAAGTATATTTTTCATTTACCTTGTGCAATCCGTGAAGGGAAGGAATAAAGTAAACACTGTTTTTTTGCGATTTACATCCCGACAAAAACAATAGTACCAGCGTGCAGACCAGAAGAGTATTCTTTTTCACTATTCAATAAGCTATTAAAATTCGTTAAAAAATGTAAAATCGGGTGCATGACGGAGGCCGGGTTCAAAGTTAAAACAATTACCGATTGGAATTAATTATGAATTAGGATTTTTCTCGCTAGGCCATTGTTGACGATTAGCCATTAATTTGGCCATAGGCCATAGGCTGTAGGCTGTAAGCTAGAAGCTGAGAGTCGTCCACCCGATCACATCGCCCAATCGGGCAGCATTAGCGAACAGCGAATTACCCCAGTAACTCAATAACTCAGTAACTTCATTACTTCCTCGGTGGGAAAAGGATCGGCAATCGATATTCCTTTTTGTTTTCGGATTTTCCGGAAGGGTTTGCACGTTCAAAGATCAAATAGCCGCGTTCATCGTTAGGGAAATCAAACTTCAATGTTCCTGTAAAGGGGACAAAATCTTCCGTCATCCAAATATCTTGGGCTTTCATACGGCTTTCGGCCAGTACTTTTCCATCTTTGTCTTCTAACCGCAATCCGGCAACGCCCTCGAAAAACCAATATCCGCGAGCCTTGCCTTTTACTTTTAGGGGCGAAGTGACTTCTATGTTGGGTAGCGGTTTTTCCACCTTTATAAGGTCTGAAATGGGTGTTTTCACTTCTTCCTTTGAAATAAATTGAATGCTTTGCAAGATAGTTGTTAACTCATTTTTTGAGGAGGGGTTCACCGTGCCATAAAGTGCGATCCGATCGGTTCCGCCCATAACAGTGCATTTTTCCATCGGTTTTTCGGTATTGTTTTCAGTAAAGCATTTACTTTCAAAATCGCTTACGGCAAAATGCACAAAAATATTTCCATACTGACTCCAGTTCTTCGCTGGGGAAGCAGGCGTTAAAAGATAGGCCCAAGCTTGCCCGTTTTCCAGAAGGAAGACAGTGGATTTTTCTTCATCCACTGCAAATTCGGTGGAAAGGTTGGCGGTCCATTCCGATATTCGCTGTTTTTTTCCCCTGGGCATTTCAGTGCCAAATCCTTTTGGAAATACGGCAATATAACTGAGGTCGGGTTTTTCGTGATAAGCAAAAGGCGGATTTCCCTCGTTGTCTTTATCATAAAAATTAATAACCGGCACTTCCCCCGGGAGTTCGCTCTCCAAAATAGCATATTTCGGCGGAACGGATGTTTCCATCTGCCAGCGTGCGCTTTGATAATTTTTGTTTTCCACAGTTTCCTTATTCGGGTCGCGTGCGCCTGTGGATTCATTAACTTTCTTTTTTTTCGTATCGGTGCATCCAAAAACAATTAGCATTAGGCTGAAAATGACAAATTTTCTCATACTTTTTTCTTTCAAGCTAACAAAAAAATGACGGAATTGTTTGAATGTTTTCTTAAAGTAGCGATTAGCCATTAGCGATTAGCGATTAGCCATTAGCCATTAGCGAAAAGCCAACAGCCATAAGCCAGCAGCCATAAGCCAGCAGCCAACAGCCATTAGCGATTAGCGATTAGCGATTAGCGAAAAGCTATAGGCCGTAAGCTCTAAGCTATAGGCTGGGAGTCGATCACCGATCACTCGATCATTAAATCACTCAATACCCTTATAACACTCAATAACTTTTAACAATTTGTTATATATTTGAAAAACCAATCATTGCTCATCCATGCCACCGAATCAAAATCCTGAACAAATAGCACGCGATAAAATCGATGCAATGCTCCTTAAATCAGGATGGGTGATACAATCCAAGAATAAAATCAACTTGGCTGCAAACAACGGTGTGGCGATCAAAGAATACCAAACGGATGCGGGACCTGCCGATTATGTACTGTTTGTGAATAGAAATCCGGTTGGCATTATTGAGGCAAAAAAAGAGGAAGAAGGTCATCGGCTTACGGTTGTAGAGGAACAGTCTGGCGATTATGCCAAAGCCAAATTGAAATACCTTAACAACGATCCATTGCCGTTTGTATATGAAAGTACGGGAACCATTACCCGCTTTACGGATTATCGGGACCCAAAACCACGGGGCAGAAATGTCTTTAGCTTTCATAAACCCGAAACGATGGCTACTTGGCTTGCAAAAGCAAAAAGCTTGCGTGCAAGATTAAAAGATTTTCCAACGTTAAATGAAGAGGGACTGCGACCCGCACAAATAAAAGCGGTAAAAAATTTAGAGACTTCCTTTAAAAATAACCGACCTAAAGCCTTAATTCAAATGGCGACCGGGGCCGGAAAAACATTTACGGCTGCCACCTTTGTATATCGGTTATTGAAATTTGCTGATGCCAAACGTATTTTGTTTTTAGTGGACACCAAAAATTTGGGCGAACAGGCAGAGCAAGAATTTAGGAAATTTCAGCCAAACGACGACAACCGAAAGTTTACGGAACTCTACAATGTCCAGCGTCTTAATTCCAGTTATATTGCTTCCGATAGCCAAGTATGCATTTCCACCATACAGCGTTTGTATTCTATCTTAAAGGGCGAGGAACTCGAGGAAAGTGCCGAAATGGAAAACCCGAATGAGTCCTCTTGGATGCAGGATCAGCTCAACAAGAAAGAGCCCGTTGCCGTTGC
>DASSWN010000100.1:0-10988 GCA_035704905.1 Flavobacteriaceae bacterium
TCATACCTGCCCACAATGAAACCGGTTTCATCGAAAAAACCCTTCAATCTTTAGTGGAACAAAGTTTTCTCCCGGAAAAAATTGTGGTGGTGAACGATCATTCCACCGATAATACTTCAGAAATTGTCCAAGCTTTTCAACAAAAATATTCCTTTATTTCTTTGATGAACAATATTTCCGAAACCGACCATTCACCCGGAAGTAAAGTCGTTCACGCCTTTTATAAAGGCTTTGAAAGTTTGGATGAAAACTACGATGTGATTTGCAAATTTGATGCGGATTTAATTTTTCCAAAAAACTATTTGAAGCGCCTCACAGAAATTTTTGAAAAAAAACCACGAGTAGGAATGGTGGGTGGATTTTGTTATATCGAAAAAAATGGCACGTACATCTTAGAGAATTTGACCAACAAAGACCACATTCGTGGCGCGTTAAAAGCCTATCGGAAAAAATGTTTTTTGGAAATTGGTAAATTGAAACCGCAAATGGGCTGGGACACCGTCGATGAACTGCTCGCCCAATATCACGGTTGGGAAATTGCAACCGATGAATCGCTTCAGGTGAAACACCTGAAACCTACCGGAAAAACCTATTCCAAAACGGCGCGTTTCAAACAAGGGGAAGCTTTTTACAAATTGCATTACGGATTTTGGCTCACGCTCATCGCTTCCACAAAACTGGCTTTCCTGAAAAAGGACTATTTCTTTTTCTTGAATTGTATGCGTGGGTATTTTCAGGCAAAAAGAGAAAAACTTCCGTTCTTGGTTTCGGAGGAAGAAGGAAAATTCATCCGGAAATTGAGGTGGACCAAGATAAAAGAAAAGTTTTGGAATGAAACCTAACAGGTTTTAAAAACCTGTTAGGTTGTGGGTTCACTCCATCACATAATGCAACACGTTCCCTGTGGCGGCATTCGGAAACGCAATTCCCAACAAAGCGGAAATGGTTGGCGCAATATCGGTGATTTCGGAACGTTTGGTGGTTTTTCCGTTTCTAATTCCTTTCCCAAAGAAAATCAGTGGAACATGGGTGTCGTAATTGAAAGCACTTCCGTGGGTCGATCCTTTTTTGGAATAGGAAATAACATTTGGTTGAAGCGTGTAAACCACATCGCCGCTGCGTTTGCTATTGAAACCATTCTGCACAAAACTACCCGTTCCTTCCAAATAATCGGTGCTTTGGAGCATCTTTCTGGTGAAAACCCGATCTGTTTGTGGATAACGCACCAAAAAATGCATCAGGCTTTTCTGAAAATCTTCTCTTGAAATATTGTTTTCTTCCAACTGTTCATAATCAAAAAACACTTGGTTGTTGGACACATTTTCAATCAAATCATCCACGCCGTATTTTGTTGCCACAAAACTGCGCAAACTATCGCGCAAAGCGCCGGTATTGAAATATCCGGCGGGAATTTTCTGTGTTTCCAGATAAGAAGGAACTTCACCGCCACCGTGATCGGCGGTTAAAAACAAGGTATAATTCCCCGTCCCCACTTTTTCATCCAATATTTTCAATAATCGTGCTATATCCGCGTCCAATCGAATGTAGGTATCTTCGACTTCTTTGGAATTCACCCCGAAATTATGTCCGACATAATCCGTTGCCGAAAAGCTGATGGTCAAAAAATCAGTGTTCCCATCTTCCCCCAATCGCTCGCCATCCAAAGCTGCTTCCACAAAATCCACCACCAAACTGTTTCCAAACGGGGTGGATTTCAAAATGCCGAAACCGCCGTTTTCCGCTTTCAATTCACTCAAATTGTAAGGAAAAGTCGCCGTTTCTTTGCCCGCGAAACCGTGTTCGAAATTGTTCAAATCGGCTCCACTTTCCATATACGTTTCAATTGGTTTATAGGTATCCCAAACTTTGATATATTTTTCCACTGCCTCGGAATTATTGAAATCCTTCACCCATTTTGGCAAGCTTTCCATATAAAAAGAACTGCTGATGAAATTCCCTTCATTTTCCCCATGAAACCAATATGCGGCATTTGCGGTATGACCTGCGGGCAAAATGGAACTGCGGTCTTTCAAAGAAATCCCAATGGTTTTTCCCCGCATTTGGGTGTGCAGCCTATTTTCATCCGAAACCGTGGTGCAAAGCAATCGATGTGGCGACTTTTTTCCATCGGAAGACTCGGTACCGACCGGTTTCGTCGATTCATCGTCCACGCAGTAAACGCGTTTTCCTTCCGTGCGGCTGTACCACGAATTGGAAATGATGCCGTGGGTTTTGGGCGTGGTGCCGGTATAAATCGACGTATGCCCCGGTGCTGTGTAGGTCGGCACATAATTGAAATGGTTGTTTTTCAAATTAAAACCTTCGGAAATCAAGCGTTTGAAACCTTCCTTTCCGTATTTGTTCCAAAACCGGGTCAAATAATCGTAGCGCATTTGATCGACCACCACGCCCACGACCAATTTTGGGGAAGTTGGCTCCCCAATTTCCGATGAATTTTGATTATCTGAAATCGTTTTGGAAGGTTTGCATTGAATGAAAAAAAAAGCGATGGAGGCAAAAAAAACAATTCGGTTCATGTTGCTATGTTTGGTTTATTGATCGTTACGGAATATTATCAATTGGCGTTGTTAAGGCATTATTTTGGCGTTATTGGCGTTATTATGGCGTTATTGTTCCTAAAGATAGAAATATGAACCTGCTCCCTTAGTTTTGGAACTTTTCAAAATTTGTTTTTCTGTTAGTTCAGATAGCTCCCTTGATGCTCGTCCTTGCCAATGAAAATTGCTCCACCTTGTGCATTGGCAAATCCACAGACCCATTTTAAAAAATCTTCGTGCCAACTGCTTTTGTATTCTATGTCTTGTTGTTCGGGCATAATTCATTGTTCCTTTTTCCGTTAATTTCTGATTCTGATTTATTCAGAAGAAAAATATTCCAAACGTTTTAATTCAAAAATCACATTCTCCGGATCGTCTTTATCCTTCCTTTTTTCGTTCAAGGAAAAACCGTTCTTTTCCAATAATCTTATGGAATTTTGGTTTTGATAATTGGTAAAAGCTTCGATTTGAAACAAGTTCAACTTTTCAAAACCAAATTTTAAAACCGCTTGCAAGGCTTCTGTCATCATTCCTTTTTTCTGAAAACCTGGATGCAAATCGTAACCTACCTCAGCTGTCTTTCTATCCGGGGAAAAATTCCAAAGGCAAATGGAACCAATCATTTCCGGATTTCCCTGAAAAACAAGGCTCCAATTGATATTTTTTTCCTCTTCCCAACCCTGCGTGATTTTTTTTATAAAATTCTCCGCGTCTTCCACGGTGTTTGTGGGATCGCGCCGAATGCATTTGTTCACTTCCTCGTTCGATCGTAGAAAAAACACTTCGGCACGATCGCCGAGAAGGGTTTGCCGCAACAACAACCTTTTGGTACAAAGTTCGGGAAAAGGCTTGAATTCGGATTTCATTTCGTTCTTTCTTGAAGGGGCATTTTCCATCGCTGCTGGTATAAATTCAAAGATTGGCGGCAAGTTAAATACTTTCAGGCTAATTTTTCCTATTTTAGCGGCGTAAAATCCGCTACAACAACTCCCTAACAAAATGAGGTACCTTCGCAATATCGGGCGCTATTTTTTGATGTTGAAAGATGTCTTTGGACGAATGACAAAAGGCTCTGTTTTGCGCGATCTTATTTTCAAGGAAATTGACGACTTGATAATCAGTTCGTTGGGCATCGTGGTTTTCATTTCCTTTTTTATTGGAGCGGTGGTTTCCATTCAAACCGCATTGAACCTGAGCAATCCGCTGATTCCAAAATCTTTGATTGGTTATGCCGCACGCCAATCCATTATTTTGGAATTTGCACCCACCTTTATTTCCATTATTATGGCGGGGAAAGTGGGTTCGTATATTACTTCCAGCATTGGAACCATGCGCGTTACGGAGCAAATCGACGCCTTGGAGGTTATGGGCATCAATTCCCTGAATTACTTGGTTTTTCCAAAAGTGGTGGCCATGATGTTTTATCCGTTTGTGATCGCCATTTCAATGTTCATTGGCATTATGGGTGCTTATGTGGGCGGTGTGTTTGGCGGCTTCGTTTCTTCCGATGCGTTTATGAGCGGTTTGCAATCTGATTTTATTCCATTTCAGTTGGCATATGCTTTTATAAAAACCACCGTTTTCGCCTTTTTACTGGCCACCATCCCTGCTTTTTACGGCTATTATATGAAAGGCGGCGCGTTGGAAGTGGGCCAAGCCAGCACCACCTCTTTCGTTTGGACGAGCGTGGTTATTATCATCACAAATTATATGATCACCCAATTGCTGCTGACATGATAGAAGTCAAAGATTTACATAAGGGATTTGGGGAAGAAGAGGTTTTGAAAGGAATCGACGCCAAATTTGAGAAGGGGAAAACAAACCTCATCATCGGCCAATCCGGTTCGGGAAAGACGGTTTTTCTAAAATGTTTGCTCGGATTGTTCAAACCCGACAAAGGCGAAATTCTGTACAATGGTGAAAATTATTCCTCTTTTTCGGAAGAAGAACAACGCGACTTGCGCCAAAAGATGGGAATGGTTTTTCAAGGCGGTGCGCTTTTCGATTCCATGACCGTGGCAGAAAATGTGGGTTTTCCATTAAAAATGTTCACCCGTCAACGCCGGAGCGAACGCATGGAACGCGTTTCCACAGTTTTGAAGCGGGTAAATTTGGAAAATGCCGAAGATAAATTTCCTTCTGAAATTAGCGGAGGGATGCAAAAACGGGTTTCCATCGCGCGCGCCATTGTAAACGAACCCAAGTATTTGTTCTGCGACGAACCCAATTCGGGGCTCGATCCGAAAACCGCTACCGTGATCGACAACCTCATTCAGGAAATTACGCGTGAATATGACATCACCACCGTCATCAATACCCACGACATGAATTCGGTGCTGGAAATCGGGGAAAACATTATCTTTCTCAAAGAAGGCCGCTTGGCTTGGAAAGGCGACAAAGAACAAATTTTCAAAACCGACAATGATTCGGTGACGGATTTCGTGTATTCCTCCAACCTGTTCAAAAAAGTGCGGAAAGCGCAGTTGCAGGGGTTGTAAAAGGATTTTTATTCATCCGAATAAACAAGAATTTCTTTTTTTTAAAGTGGGGTGGGTTGGGGGTGAACAAATTTTCTTCTCAATTTTTATATTCATCTTTCAAAAAATTCATTCGCTTTCTTTTCTTGAATAAAGAGGAGAGGTTATAAATTTTTCTTAAATTGGGCGGGAATGAACAACGAAGTCTTTTATAATATCAGTAAAATCATTGAAAGAGACAGTAAGACAACAACTTACAAATTTGCTCTTTTACGTGGCGTTATAGATATTATTCAGGACAATTCACCATATATTTCGTTTGCAGATAACCGTGTTCGAATTCCAACAGGACTTCTTATTGAAAAATGGTTGATTTACTACTATCCGATTTTTCAATCCCAGACTTCTATTCCACAAATTAATGGAGAAGCTAATTTAGCTTTCAGTAATCAGTTTTTTAAATTAATTTGTGATTATGAATCACGCGGAGGTTTTTCTGCTTTCTACAATGACTTAAAGAATAAAGGAATCCCAGAGGACTTACAAAGTGATTTTTTTGAACTAGCGAAAAAGCTTAGAGGTACGATTACTAAAATGCCGATGAAATATATTGGACGATCGATCACTAATGACTTTTATTCCATTTTCAATTATGAAAACCAAACAATCAGAAAAAAGGCAACGATAGACATTGAAACGTTAATCAAAGAATTTGGAACGTTTTCAATTCCTTTAACTTCTGGCATTTTTTCAATATTAGTTTGGTGAATTTTCTTGCGGCAAAAAAGAGATATTTTGAATATTATCGCAATCTAAAAAAAGATCCCACCGAAGATAAAGAAGAGGTTATTCGGAGAGTGTCCGAACTGTGGATGCGAAGCGATTTGGATGGCTATACCTCTTCTCCAAAAAGAACTTTGAATATAGTACAGGATTTTTACGAAGAAGAATGGGAAATTACCAGAGACAATCCTTCGCCAAAAATTCAGGAATATCACCTGTTTCTGACCGAAATTGGAAAGAAGATGCAATTCATTTTTTTTGTAAAAAAGGGAAATAATTATAATAACACCTCAATAGGCTTTCAAGAATATGCCCAACCAAAACTGGGCATGGATTTCATGGACTTAAGGCAAATGGGATTTGAATTGAGTGGTCTATTTGATGTATTGGACAGGCTTCATTTTAAAGAGTTTTTTTTGGATAAACCCATTCCCCAAGAGGAGGCGAAAAAAATATTGAACAAAGAATTTAATTTTGCCAACAATGCTTCTCCCATTGTTTTCATCGAATATCCTAGGGAATTGGCCATTTACAAACGTCTCTTGAAAAATTGGCTGCTCATGGAAATAGAAAAAAGACGGCGGCAGTTCACAGCTTATTTTCCGGAATTCCCGGCCATTTATGATTGTATTACCGATTATGCCGACCGTCTACTCGATCCGCGGGAAATAAATTACCTCACCATCAATACGCCCGAATATTACCAATATCCACAGCATATTTTTAAAAGTTTCAAGGGATTCAAACTTTTGGAATATTATGCGGAAACCCTGGTCAATGAGGCCCAATTTACTTTTTTATACCGCTATATGCGCGATATGGAACGGGAAGATTTCAAAATAATCGCGGACCCAAAAACATTCAATGAATGGTTCCGAGAGAAAAATTATATCGATGAAATCTATGTGATTAATGGTACCCTGAGCAAGGTTTTGACCAAAGAACGTGAACAAAATTATACCTTAATAAAAAAAATGATCAATCAATTGTATGCCCTTGCATAACGCAACTCCACTGCATACCGAATCATCAAATCACCTCATCACCCCATCTCCCCATCACCAAATCGTTCTTTCATCGCTGCTGAATAATCGCTTCAAAATCGTCCACTTTCAATCCCATATACTCCGCCGCTTCCCAATTTGTTACATATTGATGATCCATTTTCCCCAACGCCTTTTTTATTTTCTTTAAAAACTGATAGGCCGCCGACATGGTTGTCCTGCGCAACGAAGCCAAATCGGTGGCATCGATCAAACGTAGTGGATATGTCGGCTTATTTTCTTTCAATGGCTTATTTTCGTTTTTTCATCAAATAAACTTGCCGGGATACCATAGTATTCGGCTGCTTCTTCGTTGGTAACATATTGATGGGAAGCCTTGTCGAAATAATCGCGTATGCGTTCCATTTCCCGTTGGGCCGCACGGATTTGCACGCCCTTCCAAAGGGCAAGATCTTTTGTCCTAATAATTCGTAACCCGTCCATATCATTCCAAATTGAAAGTCCAAATCTATAACCTATTGAAAGAAAGGCAGTAATACATTTTTCCAATAACTAAGAAAATTTGACAAACTTCCTGTCATATTTTCCCAAAGGCAAAATCACCGGCCAAAATCAATTGCATTTTTTATAGAATACCTTATTCATTTTCAAAATTAATGTACTCATATTGAAACTTTCAGCATTATTTTTTCAGAACGATTTTTCTATATACCTTTTTGAATATTCATTAAATTTAATTCCAACTTTTCGGACCATTTCCGTTCCTTTTGCTTTTAAGCACCACTGTTTCCTATGCTTCCGTCTTCTTGGGCCTTCATTCCATTCTTTTATTTTTAATACTTCAATCCTTATCACCGATCACCTCAACAACATTAAAATCACGATTAACCAAATCACCTCGCCCCATCATCTCATCACCCCATCACCCCATCACCAAATCACCCCTTCACTAAATCACTAAATCACTCACCGAGTCGCCCCATCATTTTATCGTCCCATCACTCCATCTCCCCATCACCAAAGTCGCCCCATCTCCCCATTACCAAATCACTACATCACCCCATCACCAAGTCTCCCCATCTCTCCATCTCCGATATACCTTCCGTATACCCCCAGCATAGCTCCGGTATAGCTAAAGTATTAAAACCGCAAACCAAGCTTTTCTTTAAATGCGTACAAAAGCGTCTGCAATCGCATGGAATTACAGCTTTTTACTGAAAATGAAGAGTATATAAAAAATTACGGAATAGGGAAAAAGACGTCATGACCACAAAACACTCCCCTTACATTTGTCCCAGAACAGTTGAAAAATGCTTTTCAGAAGGAAACGAAAAACACATTGTTCAATGGTATACCATTTTTCGTTTTCGGGAATTCCAGAGCTGATTTTTTGACCTTCTAAAAAATAATTGATAACCGAGGCCATCCGGAACATGTTGTTAAAACACAAAACAGAAAATAAATCGTTCCGGTTGCCTCATAAAATTTAATGTTATGCCTCGACTCAAGTCGTTATTAAAAATAGAGGGAACCATGGATGGTATGACCTTCTACCGCAATTCTGAAGGCGAGTATCTCGTAAAAAAGAAGAGCGAAATTTCCAAAAGTAGGATTGAAAACGATCCCGCTTTTATTCGAACCCGAGAAAATGGTCAAGAATTTGGCCATGTAGCCTCCAGTGGTAAAAATTTCCGCAGGGCTGTATCTGGACTAACTTTCGATATTCGCGATAAATCAATGACCTATCGGTTGACGCAGGTATTGTCGAAAGTAAAGAACCAAGACACTACCTCCCTACGTGGGGAGCGTAAAGTAGCGCTCGGTTTGAACACTCCTGAAGGAAAAGAAAAATTCAAATTTTTCGATTTCAATCAACGCGCAAAATTGAATAGCGTGCTGAAAATGGGGTACACCTTGGACACGGCTACGGCCGTAATCGGAATGTTGGGATTAAACCCGCTTCAAAATTTGGGCGTTCCGCAAGGAGCTTCCCATGTCGAATTCAGTGCAGCGCACATGTGGTTCGATTTTGAAACAGAAGCATCCCAACTGGAACTATCAAATGTGGAAATTCTGCCTATTGATAACACCAGTTCCGATGTTGAACTAACATTTCTGCAAACCCCGTCGGGTACGGGAAACGAGTATTTTTTTCTTAAAATAGCTTGGCACCAAATGTTGAATGGGGAAGTTTATCCCTTGAACAATGGAATTTACAATGCGTTACAACTCATTGAAATTCTGTGAAAAGGTAAAAGTGTTTGGGCAATTGTCCAAACACTTTTCTTTTTATTTTCCTTCCTTCCAATAATTTTGAAACAAAAAAGCCACTTTTATGAATAAAGCGGCTTTGAAAAAATTCCGTGGTCCCAGCTGGGCTCGAACCAGCGACCACTTGATTATGAGTCAAGTGCTCTAACCAACTGAGCTATAGGACCGGTTGATTTTTAAAATCGTGCAAAGGTATAGAAATGACCTATGATCTACAAATATTTTGAACGAGAATGAAAATTGGAAATCGAATCACAGAAAATTCCTGATGTTTGAAAGTGGATTTCCCGTTGTCGCCGAAAAATCCGATGTCTTCACACAACCCCCATCAACCTTTTCACGTATTTTCCTATCACATCAAATTCAAGATTGACCTTGTCGCCTTCTTTCAAAAATCCAAAGTTGGTATGTGCAAAAGTATAAGGGATTACTGCCACCGAAAATCCGCCCGCATAAGAATCCACAACCGTCAAACTTACCCCGTTAATAGTAATGGAACCCTTTTCTATCGTTACGTTTTGTGATTGTTGGTCATAGGAAAAGCTGAAAATATGACTGCCATTTTGTGGTTCTATCTTCTCACATACCCCCACTTGATCGACATGGCCTTGAACAATATGCCCGTCCAATCGGGCATTCATTTTCATTCCTCGTTCCAAATTTATGGGGTCGCCCACCTGCAGGTTTTCCAAATTTGTGCGTTTCAACGTTTCTTCGATGGCCGTAACGGTATAGGTGTTTTCCGCCAAGGAAACAACCGTGAGGCACACACCGTTATGGGCCACACTTTGGTCGATTTTTAATTCGGGAGCCAGCTTCGCTTCTACGGTAATTTCCAGGTTTCCCCTTTCCGAAATACCGGGTTTTTCAACCTGCGATGAAGGCCGGAGTTCCACTATTTTTCCAATTTCCTCGATAATCCCCGTGAACATGTTTGTAGAATATTTGGTTACCTTTGTATGGCAAAAATAACCATAAATTGATGAAGCAAAAGGAAAAAATAAAGCTGGGGATCAGCATTGGCGACCTAAACGGAATTGGCAGCGAGATAGTTATCAAAACCTTCGAAGATCTCCGCATGCTCGATTTTTGCACCCCAATTATTTTTGCAAACACGAAAATGATGTCGCACCTTAAAAACCGTTTCAAATCGGAGCTTGTTTTTCAAGGAATTCCGGATGCAACCAAAGCCATCGAAGGAAAAGTGAATGTGGTGAACGTTTGGCGGGAAAATGTCAAAATCGAATTTGGAAAAGAAGACAAAAATAGTGGTGATTTTGCATTCAAATCCTTGGAAGCAGCGGTAGCTTCATTGAAAAATGGCTCCATTGATGTGTTGGTCACCGCGCCCATCAACAAAAGCAGCATTCAATCCGAAAAATTCCATTTCCCCGGACATACCGATTATTTGGCCCAAGAATTGAACGGTGAAAGTTTAATGTTCATGATCGCCCCCGAAGATTTGGGCCTACGTATCGGTTTGCTTACCGACCATGTTCCGGTGAAAGATGTGGCATCGCACATAACAGCTGCATTGATCGAAAAAAAGGTGAAAATTATTTCCAAAAGTTTGGAACAAGATTTCGGCATACGCAAACCAAAAATTGCCGTTTTGGGTATCAATCCGCATAGTGGCGACAACGGGGTCATCGGAAAAGAAGACGAAGAAATTTTGAAACCAACCCTTCAAAAATTGAACGATGCGGGCACTTTGATTTATGGGCCGTATTCCGCCGACAGCTTTTTCGGTTCCCAAAACTATAAAAATTTCGATGCCATCATTGCGGCGTATCACGATCAGGGCTTGGTTCCTTTCAAAACCCTGTCTTTCGGCAAAGGCGTAAATTACACGGCGGGCCTCGATAAAGTACGAACTTCCCCTGATCACGGAACGG
>DASSWN010000101.1:0-6095 GCA_035704905.1 Flavobacteriaceae bacterium
TTCTATATATTTGTAATTGATGATAAAACCTTTTAGAGATATGAGCAGTAGATTATTCATTATTTTATGGATATCATTTTTTTCTTTTGAGGTTTATGGACAATCCAGCAATGGATCGTTTTCTTTATATGCCCAATTCAATGGTTCTTATGATTTTACCGCAATTGGCGCTAGTTTAAACCCTCAAGACAATTATATTTACAACTGTACCATAAACAACACGGCAAGCGCTGTATTAAACCTCAATCCAAACCAAACAGTGGAAGCGGCCTACCTCTATTGGTCGGGTTCTGGCGATGGTAGTGGCAACACAGAGGTGCAATTAAATGGCAATATGGTAAGTAGCCAGCAAACGATAATAATCTCCCCTTACCCTTCTTCCAATGATTTTAAGTTTTTTGGATGTATTGCCAATATTACCAACATGATTCAAAATATAGGTAATGGACTCTATACGGTTACCGGAATCAATTTGACTAATGTTATTAATGACCCATCTGTATATTACTGTACTCATAGATTGAATTATGGAGGTTGGGCAATTTTGATTATTTACAGTAATTCCCAGTTGCCCCCAAAACAAGTGAATATTTATAATGGCTTAAAAGCATTTGGTGGGTTCACCTATAATTTTACAACAACCATTAATCTAAACAACCTCAACGTAACCAACCCACAAGATTCCCGGATTGGTTTTCTTGCATATAATGGGACAGCTAATTGGTCTTCCCAGGAAACTGTGGAATTTAACAACAACATTCTTTCAAACCCACCTTCAAACCCTTCTGACAACCCTTTTAACAGCACTAATTCCTTTACAGGATCAAATACGATTTGGAACATGGATCTGGATTATTTTGATGTTTCGAATTATTTGGCTATGGGTGATACTCAAGCAAGTATTACCTTAAATTCTTTTGATGATCAACCTCTCATCCAGTACATCGTTACCGCCATTCCCACCGAACTCCCCGATGCCACCTTGGAAATTGTCAGCGCGGATTTTAGCCTTCCCTGCGAAGGCGATAATATGGACGTAACGGTCATGCTTTCCAACACCAACGCCACCGCACCGCTCCCGGCCGGGACGCCCATCAGCTTTTTTTTTGACGATCCTTCCGGCAACCAAGTGTTTTCGGCAAGCACCAACACCTCCGAAATTTTGCCTATCGGGGCCAGCCTTTCCATCAGTTTGAGCATTCCCGTTCCACCGGAGGTTTCGGACAGCACCGTGCTCACGGCCATTGCCAATATGGACCAGTCCGGGCAAAGCCCCATCAATGAAAACAACTTGCTCAACAACAGCGATACGGTCCCGATCGAAATGCCCGAAACGCCGCCGCCCTTCCAACCCGACGATTTGTCCGCTTGCGGCGAGGTCGGCACGGACAGCCTCAACCTTTGGGACTCGATGATAAACGTGGACACCACAGATTTTGAAGTGGCCTTTTTCCTGACCTTGGCAGAGGCCGAAAACGACCAAGCCGATCCCATTCCCACCCCAGAAAATTTTGCGCCCACCAACAACGAGCAGACCATTTTCGTCCGCTTGACAAACGACGACGGTTGTTGCGCCATCGGCAGTTTCTCTGTAGAACTGCTGGAACTGCCAACGGTCAACCAGCCCACTCCGTTGGTAAAATGTGAAAGCGGTCCGCCCTTGGGCATCGAAGCTTTCCCCATTGCCGATAAAATAAACGAGATCACCGGGGGAAATTCGACGTACGGAACAAATTTTTTTGCCACGGAAATTTTGGCTGAAAATGGCGATCCGAACGATGTGCTTTCCAGTCCGTTCGAAAACACCCAGCCTTATTCCCAAACCATTTTTGCCCGTGTGGAAAACGCCGAAGGCTGTTACAAAGTCGTTCCTTTGGAACTAACGGTGCAAAACCTCGAAGCCGCCCAGGACAGCGTGGTTTTCTCCGATTGTGGGGAAAACGGAACGGCCACGTTCAACCTCCCCGAACTGACGGATGAAATTCTGGACATATTGCAACTTCCAGGCCTGGAATTGTCTTTTTTCGAAACCCAAACCGATGCGGAAAACGGTGGCCCGGAAATCGGTGATCTGGAAAATTATCCGGTTACGGGAACAGTTACGCTTTGGCTCCGCGTGGAAAACACCGAAGACTGTTTTGCCCTGGCACAATTGATTTTGGAGGTCGATGAAAAACCGATCATCGCGGCCCAACCCGAAGATATGGCGCAATGTGCGGAAAATGAAACCCTTGTTTTCGATTTGACGCAACAAAACGAACTTGTCGATCCGGACGGATTGTTCGAGGTTGATTATTATACTTCCCCAACCGATTTTCAAAACCAAAATCCAATTGGAAACCCTGAAAATTTTTCACCGGAAACCCTGCCAAAAACCATTTTTGTGGCCCTGACCGATCCCGAAACCGGTTGTGTTTCCGAGTTGGCCGATTTTGAACTCCGTGGGGTCGAACGCCCCGAAATCGACTTGGTAGATTTTCAATCCCGGGTTATTTGCGTCGATCCCGAAACGGGGGAAGCCTTGCCGGGGGAAATTCCCATTCTGCTCGACACCGGGCTTTCTTCCGAAATTTATGAATTCACGTGGCAACAAAACGGAGAAGTTTTGGATTTTCACGGGCAGGCGATGGAAATTGACAGCATCGGCACTTATTCGGTGGTGGTCAAACCCTTGAATGGCCCGGATTGTCCGGCAGTGGCATCGGTGAACGTGGTCCAAAGCAGCGTTCCGCTTTTCGATTTGTACCAACCGGGCGGTTTTGGTGAAAACCCAACGGTCGAGGTTGTAAACATTCAAGGCCACGGCAGTTACGAATTTTCCGTTGATGGAGTGAATTTTGTACCGGTCAGTGGGGTGAAAGTGATTTTCCAAAACCTCTCCGGCGGGGAAATTACCGTCATTGGACGCGATCAAAACGGCTGTGGGGAAACAATAAAAAGCACGCTGTTGTTGAGCTATCCCAAATTCTTCACCCCCAACGGCGATGGCATCAACGACCAATGGGGCATTCCCGGGCTTCCCGGCACAGTAATCCACATTTTTGACCGGTACGGAAAATTGCTGGCCACAATTGATAATCCCGGTTCAAGTTGGGACGGTACCTCCAATGGAAAGGAAATGCCCAGCAGCGAATATTGGTTCAGCATCAAATATCCCGCGGAAAACAATCGTTTTAAAATGTTTATGGGAAGTTTTACGTTGAAAAGATAGGGATCGGTGACTGATTAAAACTGCCCCTGCAAACTGCCCCTGCAAACTGCTACTGCAAACTGCCAACTACAAACTTTTCCCATTTCGCGAATTTTTCTGCGTCCATTACTTTTTCCATTTTCACTTGTCCTCCTTTTTTCTTGTTGAAGCCACTCCAATCATAAAAAACATCCGCAGCTACAATTTTTGCAATAACACCTTTCAGGGCTTTCGAGCGTGCCACCCTGTAATTTTTGTTGGCAGATTTTAGAAATTCATCCAAAATAGAAGCTGCTTCGGTTTCATTCTTCTCTGTGGAATCATTCATTCCCAAATACCATTTGTGGTAAAATTCTTCGCCTTTTTTTATTACTGAGAGTGTAAATTCGGGGATTTCAGTATCCAATTCCCTTTCCAATTCTTGTACCGCATCGTTCATTTTATTGACAGACAACTGCTCCCCTACTACATTGAGAAAAAATTTGGTTCGTCCGGTAATTCTGATTTCAGCTTTTTCCACATCTGTAAATTCGATGGTATCCCCGATCAAATACCGCCATGCACCCGAAACAGTACTGATGACCAGTACATATTCTTTTCCAAGTTCCACTTTTTCCAAACTTAGGGAAGGCGCTTTTTGGATAAGCGATCCATCGGCGTTTATATATTCCGGATCAAAAGGAACAAATTCAAAATAAATTCCATTATCCGTTATCAACTGCATGGAATCGGTTTCCGGTCTGTTTTGAAACGCCAGAAATCCTTCCGAAGCCAAATATGTATCGATAACCGTAATCGGTTTTCCCATCAAAGCCATAAAACTTTTCTTATAAGGCTGAAAGGCCACGCCACCTGATGCATACACCTGTAAATTAGGCCATATTTCATGGATATTGTTCAAATGGTGATATTCAATTACTTTTTTCAACATGAGTTCCATCCAAGACGGAATTCCGCTTAAAGCTCCAATATCCCAATCTGCTGCATTTTCCACAATTTTGCCAACACGTTTGTCCCAGTTATCGATTTTGGCAATTTCACGACCGGGTTTATAATATCCCTGAAACCAAAAGGGAATGTTGCTAGCACTAATACCACTGATTTCACCTTCCAAATGGTCTTCATTTTTATGTAAATTCGTCGAACTTCCCAACATCATGATCTCCTTCTCAAAAAATTCAGAAGGCAAATCGAAGTTGGAAAGCGCACCAACCTGTTTTATTCCCGCCAAACGAATCGCATCGATCATGTCATCGGTCACCGGAATTCGTTTGCTCGTTTTTCCGGTGGTTCCCGAACTCAACGCGAAATAAGAAGGCGTTCCCGGCCAGGTGATATCTGATGCGCCACCTTGGGTCTGGATCCACCACTCTTCTGTGATTTTGTTGTAATCGAAAAAGGGAAGCTTTTTTGCAAATTCATCCGACATATTTTCGCTTTCCAATAAATCTTCAAAGCGGTAAAATTTTCCAAAGGCGGTATTTTTTGCCTTATCCAGCAAAGATTTTAAAACCTTTTGTTGCGATTCAACAGGATTTGGTTCCGAAGCAATTGTTCGTCCAAACTCTATCAAACTCTTAATAATAGCTCCTTTTATTGGCATTGAAATGTAAAATAATTGAAACCAAAGATAGTTTCAAAATGCGCAAAAAGGCTATAAATATTTGTTAATGGAAAATGTTTAAATATGAATAAAATGCCGTTATCGGATTTGTAACTTTTACTTATCTTCGCAAACATAAACCTTTTCGAGTGCAAAAAGAAGAAATTATAGGTCACGTCGCGGAAATTCTGAAAGAAACGCCTTCCGCAGAAGATATCGTGAAAAAAGGAGGCGACCGTAATAAACGTTTTCGTTATTTGGCCCGATATATGGTTGAAAAAGGTATCAAAAAAAATGGTTTGATCCTTTCCAAAAATGAAAAAGGAATTGCCATTTTGTTTCGAACCAATCGCAAAGACAGCAGTTTTTTGAATGATATTGGGGAAGAAATCGGTTTGCTTTTTAATGTGACCGGAATCAAAAATGCGTATCGAATCTTAAAAAACCAAGGATATATAAAGGCCCAACGCCCAAAAGAAGGCGATTATCTTTATTGCTGGTTCTGGGGGATTATACCCGGTCACCGTGGTGCCGATACGCAGGTTGGAAAAGAAATGAAAGATGAATTCCTTCGCCGTGCCAACGAATCTAATTTACCTTTGTATGCCGAAACGCGCACCAAACGTAACGTGATCGTTTATCAAAAATTTGGGTTTCAACTTTTTCATACCTGGGAACGTCCCGATGGGGAAACAATGTGGTTTTTGCGCTATATTCCACCTGCCTCCGAACGTCCAACCTGAATGCTGTAAAGCACTCCAAAGGAAAAAGTATCGTACCTGCGGCCAAAACTTTTCAAATTCAAATCGGAGAATAATTTGATCCGATCACCGAGCGGCAAAATTCCCAAAAATTTGAGTTGTGCACCGTGATTGAACCTTCCACCTGCAAGATACAAGTTTGAAGTATCCGGATCGTGCTCGTTTATAATGAAACTGTTTACCGTATATCCGATGCCTCCATAAATGGAAACCCCTTGAAACTCGAACAACTCATAGTTGGCGGTCAGCGCAACTTCTCCAAAGGTTTCCGTGTTTTGCGATGCTACATCCCTTCTGAAAAATAAATTATATTCCGCCAAATAAACCCATTTTTTTCCGGTGTGGTATTGGGCCCTAACATTCATTGCCCATTCTTCCTGAAAACCCACGCTGATCACAGCGCCCGGTCCAAAATCAAAAGAAGGAGTTTGCGAAGCGGAATTTTCGATGAAAAAAACACAGAAACCGAAAAGCAATACGTAATTTTTCAACATTTTGAAGATGCAATTTGGAGTATAAAATTCAAATATACTTTTAAAAT
>DASSWN010000107.1:0-2166 GCA_035704905.1 Flavobacteriaceae bacterium
CCAGTATGGGGGCGGTGATTGGTTCCTTGTACGCTTCAGGCTACACCGGAAAACAACTCGATTCCATTTTTCAGGCAACAGATTTCAACACCTTGCTGCAAGATGAACTTCCGCGAAATGTAAAAACCTTTTACGAAAAAGAACAATCAAAAAAGTATGTCGTAACCTTGCCCTTCAGCAATTTCAATATTTCATTTCCATCCGGACTTTCACACGGTCAAAATGTATATAATTTGATTTCACGCCTTACAGCGCATTTACAAGGCGTTCATGATTTCGAAAATTTGCCAATCCCTTTTTTTTGTATCGCCACAAATATTGAAACGGGCGAAGAGGTTTTACTCGATGAAGGTTCTTTGCCTTTGGCAGTTTCTGCCAGTTCGGCCATTCCATCGTTGTTTAGCCCCGTGGAAGTAAACGGCAAAATGTTGGTTGACGGCGGCGTGGTCAATAATTATCCCGTTCGCGAAATAAAGAAAATGGGGGCTGACATTGTAATTGGCGTGAATGTTCAAGACAGTTTAAGTGGAAAGGAAAATTTAAACGGCGTCCTGGAAATCCTGAATCAAATCAATAATTTCCGGGGAATTGAAACCATGAAAGAAAAAAAGGCATTAACCGATGTATATATTCGTCCCGATATATCGGATTATACCATTCTTTCTTTTGATGAGGGGAAAGAGATTATTGAAAAAGGAGAAACCGCCGCAAAAAAGAAAATTGAAGAATTACGCCAAATTATTAACAAACAGTCCGGGCCATACAAACGAAAAAAAATACAACCCACCGATTCGATTTTTATTGAGTCAGTCAGAATCACGGGTGATCAGAACTACCCCAGAAGTTATATCCGGGGAAAATTGCGAATCGCGGAAAAGAAAAACGCCACTTATAGAGATTTAATGAATGGAATCAACAACCTTTCCGCCACGGGAAATTTCAAACGAATCGACTATTATTTAGACCCACAAGAAAAAGGCAGCGATTTGGTGATTCACTTAAAAGAAAGCGAACAGAAGACTTTTTTGAAATTTGCATTGCATTATGACGATTTGTACAAAAGCAGTTTTCTACTAAATTTTACCCACAAAAGCTTATTGTTCAATAACGACATCACTTCTTTGGATTTCATTTTGGGCGATAATTTGCGCTATAATTTCAACTATTTTATCGATAAGGGGAGGTATTGGAGCATTGGTTTAAGCTCGCAATACAATCATTTTGAAAAGGACGTGGATTTTGATTTTGTACGAAAATTGGCCGAAATAGGCGAATTTAATGTGAATCAAGTTGAAATAGAATATTCCGATTTCACGAACCGTATTTTTTTAGAAACTTTTTTCTTACAAGATTTCAGATTCGGTTTGGGGGCCGAACATAAATATATGAAAATCAAAACCGAAACGATTTTAGAAGAGAGTGAAATTGAAAATCCGATGCCATTTACTATTTTGGAAGAAACCAATTTATTCAGTGCCATGGGTTATCTCGAACTGGACTCATACGATAAGAAATATTTTCCCCATTCTGGTTCCTATTTCATGGGCGATTTCCACGCCTATTTGTTATCGGCAAAACCGTCTGAAGATTTCGAACAGTTTGCAATATTAAAAGGCAAATTTGCAAAAGCCTTTCCGTTTTCGGAAAAATTCACATTTCGTGCCTCAATGGAAGGCGGATTTCGCTTCGGAGAAAACGATTCACAAATTTTGAATTTCTTTCTGGGCGGATATGGAAATCAACCCGTCAATAATTTAGTGCCTTTTTATGGATATGATTTTTTGGAAATTTCTGGCGACAGTTATATCAAAACCCTATTCGAACTGGACTTCGAATTTATGCGGAAAAATCATTTGATCGCGTCCTATAATCTTGCGAATGTACAAGATCATCTATTTGAAAACTCAAACTGGTTCGAACTTCCGGAATACAGCGGAATAGCCATCGGATACGGGATGGAAACTTTCATCGGTCCATTGGAAGTTAAATACTCATTTTCACCAGAAACGAGTGAAAATTATTGGAATTTTGTCGTGGGGTTTTGGTTTTAGATACTGCCAAATGCTTCATCCCAGAAAACAAAAAAGCCCCAGAAAGGGCTTCTCATCGGTTCAACAAACTTAAACCTTTCCCCAACAAGTCGGGGACAACACAACTTTTTAAAAG
>DASSWN010000136.1:0-5179 GCA_035704905.1 Flavobacteriaceae bacterium
TATGGAAAAAATGCCCGTGAAATATTTTGGTTTCTATTCACTTTTAGATCCGTACATAAACGGATATTATCAAGTAGGCGAACGGGAAAAAGCCCGTGAATTATGGGGAAAGGTGGCCAAAAAGTACCAAGAAAATTTACAGTATTACAGCACGTTAAGCTTGGAACGCCAATACCAATATCTTGATGAAATTATTACAAATGTTGAATCTTATCGCGGATTGATCGATATTTTGGTGCGAAACCAAGACGAAAAGCTGATCAATGAAAAAATCAAGGAATTCAACCAATATCTCGATAAATTCAGTCATTTTTATGGAGAGGAAGAAGATGTGGAATATTCGCCGGATTCGCCATCACAAAATGATTCAGGATTGAATTTGGAATTGGATTCCGGAAATCGTTCAATCGATGGACTGAATCTTCTGAATCAGAAAACAGATACTTTTCCAAGAAAAAATTAGAAGCGAATTCAATGCTTCCAAAACCGTTTGGAATCACCGTTTTCCCTTTCTTTATTTACTGTCAATTTGTCAGAAAATTAGTATTAAAAATGTATCTTTGCATTTCAAAATTCAGGATGAAAAAGAATTATGGAGAAGCGAATAGATGAAAACTTACAGGGCACAACCCTGACCTTGGAACCCAAAGAAGAAAACCATCGGAAGCTTTTTATTGAAAGTTATGGTTGCCAAATGAATTTTAGCGATAGTGAAATCGTGGCTTCCATTTTGGCGAAAGAAGGTTTCAATACCACCGATAAATTGGAAGAAGCCGATTTGGTTTTGGTGAACACATGTTCCATTCGCGAAAAAGCAGAACTGACCGTGCGAAAGCGGCTGGAAAAATACAATGCCGTAAAAAAAATAAACCCCAAAATGAAAGTTGGCGTTTTGGGCTGCATGGCCGAACGCTTGAAAAGTAAATTTTTGGAGGAAGAAAAAATAGTCGATTTGGTGGTTGGCCCCGATGCTTATAAAGATCTGCCGAATCTGATCAACGAAGTGGAAGAAGGGCGCGAGGCGGTGAACGTCATTCTTTCCAAAGAAGAAACCTACGGCGATATTTCCCCTGTTCGCCTACAAAGCAATGGCGTTTCCGCGTTTGTTTCCATCACCCGTGGCTGCGATAATATGTGCACCTTCTGCGTGGTTCCATTTACCCGTGGGCGCGAACGAAGCCGTGATCCGCAAAGTATTTTGGATGAAGTGAACGATTTGGCCAAACGAAACTTCAAAGAAATTACCCTTTTGGGCCAAAATGTCGATTCCTATTTATGGTACGGAGGCGGACTGAAAAAAGATTTTTCCAAAGCATCGGAAATGCAGAAAGCCACGGCTGTGAATTTTGCCGCTTTGTTGGAAATGGTAGCTCTTTCACATCCAAAAATGCGGATTAGGTTTTCAACTTCCAATCCGCAGGATATGACTTTTGAGGTCATTGATGTAATGGCAAAACATGAAAATATTTGTAAGAACATTCATTTACCGGTTCAAAGTGGAAGTAATCGTATTTTGAACAAAATGAACCGTTTGCACACACGCGAAGAATATTTCAAACTGATCGACGGTATTCGTGAACGCATTCCAAATTGTGGAATTTCACAGGATATTATTGTTGGTTTTCCCACTGAAACGGAAGAAGATCACCAAGATACTTTATCCTTGATGGATTATGTAAAATATGATTTCGGGTTTATGTTCGCCTATTCCGAACGTCCCGGCACCTTGGCGGCCCGAAAAATGGAAGATGATGTTCCGGAAGAAATCAAAAAGCGGCGTTTGGCGGAAATTATTGAAAAACAGCGTGAGCACAGCCAATTCCGAACGAAACAATTCCTTGGAGAAACCGTGGAAGTGCTTATCGAAAAAGAATCTAAAAAATCCGATCAACATTGGAGTGGCAGAACTACCCAAAATACAGTGGTGGTTTTTCCGAAAGGGAACCACCAAATCGGGGATTTTGTGATGGTAAAAATCGAAGATTGCACCAGCGCGACGTTGATTGGAACTCCAATTCCCGTCCCCAATTATTGAGGAGGAATCTTGTAATTTGAATTATTATTTAAACCGGTCAGTGAAAATTAGTACATAACAAGATGAAAATCGCAACATCTCATAACTCATAACTCATAACTCTGAACTCATAACCCATAACTTTGGAAATTCAAGCAACAAAACAACGATTTGGTATTATCGGGAACGATCCGAAACTAAACCGTGCCGTGGAAAAAGCCATCCAAGTCGCACCCACGGACATTTCCATTTTGGTTACCGGTGAAAGCGGGGTCGGAAAAGAAAGTTTGCCAAAAATAATCCATTCGCTTTCCCACCGGAAACACGCGAAATACATTGCCGTGAATTGTGGCGCAATTCCCGAGGGAACTATTGACAGCGAATTGTTCGGGCATGAAAAAGGTGCTTTTACAGGCGCCACACAAGCGCGCGATGGCTATTTTCAAGTTGCCGACGGCGGCACCATTTTTCTAGACGAAGTGGGCGAACTTCCGTTGACCACACAAGTGCGTTTGTTGCGTATTTTGGAAAACGGCGAATTCATAAAAGTTGGCTCATCTAAAGTGCAAAAAACCGATGTCCGCATTGTGGCTGCCACCAATTTGGATATGGAAGAAGCCATAAAGAAAGAAAAATTCAGGGAAGATTTATATTATCGGTTGAGCACAATCGAAATAAAACTTCCGCCCTTGCGCGATCGAAAAGGCGATATTCATTTATTGTTTCGCAAATTTGCTTCCGATTTTGCATTGAAATATAAAATGCCCACTATTAGGTTGGAAGACCAAGCTGTGGAATTGCTAAACAAAAACCGATGGCCGGGCAATATTCGTCAGCTACGAAATGTGGCCGAACAGATTTCCGTTTTGGAAAAGGAGCGCGAAATCGATGCCGAAACCTTAAAAGCTTATTTGCCCACTTCCGGAAACAATCTGCCAGCAATTGTTCCTTCAGGAAAAAGCGAAGGCGAATTCAGCAATGAACGCGAAATCCTGTACAAAGTACTTTTCGATATGAAAAGCGATTTGAACGATTTGAAGAAGTTGACCATGGAAATTATGCGCAATGGCGATGTAAAAAAAGTGCGGGACGACAACGAAAATTTGATTCAAAAAATATACGGCCAAGACGGCGACCAGGAAGATTTTGAAGAAGAAATGGAAGAGCAAATGCAGGTGCTTCGCATTCCGGAAAAAAGCAAATCCATGCCATCCCAAGAAGACCCTTATTCCTTTGCAGAGGAAATAAATGAGGAAGAAACCTTGTCGCTGCAAGATAAAGAACTCGAACTCATTAAAAAATCCTTGGCCCGTCACAAAAATAAAAGAAAAGCAGCCGCAGATGAACTGGGAATCAGCGAACGTACCTTGTACCGAAAAATAAAGCTTTACGGGCTATGAAAAATCCGAGTATGAAATTTTTGTTCAAAGCGAGTGGTGGCATTTTATTTGTTTTAATGGCAGTTTCCTGCGGAATTTATTCTTTTTCCGGTGCCGACGTGGGCAATGCCCAAACTTTTCAGGTAGATTATTTTCAGAATACCGCGGCACTCGTAGAACCGGGAATTGAACGCGATTTCACTTTAAAGCTCCAAGACCTTATTCAAAGCCAAACCAGTTTGGGACTTACCAATTCGGGGGGCGATTTGGTGTATTCCGGTGAAATTGTGGAATACTACATTTCGCCAATGACGGCCACCGCAAATAGCACGGCGGCTCAAAACCGGCTCACAATCGCAATTAATGTCCGGTTTTTCAATACCCTCGAACCGGAAAAGGATTTTGAAAAACGTTTCTCTTTTTATTATGATTATGCTGGCTCCGCATTATTGACAGGCAGCCAATTGGAAACCGCCTTGGAGGTTATTTTCACAAGGATCGCCCAAGATATTTTTAATGAATCGCTCACAGATTGGTAGAATGACAAAATCGAAATTTCTTGCGATTTTATCCAATCCGGAGAAAATAAATCTTTCCGAAACCAATCAGCTTGAAATGGTACTGGAAAAATATCCCTTTTTTCAGGCAGTTCATGCACTTCGTTTGAAAGGTTTAAAAGAATATAAGGCTTTTTTGTACAATTCGGCATTAAAAAAAACCGCTGCCTTGACTACCGATCGAAGTGTGCTTTTTGAATGGATCACTTCGGAAAAATTTGTGCAGCATCAAATTTCCGAAGAAATAAAAGCACAAAATCTGAACGAACTTCCTGAAATACAGATTGAAAACAATTTGCAGGAAACTTTGCGGATGAAAGAAGAAGATGCGCAACGGGTTTTCGATCCAGATCTCTTTGAAGTTCAGAAATTTACTGGAATTGGAAAAGCACTGGAATTTGCGCCCGGTGAAGAACATACTTTTTCGGAATGGTTGCAGCTAACGAAAGTAAAACCGCTTTCAAAAGAGCCGAAAACAAATATTGAAAAAGAGCGCAAAGCAGAGTTGATCGATCAGTTTATTTCGAAAAGCCCGAAAATAATTCCACAAAGAAACACTGCAAAACCTGAAAAAAATATTTCAACCGATTATTTTCCAAATAAGCTAATGACCGAAACGCTGGCACGGGTTTATTTGGAGCAAAAAAATTACGAAAAAGCAATTCGAGCGTACAAAATTTTAATTTTGAAAAATCCCGAAAAAAGTGGTTTCTTTGCAGACCAAATTCGAGCAATAGAAAAATTACAAGAAAATTAAACCCAATGAGCACATTTGCAATATTTTTAGTTTTGATCCTGATCGTGGCGTTTTTGCTGGTCGTAGTCATAATGGTGCAAAACCCAAAAGGCGGTGGTCTTTCTTCCTCATTTGGAGGGGGCGGAACCCAACAATTGGGAGGCGTGCAAAAAACCACCGATTTTTTGGATAAAAGTACTTGGGCTTTGGCCACACTTTTACTTGTTCTTATTTTGTTGTCGAATTTTACAATTATTGAATCAAGATCAACTCCGGAATCCAAAGTTATTGGTGGCGATCGAATGGAAAATACAACGCCTGCAAAAACACCGGCACCTGTTGAAACCGTTCCGGGAACCCAACCTGAATAAATTTTTTTGCACACGGCTACCTGCCAATTCGCGTTGCAAATCAGTTATTGAAAATGCCAGCTTTCTGACAAGCTGGCATTTTTTTTTAAATATGTCAGTTTTTTCCGAGTGGCATAATTTTA
>DASSWN010000147.1:0-14168 GCA_035704905.1 Flavobacteriaceae bacterium
CAATTATAAATTTTGGTTCGGGATTGCCGCCGGATTTGCAATTCTCGTGAGCGTGGTACTCGGTCTGAAAATAACCAACCAACCAACCGGATTGGCCGCGGTTTCACCCGAAATGGCACAAACGCAGGATTACTATACCAAAGTAATAAACAAAGAACTCCGAAATATTGCCAAACAGGAGTCGCCGGAAAATAAAATACTGATTCAAGATGCAATGGCCCAAATGAAAAAACTGGAAAATGATTTTGCGGTTTTACAGAAAGATTTGATTGCCAGTGGTGATGACAGCCGAATCATTTATGCAATGATCGCCAATTTTCAGAACCGTATTGGCATATTGAAAAAAGTATTGGAACAAATAGAGCAAGTTGAACAAATAAAACAGAAAAATCATGAAAACCAAATCACTATTTAAATTTGCGATCATTTTCTTTTGCCCGCTTTTTATTCATGCGGCCACCGAAAACGGCATAAAACAAACCAAAGAGAAAACCATAAAACGGGAATTCAAGGTGAATCCGAACGCTACGCTTCATATTGATAATAGTTACGGCAATTTGAACATTGTTACTTGGAACGAAAACCGCATCGAAATTGTAGTGCATATCACCACCAGCGGTCGGGATCAAGAAGATGTGAAACGAAAACTCGATGCGATCACCGTAAATTTCAACGCATCGCCGAATATGGTTTCTGCGGAAACAATATTCAACAAAAACCAATCTAATTCTTGGTGGAAGAATCTCTTTCAGAACAATTCCGCAAGTATGCAAATCGATTATTTCGTGAAAATGCCGATCACCAATCAAGTCGATTTAAATAACGACTACGGAAATATCAACCTCGACAAACTCGAAGGTCGCGCCAACATTAGTTGCGACTACGGAAAAATAATTACCAAAGGCTTGATGGCCGAAAACAATTCCCTGAATTTTGACTATTCCGATAACTGCTATTTCGAATATATTAAAAGCGGTGAAATCAATGCAGATTACAGTGGTTTCACGGTTGCGAAAACCAATAACCTCACTGTGAATGCCGATTATACCGATGCGCGAATTGAAATTGCCGAAGATGTTTCCTTTGAATGCGATTATGGCAGCATGAAAATCCAGAAAGCCAACAACATTACCGGAAATGGCGATTATTTGACCATGGATTTTGGTGAAGTATATAAAAATATCACCATTGAAGCCGATTATGGCGCGATTTCAATTGATCGATTGATGGAAACTGCTGGCAATGTGCGTATTAATTCCGATTATACAGGAATCGATATTGGCCTGCACCCGCAATATCATTTTAGGTTCAATGTTGATCTGGAATATGCGTCACTCGATGCGCCTGAAGAATTTGAATTTTCGCACCGGATCAACGATTCGGGCGACAAACATTATAAAGGTTTTTATGGCGATAATTCCTCCAGTAATTCGGTCAGCATCGAATCGGATTATGGCAGTGTGGAATTTTATTTGAACTGAAAAATGGAACACCAGACTTTTTCCGTAATTGTAGAAGCAGCGAAAATCTGCGAAATCTGGGGGAGAATGAATTCCATTCAAATTATTGCGCAATGCGAGAAACACCTTGCTTTTTAAGCTTCATTATTCCTATATTTGGAAACTTAACCTTTTAAAAAATAGAAATTTTGAAAAAATGGACCAAACTGTGGCTGTTGTTTTTTGTGATTGGAATCAATTCTATTTGCGCACAAGAAAACCAAACCATTCAAAACATCGTCAACGAAGCACGTGAAAATTCGCAATTGGAAAACCTTGCACATGAATTGATGGATGTAATCGGACCGCGTTTGGTTGGCACACCGCAGATGCTTAACGCACATAATTGGGCGGTTAAGAAATTTGAAAGTTGGGGAATTCCTGCCGAAAATCAAGAATGGGGAAAATGGCGCGGTTGGGAACGGGGCATAACGCATATCGATATGGTTTCACCTCGAATCCGAACCTTAGCGGGTAGAATATTGGCTTGGAGTCCCGGTACCAAAAAAAATGGAATTACCGCGGAAGTAATTGCCCTTCCGGAAAATATCGCTGATTCGATCGCGTTCCAAAAATGGTTGCCCAATGTAAAGGGGAAATTTGTGTTGGTTTCCATGAAACAACCGACAGGAAGACCCGATGAAAACTGGAAAGAATATGCCACAGAAGCTACTTTCGAAAAAATGAAAGCCGAACGCAAAGCACAACAAGAAAAATGGTATGCTTTTTTCAAAAAAATTGGTTATACCTCGCGAACTTTGCCGAAGGCTTTGGAAGAAAATGGGGCGGTTGGAGTGCTTAGTTCTTATTGGTCCAAAGGTTTTGGTGTGAACAAGGTTTTTGGTGCTTATACCGACAAAATTCCCAGTGTGGATATTTCTTTGGAAGATTACGGGCTGCTTTACCGCCTCGTTGAACATGGCGAAAAACCCGAAATAAAACTAATGGCACAAGCAAAAGATTTGGGACCTCAGCCGACTTTCAATACCATTGCCCGAATCGAAGGCACGGAAAAACCCAATGAGTATGTGGTGCTTTCGGCGCATTTCGATTCGTGGGACGGCGCCACCGGTGCAACGGATAACGGCACCGGAAGTATTTTGATGATGGAAACCGCCCGGGTTTTAAAAAAAATATACCCCAATCCGAAACGCACAATCTTGATTGGTTTATGGGGAAGTGAAGAACAGGGCCTCAACGGTTCGCGCGCATTTGTGGAAGACCATCCGGAAATTGTGGCGAATATCCAAGCCGTTTTCAATCAAGATAACGGTACGGGAAGAGTGGTGCGTATTTCCGGCAGCGGGTTTTTGAATGCGTATGATTACTTGGGTCGCTGGCTTTCAAAAGTTCCCGATACGGTTTCCCGCCATATCGAAACCGATTTTCCAGGACGACCCGGCCGTGGCGGAACCGATTATGCCTCTTTCTTGGCAGCGGGTGCGCCAGCTTTCAATCTGAGTTCCTTGAGTTGGGATTATTGGAATTACACCTGGCATACCAACCGCGATACTTATGATAAAATTGTTTTTGATGAAGTTGAAAACAATGTGGTCCTAACAGCTATTTTGGCCTTTATGGCAAGTGAAGATGCGGAAACTACTTCGCGTGAACAAATTAGGATGCCAATCGATGCAGATACTGGCGAACGCCAAACCTGGCCGGAACCAAAGTCTCCGGAGAGAAATGGGGGAATGGATTAGTTTTCCCTAAAATTGATTGCTCGTTACAATAGTGCCGAAGAAAGATTTTTACTGTGGGGAAATAAGATGGATAAATTATATCGAGGTTCCATTAAATGTCCGGTTCAAAATCCAAACAAATCGAATTCATGCAAAAGCGTTTGTAGGTGGGTGGCGGACCATCGTTGAAAATATGACCCAAATGCGAATTGCATCGGCCGCATTCAACTTCAATCCGTTGCATTCCGTGTGAATTGTCTTCTTTATAAATCACCGAATTTTCGGAAATAGGTTCGTAAAAACTCGGCCAGCCGCAGGTGCTTGCAAATTTTGCATCTGCGCGGAACAATACATTGCCGCAAACGGCGCAATAATAAGTTCCTTTTGCATCACTGTTCCAATATTTCCCCGAGAATCGCCTTTCGGTGCCTTGTTCGCGGGCCACGGCATACAAATCGGGTGGCAGTATTTTTTCCCAAGTGGAATTTGAAACGTTCAACTTGGTCGTATCGGTGCGGGAATAATAAGGGTTATTTGAATGATTTTTGTCTTGCATTGGGTGTTTTTGAGCATTTCCTTCACAGGAAAATAAGGAAAGAAAAAATAAGGATAAAATCAGTAATTTCATCATGGTTCATTTTTTCAAATAAACTCAAAAATAATACCACTATTTTTCTCGGTTTTTTTGATTTGCAAGTCTTTATTATACTTACCTGGTTTTTAAAACCATGCAGGAGCGGAAAACCTTGAACTTTGAACCTTGAACCGTTCACACCCAATCCTTCGGTTTTTCCAGAACTTTGATCAACTTCTCTTCCTCGCTTCCCGTTTTCGGATGATGATCGTAAACCCATTGCACTTTTGGGGGCAAACTCATCAAAATACTTTCGATGCGCCCGTTGGTTTTCAGCCCAAATAAGGTGCCTTTGTCGTGCACCAAATTGAATTCGACGTAACGTCCGCGCCGAATTTCCTGCCAGGTTCTGTTTTCTTCGGAATAGGGCAAATCTTTTCTTTTTTCAACTATCGGAACATAAGCATCCAAAAAATGATCGCTAGAATCTTTTACAAAATTGTACCAATCTTCCAAACTTTTTTCTTCGGAAGGCCTACAATAATCGAAAAATAAACCACCAATTCCGCGCGCTTCCCCGCGATGGGAATTCCAAAAATAGGAATCGCATTTTTGTTTGAATTCAGCATAGAAATTGGGATCATGTCGATCGCAAACTATTTTGCAAATTCGATGGAAATGTTTGGCATCTTCTTCAAAAAGATAATAGGGCGTCAAATCCAAACCGCCACCAAACCATTGGTCAACGATATTTCCGTTGTGATCATACATTTCGAAATAGCGCCAATTGGCATGAACCGTTGGCACCATCGGACTTATCGGATGTAGTACCAAGCTGAGACCGCAAGCAAAGAAATTGGAATTTTCAACTTGAAGGTTTTCTTGCATGGCTTGGGGCAGTTCGCCGTGAACGGCCGAAATGTTCACGCCGCCTTTTTCGAAGACCGCTCCGCCCGCCCCGCCATTTGGCGGGTTTTCAATTACCCGTGTTCTTCCGCCGCCGCCTTCCGAGCGTTTCCAATTATCTTCGCGGAATTTTGCTTTTCCATCGATTTCTTCCAGTTTTAAAGTAATTTCTCCCTGAAGTTTTTCAATATGGGATTTGAATTTTTCTTTCATTCAACTTGAGGATTTATTGGATTTTCCTGCAAGGTTTTATTTTACCCTTGTAGGCTTTTTCTTGGCTTAAAACCATTTTGAAAATAGAACGTCAAAATTACGGAATTACCGCAGAGAATCCTTTTGGTATAAACATTTTCCTATAATCAAGACCTACAAGGTTTTATTTTAACCTTGTAGGTTTTTAAATGAAAAGACAAACTTATCGATTTTTGGCCACATTTTTCTAAAAACAACAAAGCCTTTCAGGGTTTCGAACCCTGAAAGGCTTGGGAATATCAAGCAAAATCCGACGGAAAGCAAGGCTTTCGGTTGAAGTTTCTAAGCGATTTTGTTCCGTTTCCGTTCGTTTTCCGTTAGATAGATTTTGCGCAACCGCAACGACTTCGGGGTTACTTCTACATATTCATCTTTCTGGATGTATTCCAAAGCTTCTTCAAGCGAGAATTTGATCGCCGGAACGATTTTGGCTTTGTCATCCGCACCGGAACTCCGTACGTTGGAGAGTTTTTTGGTTTTGGTAATATTCACCGTAAGATCATCTTGTCGTGAATTTTCACCAATTACTTGTCCTTCGTAAATCGGCTCGCCCGGATCCACAAAAAACTTTCCGCGATCTTGCAATTTATCAATGGAATATGGGATTGCGGTTCCTTTTTCCATCGAAACCAACGAACCGTTTTGGCGTTGGGGAATTCCGCCCTTTAAGGGTTGATATTCTTTGAAACGGTGGGCCATAATAGCTTCTCCGGCAGTAGCCGTGAGCAATTGGTTGCGCATACCGATAATTCCACGTGATGGAATCATAAATTGGCAAATCATTCGCTCGCCTTTGGATTCCATGGAAATCATTTCACCTTTTCGCATGGTAACCATTTCAACGGCTTTTCCGGAAACATCTTCAGGCAAATCGATGGTTAGTTCTTCGACAGGTTCACATTTTACGCCGTCGATTTCTTTGATAATAACTTGCGGTTGTCCAATTTGAAGTTCGTATCCTTCCCTTCTCATGGTTTCAATCAATACCGAAAGGTGCAAAACCCCGCGACCATAAACGATGAATTTATCGGCGCTGTCGGTTTCTTCAACACGCAGGGCAAGGTTTTTTTCCAATTCTTTTGTCAAACGGTCTTTGATATGGCGGGAGGTCACGTATTTTCCATCCTTTCCAAAAAATGGTGAATCATTTATGGTGAACAACATGCTCATTGTTGGTTCATCGATGGCAATGGTTTTCAAGCCTTGCGGGTTTTCAAAATCGGCAACGGTATCGCCAATTTCGAAACCTTCCAATCCTACGATGGCGCAAATATCGCCACCTTGAACTTCTTGAATTTTTCTTCGGCCCAAACCTTCAAAGGTGTGGAGTTCTTTTATTTTCGTTTTTTTGATGGAACCATCGCGTTTCACCAAGGAAACCTGCATCCCTTCTTTTAAAGTCCCACGCTGCAAGCGCCCAATTGCGATACGTCCGGTGAAGGAAGAAAAATCCAGTGAAGTAATCAACAATTGTGGGCTTCCAGCTTCAATTTTTGGAGAAGGAATATGTTCCACCACCATATCCAATAGTGGTTCGATGTTTTCGGTTTGTTTTCTCCAATCTTCGCTCATCCAGTTGTTTTTGGCGGAACCATAAACGCTGGGGAAATCGAGTTGCCATTCTTCCGCACCGAGTTCGAACATTAAATCGAACACCTTTTCATGAACTTCTTCCGGTGTGCAGTTTTCTTTATCGACTTTATTGATTACCACACAGGGTTTCAAACCTAAATCCAAAGCTTTCTGCAAAACAAAACGGGTTTGTGGCATTGGGCCTTCAAAAGCATCAACCAACAGCAAAACCCCATCGGCCATGTTCAAAACACGTTCCACTTCCCCACCAAAATCGGCATGGCCCGGGGTATCGATAATATTTATTTTGGTGCCTTTATAAATGACCGAGACGTTTTTGGAAGTAATGGTGATCCCGCGTTCACGTTCCAAATCGTTGCTGTCAAGAATTAAATCTTGGGTGTGCTCATTGGCGCGAAAAAGTTGGCAATGGTGCATAATTTTATCGACCAAGGTGGTTTTCCCGTGGTCAACGTGTGCAATAATGGCGATATTTTTAATATTCATAAAGGCCCCATTTTTTTTGAGGGTGCAAAAGTACGTTTTAATTTTGGATATTTTTGTTAAGTTGTTCAGGGAGAAAAGAAAGTTTTTTCACGGAAAGATTGGGGTTATTTCAACAATTTCTTGCTTTAAACAAAAGGGTTGAAATTCATAAGTTCCATTCATGAAAAATCCCGGAGAGTTGTCTCCGGGATTTTCTAATTACTATGACTCGAAAACTTATTCCGCCGGCAAGAATCCGAAATTCTTGGAATAATTCAGCATTTGTTCTTCAAATGATTTGGGTTGCTCTACTTTTATATCGATAATTTTCCCTTCATTATTTGTTTCCGGAACCAAAATCGGGTTCACAAAACCGCTGTACGGCGCCGATTTAAAGGCTTCATTGCGTTTGAGTACTTCTTCGTGCAAATCCCGATCGATTTTTACCCCATAATTTTCAACCAAAGCTTTTGCTGCTTCATAATCACCTTCCGATTTGATGCGCTGCGTTTCCCGAAGCAATTCACCGAATAGTTCGCGCAAACGGGCATAATCAGTGATATGGTAATAGGTTTTTCCGTTTTTGGTGATTTTCTCGATTACGTCTGCCTGTCCGTTAGGCAGGTTTTCATCTTTTCCTTTTTCAAAAACCCATCGGCTGATCCATGCGCGGTTTCGCATATGTGCTTCTTCGATGTCGTTGCCCGGCTCGATGCGCACCAATTGCGTCAATAATCCGTTTCTGATGTAATCATTATACGCCGCCATTCCCACTTTTCGATAATCGTCTACCAAGCCAAGTTCTTGTAATTTCGGGTCCATCAAATAATAAAGTCCCACCAAATCTGCACGTCCTTCTTCCAACGTGGAAGCATAACTTTTCAAGGTTTCCCGGGTTTCGCCCACTCCCGGATTTATTTTCCCAGAAGCGTGGCCCACCACTTCGTGCAATGCGGTATGCAATTTGTCGGCAAGTTCGCCATATTGTTTTGACAACGCAATTTCGGTGGAATCATAAGCAAATTCTTCCAAACGGCCTGAACTGCTGGCATGATCGTAGGCATTAATAATATTCCCCAACGAAACCGATTTGCTGCCCACTTTTTCGCGTATCCAATTTGAATTGGGCAAATTAACACCGATTGGTGTGCTTGGTGAAGCCGCGCCCGCTTCGCCCGCAACGATAACGGTTTTGTAGGTTACCCCAACGACCGAATCTTTTTTGTGAGCGTCCATAATTGGCGAATTGTCCTCGAACCATTGTACGTGATCTTCCAAAACACCCATCTTTTTCGACATTTCAAAATCCTTGATCTGAACAATGGTTTCATACGAACCTCGGAAACCCAACGGATCGTTGTAAACTTCAATGAAGCCGTTGATGTAGTCAATATCGCCTTCAGTGGTATTCACCCAAGCAATATTGTAGTCGTCCCAGATTTTCAATGAACCGGTTTTGTAATATTCGATCAGCAATTCCAAGGCTTTTGCTTGTTGCTCATTTTCGGCAACCGTTTTGGCTTTTTCCAACCATTTGATGATTTCATCGATTGCCGGACCATACATTCCGCCGCTTTTCCATACTTTTTCCTGAAGTTTCCCGTCTTTTTCCACGAGTTTGGAATTCAATCCGAAAGCAAGTGGCTTTTCTGGGTTTGGCGATTTTTTGTTGGCGTAAAAATCATGCACTTCTTCAGCAGAAACATTTTCCCCATAAAAATTGGTGGCAGAACCGGCCAATAATCCTTTGCTGGCATCGAGGTTTACTTTTTTCATGTCTTCCTCGTTGAAAATCACTTCATAAGCCTCACCGGTTAGGTCGGTGTTGGTTTGTGACAATAATTCATCGAAATATTCTTGACTGAATTTGGGCTGAATCTTGTCGTGTGAATAGTGATGGTGAATGCCATTGGAAAACCATACCCGTTTTAAATAGGTTTCAAAATTTTTCCAATCTTCCGAAGATTTGTCACCGGAATAAGTGGTATAAATATTCTCAAGGGCTTTTCTGATTTTAAGATTATAACGGTAATTCTGATCCCAAAAAATGTCGCGTCCGCTAAGTCCGGCTTGGGTCAAATAATAAACCAGTTCTTTCTCCTGCAAAGAAAGGTTTTCCCAACCGGGAATTCGATAGCGAAGAATTTTGAGATCGGCGAATTCATCTACCACATAATCGAAAGAATCGTTCTCCATATTGCCTTCGGTGTTCGGTGTTTTTTCCGCGTTTTTTTCTTTTTTGTCATCATCCCCACAAGAAATAAGGAAAAGGCTCATTAAAAAAAACAATGCGGCGAATTTTAGTTTCATCATTTTAAGGTTTTAGGTGATTTTTGCAAATATAAACATTTAAAGGTTTCATAATTTAACTATCTTAGCTGTTCAATCCCCTGAAAATCCTGCCATGAAATTTTTAAAATATCTTTTCTTTTTGATACTGATTGCCATCATTGGTTTCTCGCTTTATATCGCTACCCTGAGTGGCGACTACCAGGTTGAGGAAAGCAAAGTGGTTCAGGCACCTTTGGAAATGCTTTTTGATGATGTGAACAATTATAAAACTTGGGAAAAATGGGGCCCTTGGACAAAAAACAATACTGAAATGATTGTCACATACACGGAAAAAACTTCTGGGGAAGGCGCAGGTTATTCATGGAAAAGTGACCAAATGGAAGGCAGTATAAAAACCACTGAAGTTATTCCGGGGAATTCCATCGAACAGGAAGTTGTGTTCAAAACCCCATTGGGCGAGGCGAAAAGTGAAGTTTATTGGTTATTCGAAACAAAGGAAAACGGAACGGAGATCACTTGGGGAATGAAAGGCGAACAGCAGTTTTGGGAAAAAGCCTACGAATTGACACAAGATAGTACCAGAACAGAAATGATCCGGCCCATGCTGAAAAACGGATTGAACAATCTCGCCGCATTTGTAAAAAAAGCCATGGAAGTGTATGAAATTAGTGTGGACGGAACCACTATGCACAGTGGCGGGTATTATATGTACATGACTACGGCTTCGCGCAACACTGGCAAAGCTTTGGAAACGAAAGTTCAAAAAATTATTCCACATGTTTCCCTGTATATGAAACAAAACAATATTCCAATTGCCGGTGCGCCTATGACCGTTTACAATAATTTTGACGAACAGAATGCCACGGTGATCATCTCCGTTGGAATACCGACTTCGAGTAGGATTATCACCCCCGAACAAAGTGAAGTGCTTTGTGGGTTTTTGCCAAATCAAAAGGTGGTAAAAGCGACTTTAAAAGGAAATTACGATCATTTGCCCGAAGCTTGGGCCGCGGCAAAAAACTATATTTTGGAGAACGGATATGAAATGAACAAAGCTTCCAATCCCTTCGAAGTTTATCTTGTCAATCCGGATGAAGTGCACAATCCGGCAGAATGGATAACGGAAGTTTATTTGCCGATAAAGTAAATTTCATACATCATGAAACAATTTCTTATTGTTTTTATCGGCGGCGGATGTGGAAGTGCCCTGCGTTTTCTAATTTCAAAATATTTGAATGATTACACCGGTTTTCCTTTTGGAACTTTTTGCGCGAATATTTTGGGAAGTTTACTTTTGGGACTTGTTCTCGGATTCGCATTGAAGACAAATTCCCTTTCCACTAATACCACCTTGTTACTGACAACCGGTTTTTGTGGCGGGTTCACCACTTTTTCCACATTTATGTATGAAAATCAGGTTTTTTTGAAATCCGGGGAGTTTGCCCTTTTTGTCCTTTACGCCATTTCAAGTTTCGCAGTTGGAATCCTATCGGTGTTTTTCGGCTTGTGGCTTATGAAAACAATTTAATGCTTTTCATATTTTACCCCGGCCTTAATTGGAATTTTCAAATCGTTTTCCGCAGGCGGAACCGGACATGAATATTGTTCGCCATACGCGCAATAAGGATTATAGGCCCGATTGAAATCCAAAAGTACCGTTTCGCCTTCCGGGATATGTAAATCCAAATAGCGTCCGCCGCCATAGGTGCTTTTGCCGTTCGTCAAATCCGTGAAGGGCACAAACAGGTAATCGGCATATTCGGGATTCGAAGAAAGTTGTTGGCTTTGGTAAACATTCAACTTGTATTCTTTTCCATCAATGGTAAAATAAACTTCACCATATTTCACATAAATCGATTCCCTGCCGGTGGTGGTTTCCATTACAAAAGGGCTTTCATACGGAGTTCGGAAAAATTCAGCCTGAAAAATCAGTTTTTCATTAATATCAAAAAACGGCAATCCTTCGAAAACCGCAATGTTTTCTTCATCGAGCGGCGAAGTCTTGGGATCGGAAAACTCTTGGTTCAAATGCTGCTGATAGGCCGCGGCTTTTTCTGTCCAGGTGGAATCTTGTGCCCTTAAAACCGATGTTCCACAAATTAGAAAAATCAATAAAAAAGCTGTTTTTGTCATGACACTTTATTTCTTGCAAAGATCGGCAAACTTTTTCTTGTTGAAAAAAAATGATCGGTTTTTTCGATGGAAAACTTGCAAAAAAAGGAGGTGAAATAGCCATGAAAACCGTATCTTTGAATAGCTTAAACTGCCCGAAAAAAGAAGGATGCGCGTTATTTCCTTCCCAAAGCATGTGGTGGTTTTCGCCTCTATTTTCCAAAAGAAAAAGAAATCAATATTCACCAAAAACAAAAAGTTAATGAAAACAATTTTAGTACCCGTCGATTTTTCAAAACCTTCGGAAAATGCGTTGCGCGTTGCCGCAAATTTGGCCAAAAAGAACCAAGCCGAAATTATTGTACTTCACGTAATGGAAATCGCCGAACCTTTAATGGGAACAGGGCAATATTATGTGGAAGATCAAAAAATGTTGTTTTTTATGAAACTGGGCCAAAAGAAATTTGCCGAATTTTTAGACCAGCCTTTCCTAAAAGAATTGAAAGTGACCGACTCCATTGAAATAGGTTCCACGGCGATGGGTATTTCCAGAACAGTGGAGAAAAATCAAGTCGATTTAATTGTAATGGGTTCCAAAGGTTCAAGCGGCTTGGAAGAGGTTTTGATCGGTTCCAACACGGAAAAGGTGGTCCGAAGCTCGGAAGTTCCTGTTTTGGTAATTAAAAATGAAATGAAAAATTTCGATATCCAACGCATGGTTTTTGCTTCAGATTTTGGACTGAAAAATTTATCGGCTTATCACAAGGCAAAAAAATTCGCATTGGATTTCAATGCTGAATTAAAACTTTTGTACATCAACACCCCGGGCGACAAATTCAAAAGCACCAGTGAAATCCGCGAAACAATGCGCGCGTTTTTGAATAATACCGAAATTCCATATTCTCCCGAGAACATACAGGTTTTCAATGATTATTCTGTGGACAAAGGGGTGCTGAACGCGGCCAATTACCTAGGCGCCGATTTGATCGCCATGCCGACACATGGCAGAAAAGGCTTGGCACATTTTTTTTCGGGAAGTATCGCGGAAGATGTGACCAATCATTCCGAAATTCCGGTAATTACTTTCAAAATTGAAATGGAATAATTATGAAATGTTTTGTAGGGGCATTTTTGAAAAGTCGCGTTTGAATGAATCATAAATAATTCCCAAAAAACAGTCAAAATTCCTGTTGATTCAAAAGGTTCAGAACTAAAATCCGTAATTTTGGTAAAAGAATCAAAAAATCATACCATGGAAAATATTTTAGTCCCCGTCGATTTTTCGACTTATTCCGAAAGCGCCCTAAAAGCGGCGGCACAAATTGCTGCAACGAAGGCATCGCAAATATATGTTTTGCATGTTATTGAGGTGGGCGAACCAATAATGGGAACCGGCGCGGTTTCCGTTGACGATGCGAATATTCTGTTTTTCTCGAAGCTCGCACGGAAAAAATTGACGGAATTTCTCGATAAAAGTTATTTGCAGGGAATTACCGTCACCAATATTATTGAACTGGGGCCAACCTACCACAGCATTACCAAGAACATTGAAAAATTCGATATTGATATGATCGTGATGGGATCGAAAGGTTCCACCGGCATGGAAGGGTTTTTTATCGGTTCAAACACCGAAAAAGTGGTTCGAAATTCGAGTGTTCCGGTATTGGTGATAAAAAATATGAAAATGGACCTTCAATTCAATTCAATGGTTTTTGTTTCCGATTTTGAAGATGAAAACCCATCGGCCTTTCAAAAGGCAAGGGATTTCGCCAACGGTTTTGGGGCCGAATTGAAGTTAATGGCCGTCAATACCAAAAAAGATCACCCGGAAGAGGTGGACAAGCTGCGAACGGAAATTGGCGAATTTTTGAGGGAAACGAAGGTGGCTTATAATGTGGAAGACATCGTGGTTTACGCCGACAAAAATGTGGAAGAAGGAATTTTGAACGGCGCAAAATCGATTGGTGCCGATTTGATCGCGATGGGAACCCACGGAAGAAAAGGTTTGGCGCGGCTTTTTAATGGTAGTATTGCAGAAGATGTGGTGAACCATTCGAACATTCCGGTGATTACATTTAAAATTGAGGAATAGTTTTGAATTATGAAATGTTTTAAACCTAACGTAACTAATCAGTTTACATTAATTTCATTTAATAGTCTGAATATAAGTTTTTTAACCACAAAGAGCGCAAAGTTTAGCACAAAGGTTACAAAGCATTAGATCGTTAATTTTCAGTTATTTGCGTTCTCTGTGTATTTTCTTTGTGTCCTTTGCGGTTATTTTAATCCTTGTGAAACAAACACTTACGCACACTGATTAGTTACAACCTAACAGATTTTCAAAATCTGTTAGGTTTTTCTTTTTTAAATCGGTTTTCTAATGAATCACTAAAATTGTTTTGCTTTTTTCATTACTTTTGAAAGGACTGCTAAAATTTCTTCTTTATGAAACAGTTCTTTACTTTTCTAATCTTTATTTTTACAATTACTTTTGTTCACTCACAAGGCCAAATCAATTTTCCCGGTGAAGGAACTTATGGTTCTATATGCCCTTTTGGTGAAGATTTGGTTTATCTAATGGTGGACGACGGAATGTTCTACACCTCCAACGACGGCGGGCTGAATTGGACAGAAAACAATATCGGAATATCGGAAGATTTTTTCGATATGGTGTTTTTTGACGAAGAATTGGGTTTTGCCGTCGGCTCTAATGGAACCATTGTGAAAACAATGGATAGTGGCCAAAACTGGAGTATCGTTCCTTCCGGAACAACAGAAAACCTTTTTTCCATC
>DASSWN010000121.1:0-5446 GCA_035704905.1 Flavobacteriaceae bacterium
GAACTCCCGACACCTGGTTTTGGAGACCAGTGCTCTACCAACTGAGCTAAACCCGTTTTTATAATTTTGAATTATAAATATTCTTTGATTTAACAGATCGACAGATGGTTAAACCCGATATAAAAGTCAAGGTATCCCGAAGGAATTCGGGACACCCAGAACTTTCAATACTATATAATTAATCCAAAATTTCGGTTACCTGTCCGGCCCCAACTGTCCTACCACCTTCGCGGATTGCAAAACGCAAACCTACGTTCATGGCGATTGGTTGAAGCAAATCGACAGTAATGGTTAAGTTGTCACCTGGCATTACCATTTCAACTCCTTCAGGAAGGTTGATCGTTCCAGTTACATCCGTTGTACGAACATAAAATTGTGGACGATAGTTGTTGTGGAATGGGGTATGACGCCCACCTTCTTCTTTTTTCAAGATATAAACCTCGGCTTTGAATTTTGCGTGAGGGGTAACAGAACCCGGTTTTGTGATAACCATACCACGTGAAATTTGGCTTTTTTCAATACCTCGCAACAAGATACCGACGTTGTCCCCAGCTTCACCCCGGTCCAAAATTTTACGGAACATTTCAACCCCTGTAATGGTAGAAGTCAATTTTCCAGCGCCCATACCGATAATTTCAACAGCATCGCCTGTATTGGCAACACCGGTTTCGATACGACCTGTAGCAACAGTTCCTCGACCGGTAATAGAGAATACATCTTCTACTGGCAACAAGAAAGGTTTGTCGACATCGCGCGTTGGCAATTCGATCCATTCATCTACAGCTGCCATCAATTCAATTACAGAATCAACCCATTTTTGTTCCCCGTTCAAAGCGCCAAGGGCAGAGCCTGAAATTACAGGGCCGTTGTCACCATCATATTCATAGAAAGTAAGCAAATCGCGTACTTCCATGTCAACGAGTTCCAACAATTCTTCGTCATCTACCAAATCTACTTTGTTCAAGAAAGTAACGATTCTTGGAATACCTACTTGGCGTCCCAAAAGGATGTGTTCGCGGGTTTGTGGCATAGGTCCGTCCGTAGCGGCAACCACTAGGATAGCACCGTCCATTTGCGCGGCACCGGTAACCATGTTCTTCACATAATCGGCGTGACCAGGACAGTCAACGTGAGCATAGTGGCGGTTTGCCGTTGCGTACTCGACGTGTGATGAGTTAATGGTGATTCCACGTTCTTTTTCTTCAGGAGCGTTGTCGATTTGATCGAACGCACTTGCCTGAGAATAACCGGCATCGGCCATTACTTTTGTAATTGCCGCGGTCAAAGTTGTTTTTCCGTGATCTACGTGTCCAATGGTACCTATGTTAAGGTGCGGTTTGGAGCGGTCATAATTTTCCTTAGCCATAATTACTGCTTATTTAATCTTAGTTATATATTAGTGTTCAATTTTATACAATACCAAAATTCCACCAACTTGCTTCAATTTTTTTAAAATTGAATGTTGCGGAATCGAAATAGAGCCAACGACGAGAATTGAACTCGTGACCTCTTCCTTACCAAGGAAGCGCTCTACCCCTGAGCTACGTCGGCGAAAAATTTTTCATTTTTTCAAAAAATGGCTTTTTGAACCAATTTTAAGAATGAAAAAGATTCCTGCCCGGAGTTTATCCCGTGCTGCGACGCGGGACAGGAATTTCAGAGCGGGAGACCGGGTTCGAACCGGCGACATTCAGCTTGGAAGGCTGACGCTCTACCAACTGAGCTACTCCCGCATTTTTTAGTTTAAAATTCCGAATTTAAAGTTCAAGGTTGGCAACCTGAACCAAAAACCTTGAACTTGAAACCGTACAGTGGGGAGAGCAGGATTCGAACCTGCGAAGTTAAAAACAACAGATTTACAGTCTGTCCTCGTTGGCCGCTTGAGTATCTCCCCTTAACTGAAAATTCAACTTTTTGAATTCAAAATTTGAAAAATCAATCTTATTTTTTACAAAGAACGTCGACCAAATAACCTCCGAAACAAAATCTTTTCATCTCTATTTCCAGCGGAGTGGCTTCTTTGGAGCCGATAGAGGGACTCGAACCCACGACCTGCTGATTACAAATCAGCTGCTCTAGCCAGCTGAGCTACATCGGCTTTTATTTTGTTTTTAACCACAAAAAAGTCCGCTATTTCTAACGGACTGCAAATATATAAAGTTTATTTATTTCACAAACAAAATTTTGCTTTTTTTTAAGCGCGGACGCTAGTTTTTTCTTTTCGCTTTTGAAGTTGTCGTCGAAGGGCGGCGATAACCTCATCGATTCCTTCTTCAAAAGTCTTTTTTGTTCGTTGCGCAATAATGTCGTCGCCGGGAATCCGCAACAAGATTTCCGAGATTTTGTTTTCCGGTTCACCTGTGGTTTGTGTTTTTAAATATACTTCTGCCGCAATGACGCGATCGTAATAGGTTTCAAGTTTGTCCAATTTTTCTTGAATGAAATCAATTAGCTTTTGATCTGCATTGAAATTGAGTGACTGCACATTTACTTTCATATTCCTTGTATTTTGGATTAAACAAACATTTCAACTTTTGGTGTTTCTGGGATGCGCCGCTTTATAAACTTTGCTCAATTCCGCCATGCTGTTGTGCGTATAAACTTGGGTTGAAGCCAAACTAGCGTGGCCCAACAATTCTTTTACCGCGTTCATGTCGGCGCCCTGATTCAGGAGGTGCGTGGCGAAACTATGCCGCAAAATATGCGGGCTCCTTTTCACCTTTCCGGAAACAAGACCAAAGTAGTCATTTATAATTCGGTACACAAGACTTTCATTTAATTTAACGCCTTTTTTGGTCAGCAACAAATAGTTTTCGGATTGTGCATTTTTCCCCTGTTTTCTGAATTCCAAGTATGTTTTTATTGAAACGACTATCGGTTCCAGTAGGGGTATGATGCGTTCCTTATTTCTTTTTCCCAGAACTTTCAGGCTTTTGCCCCCAATGTCCACATCGGATATTTTAATATGAATGAGTTCTGCACGTCTAATTCCTGTGGAATAGAACAACTCGACAATCAGTTTGTTCCGGGCTTCTTCAAAATTGTCGGCGACGAAATTTTTGAGGACTTCGGCAACTTCCAATTCTGAAAACGGAACCTGTATTTTCTTGGCAGTTTTCAACGCCTTATGTGTCGCAAGAGGCGAAATCTCCAATTGTTTGGTTTTCAGAAGAAATTTGTAATAGGTTTTTAAAGAAGAAATTTTCCGGTTTATTGTTTGGTTTGAAAGGCCTTTATCGACCAAGGAAACAATCCAACTTCTGATTTGCGGGTAATTGACGGAATCAATTTCGTTTTGTTCAAAAGTGTCCTTAATATATAAGGAGAAAGTTTCGAGGTCTTTTTTGTAGGCCGCAAGGGTATGTTTCGAATATTTTTTTTCGAACAGCAGGTACTCCAAAAACTTATTTATCGACATGAAAAAGCTTGTTCAACAAAGTTAAGAAACTTTATGGGATAGCGGTTTATGTGTTTGGAATATTGACCATCTTTAAGTGTTTTTTATTGGAAATGATAAGCAAGCTTTCTTTTCCTTAGGAAATATTGAACATTCTACTTTGAAAAACCATATATTTAACATGATGTGATTCATTTTTATAAAATTAATGCTTATATTTGATATAACCAATCTTTTTGATGCTATAAATTTTTTCTCACAAGTTCAGGTAGTTGACCGATTCCAAAAATAGTGTCTTTCGATAAAATTTAAACCCTATGAAAACTTCATTTATAATCTTTACAATTTTTATGGTTTGCGGTATGCAAGCCCAAACCACAGCGATTCCCGATTCAAATTTCGAGCAAGCCTTGCTCGATTTAGGGATTGATTCCGATGGAACGTTGAATGGCGAAGTACTTACTGCCGATATTATTAATGTACAGACCTTGGATCTTTCAGATAGATATTTGGAAAATTTGATAGGTTTGGAAGATTTTGAATCTCTTAGAATTTTGGATATTTCCCATGCCAATCTTTATAATGGAACTTATCCCAATATTTTGGACCTGACTTTCCTTGATAATTTAGAGGAATTGTATATAGACGGGGACATAGATAATATTGTAATTTATGTGAATATTCTTGATGTGAGCAGTAACCCAAATCTCAAAATAGTACAAGCTAGGGGTAATTGGGATCTGTAATTGGGATCTAATGACAGTCAATTTGCAAGGAAGCGATCTTAATATTGATAACTTGAACCTGGATTTTGATCAATCTTTCGTTTGTATCCAAGTAACAAACCCAACAGATGCAGAAAATGGGCAAGGTCTTTACACAAATTGGACTTTGTGTTGCGATGGGAATTATTCCTTTTCGGGAGATTGTTCTTTAGGCACCACAGAATTTTTTGCCGAAAAAATAAATGTTTTTCCAAATCCGGCATCTGATTTTGTTTTTATAAAAAGTCCCTATGAGATCGAAGCCGTGGAAATCTTTACTTTAAATGGTGAAAAACTGCAAAATGCTTTTTCTGAAGCAAATCGAATTGATATGCGTTCATTAGTTTCGGGAATTTATTTTATAAAATTGTCGGGGGAAAATGGAAGCCAAGTGGTGAAAAAAATCGTGAAGAAATAACCTGACAAAACAAAAAAAATTCCCGCTGAAAAGCGGGAATTGAATGAAATTAAATGCCTTCCTGATCTCGCAGGTGCTGAATGTATTGGGCTTTTTGCATTTGTGCCCTTTTTTCAACAGATGGCTTTACGAATGCTTGGCGCTTGCGCAACTGGCGCATCGTTTGCGTGCGATCGAATTTTCGCTTGAAGCGTTTCAACGCGCGATCTATATTTTCTCCGTCCTTAACTGGTATTATTAACATAGCTTATAACCTCCTCTCTTTTGGAATTTTGAGGGGCAAAGATACTCTATTTTTTGAAAGTTTGTTTCAAATTAAAATAAATTTTTCAGTCTGAAAATTTACTTCGCCGCAGGTTTGTATTCCTTTTTGTCGATCACCATTTTTGCGATGACTTCTTTTAGAATCTCTGAAGTTCCGCCACCAATTGGTCCCAATCGGCTGTCGCGCGAAAGTCGTGCCAAAGGATAATCTTCCATGTATCCGTAGCCGCCCAAAAATTGCAAACAACTGTAAATCACTTCATCCGACATTTTTGTGGACAACATTTTAGACATGCTGGCTTCTTTCACCACATAAACGCCTTGATCCAACCGTTGTGCCACCGAATAATTGAACTCTTTGCACATTTCGATTTCGCTCGCCATTTCGGCAACCCGATGGCGCAATGCCTGATATTTATCGATGGTTTTGCCAAAAGCTTGGCGTTCGGACATATATTGAATGGTATAATTCAAAGCATATTCAGAACGGGCATGGGCGTTGATTCCCATTATCAAACGTTCCAAAGCAAAATGTTGCATAATATATTGGAAACCTTTTCCTTCCTCGCCCATTAAGTGGTCGGCGGGAATTTTCACATTGTC
>DASSWN010000044.1:0-6941 GCA_035704905.1 Flavobacteriaceae bacterium
ACGGAAAGGCACTTTCTTATAATAATTTGCTCGATGTGGATGCCGCTGTCAATTTGATGAACGAATTCAAAAATGAAAATCCCACTTTCGCAATTTTGAAACACAACAATGCATGCGGGTTGGCGCAACGCGAAACACTTCTGCAAGCTTATAAAGACGCGCTTTCGGCCGATCCCGTTTCTGCTTTTGGGGGAATTCTGATTGCCAATGCTGAAATTGAAGCAGAAACCGCTGCCGAAATTCACCAATTGTTCTGCGAAGTGGTGATTGCACCATCGTTTTCACAAGAAGCAGTTGAAATTTTGGCAAAAAAGAAAAACCGTATCTTATTGGTTTTGAAAGACACCGAGTTTTCGGAAACAACGGTACGCACATGTTTGAACGGGGTTTTGATGCAAGAACGTGATACGAAAACGGATATCCTTCGCGATTTGAAATTTTCCACAAACAATAAACCTACCGAAAACGAGTTGAAAGACTTATTGTTCGCATCCAGAATTTGCAAGCATACAAAATCAAACACCATCGTTTTGGTTAAAAATCAGCAATTGTTGGCTAGTGGTACCGGGCAAACCTCCAGAGTGGATGCGTTGCGCCAAAGTATTGAGAAAGCCAATGCGTTTCAGTTCGATTTAAAGGGAACCGTAATGGCCAGTGATGCATTTTTCCCATTTCCGGATTGTGTCGAAATTGCACATAATGCGGGCATTTCGGCTGTTATACAACCTGGTGGTTCCATTAAAGATCAATTGAGCATCGATTACTGTAATGCCCAAAATATTTCCATGGTAATGACTGGCACACGGCATTTTAAACATTAATTTTATATTTTTGATTTAGAAGTGCTGAAATGTCCCAAAAAACACCAAATTAAATTATCATGGAACTTTCATATTTTACGAACCACCCACAAATACACGAACGCAACTTATGGGATTTTTTGATTTTTTGACTGAAGAAGTCGCCATCGATCTGGGCACTGCCAACACCTTGGTAATCCACAATGACAAAGTTGTGGTTGACAGCCCTTCCATTGTTGCGATAAACCGAACCACCGGAAAAATTATTGCCGTGGGAAAAGAAGCGGCCATGATGCAAGGGAAAACCCATGAGAATATCAAAACCGTGCGTCCGCTGAAGGATGGCGTCATAGCCGATTTCGATGCGAGCGAACAAATGATCAGTATGTTCATCAAAGAAATTCCGGCATTGAAAAAACGACTTTTTGCACCGGCGTTGCGAATGGTAATTTGTATTCCGAGCGGAATTACAGAAGTTGAAATGCGCGCCGTGAAAGAAAGTGCCGAACGTGTGAACGGGAAAGAGGTGTATTTGATTCACGAACCGATGGCCGCCGCGATAGGGATTGGCGTGGACATTATGCAGCCGAAAGGAAATATGATCGTTGATATTGGTGGGGGAACTACCGAAATTGCCGTTATTGCCCTTGGCGGAATTGTTTGTGATAAATCAATTAAAATTGCAGGCGACGTTTTTACCAACGATATTATTTATTATATGCGAACCCAGCACAATTTGTATGTTGGGGAACGCACTGCAGAAAAAATAAAAATCCAGATCGGTTCGGCCACGGAAGATTTGGAAGTGCCACCAGAAGATATGTGCGTACAAGGACGCGACCTGCTTACGGGGAAACCCAAACAGGTGGAAGTTTCTTATCGCGAAATTGCCAAAGCTTTGGACAAATCAATACTTCGAATTGAAGATGCGGTGATGGAAACCCTGTCGCAAACCCCACCGGAACTCGCTGCCGATATTTACAACACGGGGATTTACCTTGCCGGCGGCGGATCGATGCTGCGCGGACTGGACAAACGGCTTTCGTTAAAAACAGATTTGCCGGTCTATATTGCGGAAGACCCTCTGCGGGCAGTCGTTCGCGGAACCGGAATCACTTTGAAAAATATTGGCAGGTATAAAGGAATTTTGATCAAATAGATGTTGACCGATGCAGCAAATAATCAATTTTCTTATCAAGTATAAGAATACTATATTTTTTTTGTTGCTGCTTTCCCTTTCCCTTTTTCTGACCATTCAATCGCATTCCTACCACAAGAGTAAATTTGTTAGTTCGGCAAATTTTATCACAGGTGGATTATACGATTGGGCCAACGATGTTGGCTCCTACTTGGACCTCGGCGAATACAATGAACGCCTGATCCGGGAAAACGAACGTTTGCGTTCCCTTTTATATGAAAAAAGGGCCTACGATTCCGTTTCCATTCAAATTGATTCGATTTCTTACGATAGTCCCTATACAGTTTATTCGGCCGAAGTCATTTCGAACAATTATTCCAAAATGGATAATTATCTTTTGCTGAATGGTGGTGAAAACGATAGTATTAAAGGTGATTTGGGCGTCATTACCAGCCAAGGGATTGTGGGCATTGTAGAAGAAACCAGCAATAATTACACCCGTGTCCTTTCTATTTTAAACAGCAACTCCGCCATTAATGTACGTCTAAAAAAATCGAATCATTATGGGACTTTGGTTTGGAATGGCGAAGACCCAAATGTGGTGCAACTAACTTATGTGCCCAAAATTGCCGATGTGCAAAAAGGCGATACCGTTATCACCGGTGGAAAATCTTTTATTTTTCCGGAAGGAATTCCGGTGGGCATCGTTCGCAATTATCATTTGAACAAAGATGACAATTATTATGACATTGATGTGCAACTTTTCAATGACATGACCAATATTGGTTATGTCTATATTATTGAAAACAACAATAAGGAGGAACTTCTAAAATTAGATCAAAAAGATGAATAAGACGTTGCTTTCAAATAGTTTCCGTTTTGTTTTTCTTGTGCTTCTGCAAGTGTTCATTTTATGCAATGTAAATTTTTTAGGTTATATAAACCCCTATTTGTATATTCTTTTCGTCATTTTGCTGCCTGTTAATTTGAGTCAAATAAAAGTTCTGTTCTTAAGTTTTTTACTGGGATTAACCGTTGATTTTTTTCAGGATAGTGGTGGCGTACATGCAGCGGCATGTTTGGTAATTGCCTATTTAAGGCCACTTGCGCTGCGATTTTCGTTTGGAATTGCGTACGATCATCAAACCCTAAAATTTCAAACCACGGCTTTTGGAGAACGTTTTGTGTATATTCTTTTTATGGTTTTCATACATCATTTGATCTTGTTTTCGTTGGAAATTTTCAACCTTGACCATATACTTTTAATCTTGAAAAAAACGTTGTATTCGGGGATATTCACCATTCTTTTAATCCTATTCACAATGATCCTTTTCAGAAAGAAAGCGCCATGAGAAAATTGTTGTTCCCTATAGTGACGGTACTGATCGGAACCATTTTTATCGGAAGGCTTTTTTATCTTCAAGTTGTTAATTCTTCCTTTCGGGAATTGTCGATGGACAATGCCGTGAAAATCCTCTATGATTATCCCCAGCGCGGTTTTATTTACGACCGAAACCAAACCCTTTTGGTTTCGAACCAGCCTTCTTATGATATTATGGCCATTCCGCGTGAAGTCGCCGAATTTGACACCTTGGAATTCGCAAACCTCCTGAAAATCACACCCGAACAATTGGTGAAACAGTTGGACAAAGCAAAAATTTATTCCCCGAGATTGCCTTCCGTTATCGTTTCAAAATTGACAAAAGACGAATATGCCTATCTGCAAGAAAAAATGTGGAAATTCGAAGGATTTTATATTCAGAAAAGGGCCCTGCGCGATTACGAAGTCGATTGTGCCGCGAACGTATTGGGATATATCAGCGAAGTGAACAACGCCATCATCAACAAAAACCCGTATTATTTATCCGGTGATCTCATAGGCCGCCAGGGTGTTGAGCAGTATTACGAAAAATTGTTGCGCGGTGTAAAAGGGGTTCGGTATATTCAGAAAGACCGTTTTAACAGGGATATTGGACCTTATAAAAACGGGGAATTCGACACGCTTCCCGAAAAAGGAAAAGATATTTCCCTGACACTGGATATTCAATTACAGGCCTATGCTGAAAAACTGATGCAAAACAAACGTGGGGGAATTGTCGCAATCGAACCACAAACAGGGGAAATACTTTCTTTGGTAACCGCCCCAAGTTATGACCCGTCCATTTTGGTGGGAAGAAAACGTTCCAAAAATTTCACGCGTTTGTGGTACGATACGATTTCAAAACCACTGTTCGATCGAAGTTTGCTTGCGATGTACCCGCCCGGCTCGCCTTTCAAAGCACTAACCGGGCTAATTGCTTTGCAAGAAGGCGTTATTGTTCCTTCCGATAAATTTTCATGCTATAATGGATATCGGTACGGTTCCTCTCCCCGGGCATTTATGGCTTGTCACAGCCATTTCAGTCCATTGGATTTGCGTCAAGCGGTTGCCCTTTCCTGCAACTCATATTTCGCCCAAACTTATTTGAAAATCATCGAAAAATTCGATTCGCCACAAGCTGGAATAAACGCTTGGGAGAAACATTTGGAAAGTTTTGGTCTCGGCGATTTCTTGGGCTACGATCTCCCCATTGGACGAAAAGGGAAAATCCCCGATGCCGAATATTACAACCGGAAGTACCGATATCCAACCTACAAATGGTACGCACCGGCCACCATTTCCAATGCCATAGGCCAGGGGGAAATTTTGGTAACACCCATTCAATTGGCCAATGTTACCGCGGCAATAGCAAATCGAGGTTGGTATTATACGCCGCACGTGCTAAAAGCAATTGAAGGTGAACCCATTCATATTGAAAAATTTACAAGTAAGCAGTTTACAACTATTGATAGCAAATATTTCGATCCAATAGTTCAGGGAATGTATGATGTGTACAATTATGGAACCGCACGGTTTCTGCAAGTTCCGGGAATAGAAATATGCGGAAAAACAGGAACTGCGGAAAATAAAACGGTTATCGACGGGAAAACCGTTCAATTGACAGATCATTCCATTTTCATTGCTTTCGCCCCGAAAGATGATCCGAAAATAGCCATTTCGGTTTTTGTGGAAAACGGATATTGGGGATCGCGATATGCAGGACGAATCGCCAGTTTGCTGATTGAAAAATATTTAACAGGAAAAGTCGAACAAACCCAACGCGAAGAATGGATACTTTCACATAGTTTGGAAGAAGAATATGCCAAAAGATATAGCTCCGAAGAATTTAAAATTAATCAATAATGAGCCGAAGTATTACCAATATCGACTGGTTGAGCATTCTTCTTTTCCTATGTTTGGTGGGTTTTGGATGGGTCAACATCTATTCGGCTTCTTATACGGAAAATGCAGTGGATGGCTTCGACTTCAGTCAGGTTTATGTGAAACAAGGACTGTGGATTGGGCTCAGCATGATTTTGATCGTGATTATCCTTTCCATTGAAGCCAAATTTTACGAACGCTTTTCCAGCGTGATCTATGTTCTTTCCTTGCTTTCTTTGGCGGGACTTTTCTTTTTTGGAAAGAAAATTTCCGGTGCGACCTCATGGTACGACTTGGGATTTATGAATTTTCAGCCAACTGAATTCGCGAAAGCCGCAACCGGCCTCGCCTTGGCGAAATACTTAAGCGATATTCAAACCAATATAAAGACCATTTCACACCAACTCAAAGCTTTTCTTATTATCCTAATTCCGGCTCTGCTCGTTCTGCCCCAACCCGACGCCGGTAGTGCTTTAGTATATATAGCCTTCTTTTTTCCACTTTATCGCGAGGGACTTTCGTTGGGATATCTCGTGGTGGGCTTGTTGATGATCGTCTTGTTCGTTACCACTCTTTTAAACGGTCCTTTTTGGGTTTCGGGTGGGATTTTTGTTTTAATTGCTTTATTACTATTGAAAGATGGAAAACGGAATTTATTAAAATGGATTCTAGTAGGCATCACCGGAATTATTTTTGTTTTTTCCGTGGATTTTATTTTTCACAATGTCTTTGAACAACGGCACCGCGATCGGTTCAATATTGTTTTGGGTCGCGAAGTCGATCCGCAGGGAATTGGTTACAACACCAAACAAAGTGAAATTGCGATAGGAAGCGGTGGCTGGACGGGAAAAGGATGGACACAAGGCACCCAAACCAAAGGAAATTTTGTGCCAGAGCAGCACACCGATTATATCTTTAGTACCGTTGGCGAAGAATGGGGTTTCGTTGGCAGTTCAATTATCATCGTACTTTTTGTGGCTTTTCTGTTACGGCTGGTTTATCTTGCAGAACGACAAAAAACCCAGTTTAAACGAATTTATGGTTATAGCGTGGTTGGAATACTTTTTATTCATTTTTTGGTGAATATTGGTATGGTAACCGGAATTTTGCCAACCATAGGAATTCCCCTTCCATTTTTCAGCTATGGCGGATCCGCGTTATGGGGATTCACGATTTTGTTGTTTATTTTTATAAAATTGGACGCGGAACGAATGGCGTATTGAACGAACTGGTTCCGACTCAATGCTTTTTTTGAAGTAAAAAATTTCAATTTAAATTAAAAAAGGAATTAATGCTTTTGTGCGATTTTTGTAATCAATATATGTATCACCAAATGTTTCAGATAGCAACTCCTCTTCCTTTTTAATTTTGAACCACAAGGAAAGAAAAACGATGAGAACCGCCAAAATTGCTCGATAATCGCCGACTATTATGGCATTACCAATAAATAGCAACAACAATCCGGTGTAAATTGGATGTCGAATGCTGCCATAAATTCCTTTTTGAACAAGTTCATGACCCACTTTTCTTTGAACCGACAAACTCCAATTGGCGCCCAGTAAATACCGCGACCAACACAAAATTAAAACGCCGGAAACGCAAAATAGAAGTCCGACAATTCCCACAAAATTTGTATGTGGAACGAAATTTTCACGAAGCCACGTATGCCCGAACCATTTTCCTGGACCCAATAAATACACTGCCGCGAGAATTGGGAACCAATATAACAGAAATCTTTTTAAAACGGGTTCTTGATTTTCAA
>DASSWN010000110.1:0-5096 GCA_035704905.1 Flavobacteriaceae bacterium
AACTCACTGGAAAAACGGGCGACGGTTCTTTTTCCAATATTTTTAAAATTGAAAAACAAACATTATGAGTCAAGTAAAGCAGAATGACACCGTAAAAGTACATTACACCGGAAAATTGGCCGACGGCCAGGTATTCGACAGTTCGTTGGAACGCGAGCCTATCGAATTCACCTTGGGGCAAGGACAATTGATCCCCGGTTTTGAAAAAGGCGTCATCGATATGAAGGTGAACGAGAAAAAAACCGTGACCATTCCTTGTGACGAAGCCTATGGCGAAGTGAACGATTCGCTTTTTCAAGAAGTGAAAAAAGAACAATTACCACCCGAAATCAAGCCCGAAGTTGGGATGGGACTTGTTTCCAAAAATCCTGACGGCACTGAGCGCCAATTGCGGGTTGCCGAAGTAAAAGAAGACGCAATCGTGGTCGATGCGAACCATCCGTTAGCCGGAAAAGAGTTGATTTTCGACCTGGAAGTGGTGGAAATAAAATAATCCTCCCCCCATTTTATATGAAAAACGGATCGATTTTTTTTTCGATCCGTTTTTTTTATTGATAATATTTTGTTTCTAAAGCGAAATAATTCATCAAATATTTGGAAAATTCCCGATTATGTTGTATAATGTGAAATTATTTAAACAGCAGATCAGAGAGACAATATGAGACAACTTAAGATCACCAAACAGGTCACCAACCGAGAATCGAAATCGTTGGATAAATACCTTCAAGACATTAGCAAAGTAGGTTTGATCACAGCCGATGAAGAAGTGGAATTGGCACAAAAAATCCGGGAGGGCGACCAATTGGCTTTGGAAAAGCTGACCAATGCCAATTTACGGTTTGTGGTTTCGGTGGCGAAACAATACCAAAACCAAGGCTTGAAATTGCCCGATTTGATCAACGAAGGAAATGTGGGCTTGGTAAAAGCCGCCAAACGTTTTGACGAAACCCGCGGCTTCAAGTTCATTTCGTACGCCGTGTGGTGGATTCGTCAATCGATCTTGCAAGCTTTGGCGGAACAATCGCGCGTGGTGCGTTTGCCTTTGAACAAAATCGGGGTCATCAACAAAATAAACAAAGCTTTTTCCCATTTGGAACAAACTTTTCAACGGCCACCATCGGCGGAAGAAATCGCCAAGGAATTGGATATGACAGTTGTACAGGTGAAAATAGCCGTGAAAAATTCGGGACGGCATTTGTCCATGGACGCACCTTTTCGCGAAGGTGAAAACGAGTCCAATTTATACGACGTGTTGAGTTCGGGCGAATCGCCCAATCCCGATAACGATTTGATGCACGATTCGCTGAGCATCGAAATCAATCGTGCCTTGGAAACCCTCTCGCAGCGAGAAGCCGACGTAATCCGTTTGAATTACGGAATCGGAGACCAACCAGCAATGACTTTGCAAGAAATTGGTGACACTTTTGATTTGAGCCGCGAACGCGTTCGGCAAATCCGCGAAAAAGGAATTCGCCGCTTAAAACACCAATCCAAAAACAAAATTTTAAAAAGTTATCTTGGATAACTGGTTAATTGAGGATCGGTTAATTGAGGTTTTTTTTAAACTGCAAACTGATTACTGAACACTGATCACTACTTTATAGGTGGTTTGCTCGGTCTGATCTCAATTTTGCTCGGCAAACTCCGCGCTTCCATTTTGAACAAATCGACCACCAATTCACCAATGTCTTCGGGTTGGATTTTCCAAGCGTCTTTTTCCCCAGGTTCGTTCCCATTGAAATGGCTCGCCACCGATCCGGGCATAATTGTCGAAACTTTTACGTCGTGTTGCCGCAAATCCAACATCACGGCTTGGGTGAAACCGGTTACGCCAAATTTGCTCGCATTGTACGCCGCACCGTTTGCAAAAAAATTCGTGCCCGCCAAGCTGGAAATCGTAATGAAATATCCTTTTGATTTTTTCAATTCTTCCACCGAAGCTTTAATGCTGTAGAAAACCCCTGTCAAATTTGTGTCGATGGTTTCCTGCCATTGATGATCGGTGAGTTCCTCAATGGGCGCGTAATGCCCAAGCCCGGCGTTGGCAATCACAAAGTCCAACGAACCGAAAGTTTCCACAGCTTGCCGAACGGCTTCTTGCTGATCGATCAAATTACGGACATCTGCTTTCAGTCCCATGGCTTTTGCACCGCCGATTTCGTTCAACTGATCCGCAGCGCTTTCCGCGGATGTGAGCGATCTGCTGGTCAACACCACATTTGTCCCTTCTTTAATGAGCGCTTCGGCTATTCCGTAGCCAATTCCTTTGGTTCCGCCGGTGATCAATGCAGTTTTGGATTTTAAATTTCTCATGTTGAATTTTTATTTTTTAAATTTCTTGGCCTTAAAGGTAATCAGAAGCTATTGGATTTATGGGTCAATAAATTGATTTTGCATGGATTTAACCTTTTAAAAATAATGCAAGCAACCAAGAACGGACATAATTCAAATATTGATTATTGTTTGTCCGTTAAAAAGATGCTAAACTAAATTCGTTTTGGCCCAAGAATTGTTTCTTTGCAACTTTATGAGGAAGAAAATCAAACAATTAATCAGAAAACCCTGGGTGAAATGGCCGAGCATCGCAATTGGGCTTGCCGTTTTGTTTTTTTTGGTGCTGTTCGCAAGTATTTATTTGGGCGCTTTTGGCGAAATCCCGACCAAAAAACGCTTGACCGACCTAAAACAAAGTCAGGCCACCGAAGTAGTGGGCCGAAATGGGAAACTTATCGGGAAATATTATTTTCTGGACCGCCAATCGATTCCTTTTGAGGAAATGCCCCAGCACCTCATCAATGCACTGATTGCCACAGAAGACATTCGGTTCTATGAACACGACGGCGTGGACAATATTAGTTTGTTGCGCGTTTTTTTTAAAACCATTCTGCTTTCGGACGAGTCAGCCGGTGGCGGAAGCACCATCACGCTTCAACTGGCAAAAAATCTTTTTGGAAGAAAAGATTACGGCTACGGCAGCATCGTCATCAACAAATTGCGCGAAAGCATCATTGCGGAACGCATCGAAGATATTTATTCCAAAAAAGAAATCCTGGAGCTTTATTTCAACACGGTTCCCTTCAGCGGAAATACTTACGGAATTGAAAGCGCCGCACGAAAATTTTTCAACATTCCGACCAGTGAATTGTCGTTGACACAAGCCGCAACGCTGGTGGGCACGCTGAAAGCAAATTACAGTTACGACCCAAAATTGTTTCCAGAACGCAGCAAAATGCGCCGAAATGTGGTGTTGCACCAAATGGAAAAATATGGCTACATCAGCAAAGCAAAAGAAGAAATGGCGTCGCAGCAGCCCATTCAACTCGATTATCAATCGTTTTCGCACAACAAAGGCTTGGCGCCTTATTTTCGCGAAGAAGTAAAACAGCAAACGCTCGATATTCTGAAGGACCTCAATGGGGATTTCAATATTTATACCGACGGATTAAAAATCCACACCACACTCGATTACAAAATGCAAGTTTTGGCCGAAGAAGCCATGCGCGAACATATGTCGAATTTGCAAACGCAATATGAGAAAGCATACGGAAAACACGCGCCGTGGTTCACGAATGAAGCAATTCTGGAAGATGCTATCAAAAATTCCCCGCGTTATTCCACATTAAAAAAACAAGGGCTCAACGAAGCGCAAATCATGGATTCGATGCAAGTGGAAAAAGAAATGGAACTTTTTTATTGGCAGGGCGATTCCGTTCAAACCGCTTCGAGTATCGACAGTTTACGCCATTATTTGAAATTGCTAAATGTGGGAATGATCGCTGTGGATCCTGCTTCCGGGGCGGTTCGTGCGTACATCGGCGGAATCGATCACAGCTATTTCAAATACGATCACGTGAGCCATAGTGAGCGCCAAGTGGGCTCAGCTTTCAAACCTATTGTTTACACTGCGGCGTTGGAAAAAGGAATCGACCCTTGCACCCATTATCCCATCAAACCGGTCACCTATGTCGATTTTGACAATTGGACTCCGACCAATGCGGGCGATAATTACGACCAAGAATTGGAATATTCCATGGAGTTTGCGCTAAGCCGTTCCATCAATACCATTGCGGTAAAGGTTTTGCGCCAAACCGGAATCGAAAATGTCATTGCCCAAGCGCGGGAAATGGGAATTAACAGCCACATCGAAAAAGTGCCCTCCATTGCCTTGGGGACCGTTGCGATGAGTGTACAGGAATTGGCGAAAGCCTACACCGGCTTTGTGAACGAGGCCCAAATTTCCGTTCCATTTTATATCACCAAAATCGAGGACAAAACCGGTATGGTAATTTTTGAACGCGAAGCACAACCAAAAGCAGAACCCGCATTTTCGGAAAGAACACGGCAATTAATGGTGGAAATACTGCAAACCACTGTAAATGAAGGAACCGCGCGACGACTGCGCAGCCGTTATCATTTGAACAACGACATCGCAGGAAAAACCGGCACCACCCAAAACAACAAAGATGCGTGGTTTGTTTCGGTGATGCCCAAATTGGTCACGGTCACTTGGGTGGGCAACGACGATCACCGCATTGGGTTCAGCAACACGGCCATTGGCCAAGGCGCGAACGCCGCTTTGCCATTATTTGCAAAATTGTTGCAAAAAATGAACGCCGACCCTTATTTCGAAGATATCACCCATGCAAAATTTGAAGAGCCATCGGAAGAAGTTGTTGCTGTGTTGGATTGCGAACCATCAAAACGCCCCGGGTTTTTCGACCGTCTTTTCGATGGAAAAGATGATGAAAAAAAGAAATTCGATAAAAAGAAAAAGAAAGGGTTTTTCGAACGACTTTTTGGGGGAAAGAAAAACCCTGAGTAAAACGCTCCTTATCTGTGGTTCTGATTAGTTAATGATCAATATTAAAAACCACAAAAATATTTCCCAATTCAATTATTTTTACAAAAAGGCAACTATGATTTTGTAAAATTTTGTTAATGTAAAATAAATTTTTACATTTGTTTAAGATCAAACACCCTTTGTAGATTGTTTCATCCAATCTTTTTTTATCCCCTTAAAAAAGCATTGATATCATTCAATTTTCTCGATAACAGCCTTTTTATATGAAATACTTTTATCTTTTCTTAATCTTCCT
>DASSWN010000124.1:0-13409 GCA_035704905.1 Flavobacteriaceae bacterium
AATCTGTTCAAGAATGGTTTCTTAAAAACGTAGGGTCGCACCAACCAAAAAATTAATTCCCGCCTGCGGATAATAGCCCGCGCCTTCCACGGTTTGAAATCCGCTTGGATAGGAAGGATCTTCCACATCGTAACTGAAATAATAGCCGTTGGAAACATACTCCACGTCAAAAATATTATTCACCAGACCGGTGAAAACGATTTCTTTCGTCCATAATGCTTTTTTCCATGTGTAATTGATGCTGAAATTATTGATGAAATAGCTTTCCAAAATCGCAGCTTCGGCTTCAATATTGCTCATATTTTGTTCGCCCACAAATTTTGAAAGCAAAGCAAGTTGCAAATTTTCAAACGGATTGTATTCTAGGATATTACTGGCGACGATTGATGGTGAAAAAGAAATTTCGGTGTCGCCAAAATCCTTTAGTTCCCCATCGAAAGAGGAAACAAAATCAATATTTTGGTTTCTGCTAAAGGTGAAACCTGGGCGCAACATTATTTTTTTTGACACCGGAACCGCAGCGTTCACTTCCAATCCAAAGCGATAACTTTTTCCGCTGTTTTCACGAATTGGCGCGCCTTCTTCATCAATCGCACCGGTCATTACCAATTGATTTTGGTAGCGCATATAATACAAATTGGCATTCAACTTGAATTTTTTTCTATCGAAACGCCAACCGAGTTCAAAATCGTTCAATTCTTCGGCCAACGGCTTTTTTCCTTCCGCATTTTCATAATCGGTTCGGTTTGGTTCGCGGTGCGCGCGGGCAAATGAAAAATAGAATTGGTTTTTCGAATTTGGCGCATACGTAATTCCCGCTTTCGGATTGAAAAAGAAAAAGCGGTCGTTCACCAACAATTCGCTTCCATCGGCCAAGGGACCTTCGGTTTTGTAATGGATTCCGCGGAGTTGTAAATCGCCATAAACCGTGAATTTCTTGCTGAAATTCCAATTTATTTTTCCGAAGAAATTGTAATCGGTTTTATACCCGGTGTTGAAATAATAGGGTTCGTACGGATCATTGTTTTGTGCAAAACGCGTATAAATCACTTCCCCAAAATGGTCACCGACATATTTGTTCCAACCGCCACCAAAAAGCGCGTCAACAGTATTTTTTTTATAATTTATGCTGAAAACCGTTCCATAAAAATCATTGTCGAGCCAACTGCGGTCCACCAAATCAGAAGTGGAAATTCCTTCGCCATTCGCAGTAAAAGGTTCTAAACCATATTCTTCCAAAACGGCATCTTCTTCATATTCTTCATAATATCCTTCGCCCATCGTATAATGCAACGCAATATTGGAGGACCAAAAATCACTGTATTTTTGATTCCAGAGCAACTGAAAATGATCTTGTTGATAATTGTCCGTTTGGTTATCGTAGAATTTTACAATGCCATTTTCATCGGTGTACATTCCGGCGGGATTAAACGTCCTATCTTTTCGAAGTCGATCTTCGTCAATGCCGAACCAAGCCTGATAAGTGCGTTCTTTTCCACCGAAAGTCAAGGCTTTTATTTGCGTATTTTCATCGACATAAACCCCTTGCAAAAAGTAAGATTTTAAATCGCTTGAAGCGCGATCGATATAGCCATCGCTGGCAATTTTTGAAAGTCTTCCGGAAAAAGCCCAATGATCGTTCAGCAATCCCGTTCCAATTTCCACGGTATGTTTGTGCGTGTTGAAAGATCCAAAACTATTGGCCACCGAAGCAAAAGCTTCTTCTTGATAGGATTGGGTTTCCATGTTCAGACTGGAACCAAATGCTCCCGCTCCGTTGGTGGAAGTTCCCACGCCGCGCTGCAGTTGCAGGCTTTCAACCGAAGAAGCGATATCGCCTAAATTCACCCAAAAAGCGCCTTGACTTTCGGAATCATTGTACGGAATTCCGTTGATGGTGATGTTCATTGCATTGCTTCCGCGCACGCGCATTCCCGTATAACCCACGCCGGCGCCGGCATCGCTGGTTGTTACCACCGATGGCATATATTCCATCAAAATTGGGATGTCTTGCCCCAAATTTCGTTTAGCAATTTCTTGATGCGTCATGTTGCTATGGGCAATCGGATCGTTTTCATCGACATGAACCGCGGTGATAAAAACCGTTTCCAAATTTTCCTGCACATTTCCCAAATCGACATTTAGGACTTGATTTTCGGTTAGTTCCAGCGTGATTTCTTTTTTGTTTCCGTAGGAAAACACAATCGTGTAAGTTCCTTTTTCCAAGGAAAGTGAATAATTTCCTAGGGAATCGGTTTGGGTTCCCAACGTGGTTCCTTTCACGGAAACGCTTGCGCCAAAAATAGGGTTTTCCCCGCGCGAAACTTTTCCGCTGAGTAAAACTTGAGCGTTAGTGTTGTAGCAGAAAATTAAAAAACTTGTAAAGAGCAAAAAGGTTTTCATTCGTAGTTTTTTTACGAATAAAAGGGGCGGTTATTCTGGTTGAATATTAAAAAAAATCCCGAAAAGCCTAAAAAGGCAAATCAGGAGTGCGCAATGAAGATGCAAAAGCAGCTTCGTTTTCCCTTGGCGGCATGACCCGCCCAGGTTCGTTGGGTATAATCTCAGTCCACAATAGTATTGAGGACACCCCTTTGAGATAATGAGGCAAAGGTACGGTGTTTATTTTTATTTATCTTATCTTTAAGGAGAATTGGTTGCGCCATTTCTATTTTTATCGATTCATTTTACAATATGAAAAGCGCCAAAAAGTCCATTACCTATAAAGTTTTGATCGGTTATTTATTGATAACCGCTTTTGCCGTTTTTGCGGTGTGGGTGGTGTATAGGCAAATTGTGAGCATCACCGAAGCAAACAAAATTGGCAATGCCAACAATGAAAAATTGTTCCTGATCAGTGAAGCGGTAACCAATCTATATGTTGCCGAGGGAATTTCCCGCGATATTATCCAAAATACGAATCCCGATTTGTTGCCGAAATTCAATGCGGAAATTGACACTATTGTCGTGCTGATCGATTCCTTGAAGAAAATGTACCACGAGAAAAATGTTCGGGCGGAATTGGATAGTATTACCCGATTATTGGCGTTGAAAGAAGAAAATTTAAAGGAATTGCTTGCCATTCGCGAAAAAGGCGAAACCGAAAGTTATTACGCCCGGGTTATGGAAAAATTGCGGATAAAGCAAAAACAGGCAAAAAAGCCCGATTATCCCGAAAACTTGGAAGATTTGGGTCCGAAAGTGCAGGAATTGTTGCGACGGGTGAAAGAGTATGAACGTTCGCAAGAAGTGGGACAACCAAAAGTAGATTCCTTGTTCCGATCGATGAAAAATATTTTGCTCAATTTGGATGTCGAAGAACGCCGCTATCAAAGTACGATTACCGAAAAGGAAAATGAACTGTTGGAAAATGACCGCCAAATTTCCAGTCAGTTGCGGAATATTCGGTCGGAAATAGAACAGGAAGAAGTGCAGAAATCTGTTGCGCAGGTAACTGAATCACAACGCAGGTTGGAACATACTTCCAACCTCATCGCTTTGGTGGCCGTTGTTGCCGTTTTAACCGTGTTGATTTTTGTGGTTTTAATCGTTCGGGATACGAACCGAAGCCAAAAATACCGACAGGAATTGGAACATTCCAAAAATTTCGCGGAATCTTTGTTGAAGGGCCGCGAACAAATGATGGCTGCGGTGAGCCATGATTTGCGTTCGCCTTTGAATACCATTACCGGTTATTCGGATTTATTGAAAAACACACCGCTGAACGACCAACAGGAACATTATTTGGATCATCTCAAAAAATCTTCCGGTTATATTTTGCGCTTGGTGAATGATTTGCTGGACCTTTCAAAACTTGAAGTTGGAAAAATGATGGTTGAAAAATTACCCTTCAACCCGAAAAATCTGATTCAAGAAACCTTGGAACAAAATATTCCTGCAAATGATCCGAAGAATCTTCAGATAATCACCGAATTTTCAAAAAACCTCGATCGGCAAATTGTCAGTGATCCATTCCGGATGCAACAAATATTGGTGAATTTGATCAGCAATGCTTATAAATTCACCGAAAAAGGAAAAATTGAAGTTAGCGCTTGGTTACAAGAAAAATCACAAAAACATATACTAAAAATTCAAATTTCCGATTCGGGAATTGGAATTGCCAAAGAACAGCAAGAAGCAATTTTTGAAGAATTCTCGCAAGCGGGAGGTTTTATAGAACGCAAATATGGCGGATTCGGATTGGGACTGGCGATCACCAAAAAGTTGACGGAATTGCTCAACGGAAGCTTGCAGCTCAAAAGCAAACTCGGGGAAGGAAGCACGTTTATCATTTCGCTTCCGGTTGAATTATCGGAGAATAGATTTTCCCCAGAAAATTCCGAGAAACCAGAATCGCTTGGTTTTGAAGAAACCTTGGACAAAAGAATTTTGGTAATCGACGATGAAGCCTCGGAATTGGCTCTAACCAGTGAAATTCTTCGGCAAGCCGGAATTTATTTTGAAACCTCAAAAAATCCGTTGATTGCTGTAAAAATGATTCATGAAAAACATTTTGATTTAATCCTCACAGACATTCAAATGCCAAAAATGAATGGGTTTGAATTGATTCGAAAATTAAAACAATCTTCAAAAACAGCCGATATTCCAATCATTGCACTTTCCGGACGAACCGATGTCCACAGGAATTTATATTTGGAAAAAGGCTTTAAAGGAAACCTGATAAAACCTTATCGACCCAGTGAATTGATTGACCTTATTGGAAAAACCTTGGGGTTGAAAACGATTCACAATCATTCCCAAAATAATCGTTCGGAAATTCAACCCAACAAATTTTATGATCTGACCGAGGTAAAGACTTTCACCCAAGAAGATAGCAATGCGTTGAACGGAATTCTTCGGGCATTTATCGATAGCAATAGAAAAAATATAAAAGCACTTGGGCATTTTGCGGAAAAAGGTGCGATTTCGGCTATTTCAGAAACTGCCCATAAAATGCTGCCTATGTTCAAACAATTGAAAATCAAATCGGTAATTCCAGACTTGGAAGAGTTGGAAAAAGCAGATTTTCATCGTTTGAGTGAAGCGCACGTGAAATTATTGGTGGAAAAAATCACAAAGAAAATGAAGGGGATTTTCGAAGAACTTCAAAAGGAGTTGTGAGGTAAGGGTTAAGGGTTTTGAATTCCTGCAAGGTTTTTTTGGGCCTTATAGAAATAGCAGGCCGCGGGTTTGAACTTCAAATTTTGAACCACGGAAGACGATATCACAACCCGGAACATTGAACTTTGAATTTTGAATTTCAAAGTTTAATCCCGTATTGCTTCAATTTGTTATAAAGTGTTTTGCGATCTACCTTCAAAATCCGTGCAGCCCTACTTTTATTTCCGTTTGATTTTTCCAAAGCATCTAAAAGCATTTCCTGTTCATTTTTACTTTTGAACAAATTATACGCATTGGCAGTGACGGTTTGCGCGGTGGCAATTTTAACCGGCAATGACTTCAGCGGAATAAATTTTTCCTGTGTGAGCAAAACCGCGCGCTTGATCACATTTTGAAGTTCGCGCAAATTTCCGGGCCATGAATAACGCTGAAAAGCTTCCAGTACATCGTCGTCAAAGCCCAAAATTTCTTTTTCGAGTTCGCGATTTGCTTTTTGTAAAAAATGATTGGCCAAAAGCATCAAATCTTCTTTTCTGTCGCTGAGGTTTGGCATACGAATGGAAAATTCGTTCAAACGATGAAAAAGATCTTCGCGGAAATCACCTCGTTTTACCGCTTCTTCCAAATCCTCATTGGTGGCCGTAATTACGCGAATATCCACCTCAATTTCCTTATTGCTTCCCACGGGTTTTATTTTACGTTCCTGCAAAGCTCGCAATAGTTGTACTTGTAATTCGTAGTTGAGGTTTCCGATTTCATCCAAAAAAAGGGTTCCGCCATTGGCCGCTTCAAAATGACCTGTTTTGTCGTTTACCGCGCCTGTAAACGAACCTTTGATGTGCCCGAAAAATTCGCTTGACGCTATTTCTTTCGGAATCGCCCCGCAATCTACCGCCACAAACGGATTTTCGGAACGTTTGCTTTGATCGTGTATTTTTTTTGCCGCAACTTCTTTTCCCGTTCCACTTTCGCCAATAATTAAAACCGACATATTCGTGGGTGCGACCAATTCAATATAATCATCCAGTTTTATAGCCGCTTCACTATTTCCACGAACAAATGAAGTTTCAGGGAAATTGGCGGTGCTTTTTTCTGTTTTATCGAATTTTGGAAGGGAAGAATGGGAGTTTTCCAATGCTTTTCGAATAATTTCGAGCAATTTGTCTGGCGCAATTGGTTTGGAAATATAATCGAAAGCCCCGCTTTTGATCGCATCCACGGCCATGCTGACCTCGGCATAACCGGTCATCATAATTACTTTTGTAGCAGAATTATCACTTATGACTTTTTCGAGAATGAAACTGCCATTTTTTTGGGGAAGGCGCACATCGGTCAAAACAATATCGAAGCTTTTCGTTTTTAGGATTTCCAGAGCTTCTTCGCCCGAAAAAGCCACACTAACCTCGAAGTTTTTCTTTTTCAAAAACCCCTCCAACATGCGGCAAAAAGCCACATCATCTTCTACAATCAATATTTTGGGCATCTCTTCGCTGAATTAGGGACAAACTTAGCGAAAGCAATACGTTGATTTGGAAAAATTATCATAAAAAAAGAGGTCTCATAACGAGACCTCTCTTCCTAGCAAAGATTGCTATCTTGGGGCTTATTTAGACGGTTTAATCCATTTTCCGTTGGCATCTACAAAAACCAACCCTTTCTCACCCGTGTCGTTGGTCAAAACGAGTTTATAGGTTTTGTCTTTTGCGATGTATGCCTCCGCAATACTGGACCCGTTAAAGTCCTTTTCAACTGCCGCGGTAACCGCCGTTGGAAGTTGGGCTTTATCAATCTGCTTGTAATCTTGCTGAGCGGTTTGCTCGCTCACTGCTTTTTTGCTATCGTCCACTTGCGCATTTGCATTTGTGGAAAACAACATTCCCAACGCCATAATCGGTACAATCAATAACTTTTTCATAGCTTTCAATGTTTTTAGGTTAAACTGAGATGAGTGGTTCTATATAAAAGAAGCCGCGGGTTAGTCTTCGATACGCGCTTCGTTTTCTTCTTTTGTTGCTTTGGCCTTTGCTTCGCGTGCCTCTACTTTGGCTTTTTGCACTTCTTCTTCAGCTTTGGCTTTTGCTTTGTCAGCTTCTGCTTGTGCTTCGGCTTTTTCGCTTGCAGCTTCGGCTTTGGCTTCCTGAACTTCGGCTTGTGCTTTCACTTCTTGTTTTGTTTTGTCTTGCGCGTTTGCATTGGTGGCGAACAACATTCCGAAAGCCATAATTGGCACGATCATTAACTTTTTCATTTTATTCTTGTTTTTTAGGTTATGTACACTTAGCTAACTTGAAATAGTTGTGCCAGAAAAAAGAATAGGGGGTTGTTGTTGTGCAACTATGCTTGAATCAGGAGTTTATTGTATTTCCAAGATTTTTTTGGAAGGAGAACCGTATTTCTAAAAGTGAGGAATTCCCCAGAAAAGTGTGGAAATTTTACACAGGTTTATAGTATATTTATCCGTAATTCATTAACCAAAAGAATATGAACAGCACGGGAGACCAAAAAATAGGTGATTCCATCCAGCTTGGGCTATTCCAAAATATGGAATTGCATGCTGCCTATACTTGTTTTAACGAGTTGCATTTGAAAAAGGCTATCTTCCTTTTTAAAAAAGCCTTGGATGGGTTTTGCCCAGATCCTGAACAAATTCGTGCCAATATTGAATTTTGTGAATATTGGATACCGCTCATGGAAGCCGGAGAGGTTCCCTCTTTGCTGGAAATTGGAAACCGGGAAGTTTGTTTTTCCAATTTTTTGACTGCTTTCCGCGACTATTCTTTTTCAAAAGAAAAGAAACCAATGCGGGGGAAACTCTTGGGCTTTTTGACGGAAAAGATTTATTTGGAAAACCATTTGGGCATTGGTCAAAATCTTGCAGAACTTTTAATAGAGCATAAAGAATATCATTTGGCTTCTCGGTTGCTAAAAAAGTTGACAAAGGAGAATCGGACCGAGTATGCCTTATTTTATAAATTGGGGGAAGCACAATGCTTGGAAGGAAACAAAACGGGAAGCCGAAAAAGTTATGCCCGAGCTATGTTGTTTTTCCCTAAAGCAAGTTTTGATCATTATATAAAGGACGATAAATTACTGAAAATCATAAATGCTGTGGGAATGGAGCTCACGCCCGCTTATGGACGAATTTATGGGCTTCTGCCCGTTGTAAAAATTGGTGATTTAAAACCCACTGGTCAAATCCATGCCCATGCGTTGAAAAGTTATGATCTGCTGGATAGAATTTATCGAGCGGGTAAAAATAATTTGGAAGAACGCAGGGAATTGAAAAATTTCAACCCCGAATTATTTGGCGCTTACTTGAAAAACGTATAAAGGTTGAAAAAAACTGTAACATAAACCGGTGCGGCACGTCTTATCCGTTAACTGTTTAAAATCCTTTCGAAACCCATGCTCATCTACTTCCGCGTACTTGGAGAAAGTTTTAACTTTGCAATAAATGCGTTGAAAAACAACAAGTTGCGCACTTTTTTATCATTGCTTGGAGTAACGATTGGAATTTTTTCGATCATTGCCGTTTTGGCCGCGGTCGATTCTTTGAAGCGGGAAGTTACGGGTAGTTTGAGTTCTTTGGACGAAAGCACCATGATTATTACGCGTATGTCTTTTGGCCCCACGGAAGTGCCTATGTGGAAACGCGAACAATTTCCGGATGTTTCTTATGAAGAATACCAAACCATCAAGGAAATCCCGGAAGTGGCCGCGGTTTCCTATTCATTATATATGGGCCAGGAATCCCTTCGTTACAGAGGAAAGCAACTTTCGAATGTGGATATTTTTCCCGTAACCTATGAACATTATGAAATCGAAGCTTTGCAAATTGAAGAAGGCCGCTTTTTTAATGCGGCCGAATCCAATAGTGGTGCAAATGTTATGGTCATTGGGGCCGATGTGGCCGAAAGCCTCTTGGAAAATGAAAATCCGTTGGGAAAAGAAATTCGGCTTTATGGCCGTGATTTTACCGTCATTGGGGTGCTGGAGAAACAGGGAAGTAATTTTTTGGGCCCATCGAACGATAATGCTGTAATAATTCCTACCAATATTGTGCGGAAAATTTACGGCGATAACAATCGTTCTATTTTTCCGCAAATAATTGTCAAACCAAAAGAAGGCGTGGATGAAGATGAACTTTCCGCCAAACTGGAACATCATTTGCGATTGCAGCGCGGCATAAAACCGGGCGATGTCAGCACTTTTTTTATCAATAAATTGTCTGGTTTTGCTGATTTCATCGATGATATTACCGGACAACTGAATTTTATGGGTCTCATAATCAGTGGCTTTTCATTGCTGGTCGGCGGTTTCGGGATTGCGAACATCATGTTCGTAAGCGTGAAAGAACGTACGCATATTATTGGGATTCAAAAATCGCTGGGTGCAAAAAACAAATTCATTTTGTTTCAGTTTCTGTTCGAGGCGGTTATTTTGGCTGTAATTGGCGGACTGGTGGGGCTGTTTTTTGTGTGGATTGCTTCGGTGATTGTTTCCGGGTTTACCGGCGATTTCCAATTTGTGCTTTCCGCGGGAAATATGCTGATCGGATTTTTAATTTCCACAGCCATCGGACTGATTTCAGGTATTATTCCCGCAATTTCCGCTGCGCAGCTCGACCCTGTGGAGGCCATTCGAACCGGAATGTAATCTTGTTTTTGGGAAAATATATCTATTTAAAATTTTCATCTAGAATTTTTGCAACATTCGCATTGATGAATTCCAGGAATTTTTCATCCTTTTCCGTAAACGGATCAATTTTGTGCGAATCAATATCAATTTGGCCAATGTTTTCCCCATTCAAAAATAAGGGAATCACAATTTCGGATTTCACATTTATGCTGCAGGAAATATAATTGTCTTGGGCTTTTATATCAGGCACCACAAAATTTTTATTCGAAACCGCGACTTGCCCACATATTCCTTTTCCAAACGGAATGATGATATGATCGGTGGGTTCACCAGCAAATGCTTTCAGTTTTAATTCATTTTTGTCATCATTTTTAAAATAAAACCCCACCCAATCATAATGTGGAACATTTTTCAAAAGGAAATCGCAGAGCTTTTCCAACCGCTTATCCACAGAAATTTCTGTTTGGTTCAACAAGGAAACACAAGGATTTTCTAACGCTTCGAAATTCATGGTTTTGGAAGGTTTTATTTTGATTTTTTGGGTTAAAGTAAAACAGATCCATCTCTGTTCTTTTGCAGAAATGGCCCCCTTCCCATTGTGAAGGGCTGGGGATGGGCTTTTACATATTCTTTTGAATTTCGGCCGCCAAGTTCTCAAATTCCTCTTTTTCCATGGAAACTTTTTTGCTGAAATCCATATCGGACATTGAATTTAATGGAATCAAATGCACATGAACATGTGGCACTTCCAGGCCAACAACGGCCATGCCGATTCGTTTGCAGGAAACGGTTTTTTTCAGTGCCAAGGCTACTTTTCGGGAAAAACCCATGAGTTCGGAATATAAATTTTCTTCCAAATCGAAAATTTTATCCACTTCTTTTTTGGGAATACAAAGCGTGTGGCCCTTGGTGTTCGGGTTCACATCCAAGATCGCAATAAATTGGTCGGTTTCGGCGATTTTGTGTGCTGGAATTTCCCCTTCGATAATTTTTGTAAAAATGCTTGACATGTCGAGGTTTTTTGTTGGTCTATGTACTCGCTAAAATAGGGAATCTGTTCGAGATTAAAATTCTTTTTTGTTGTTTTCAAATTTCTTCATTTTTCGTATCTTTTCAAGCAAAAGGAATTTTTAAATTATGAATGAAAATTTGAAGGTCAGCTTTATACAAACCGAACTTTCGTGGGAAAATCCAGCGATCAACAGGAAACGTTTTTCCGATAAAATTACCAGTCTTCCAGAAACCGATTTGATTGTTCTGCCGGAAATGTTTTCCACGGGCTTTAGTATGAATTCAGAAAAACTGGCCGAAAAAACCCAAGGCGAAACTGTGGTTTGGATGCAAAAAATGGCCGCCAAAAAAAATGCGGCAATCACTGGAAGTATCATTGTTTGTGAGGGTGAAAAGTATTTCAACCGCATGTTTTTTGTTTTTCCCGATGGCAATTTTGAAACCTACGACAAAAAACATTTGTTCACATTTGCCGATGAACATGAAAGTTATTCCCCCGGAAACAAAAAATTGATCGTGGAATACCTCGGTTGGAAGATTTGTCCATTGATTTGTTATGATTTAAGATTTCCCGTTTGGTCAAGAAATGTTGAAAATTACGATTTGTTGATTTATGTTGCCAACTGGCCGAAAGCGCGAACCCAAGCTTGGGATATTTTGCTGAAAGCCCGCGCTATTGAAAATATCAGTTACGTAGTGGGGGTGAACCGTGTTGGAAAAGATGGTAATGAGCTTGAATATTCGGGTCATTCGGCCGTTTATGATATGTTGGGAACCCGAATTTCCACTTCAGATTTTGAAAATGAATTTTCGGAAACAATTGTTTTGAGCAAACCTACTTTAGATACTACCCGAAGAAAATTTGCGTTTCTGAACGATGGCGATAAATTCGAAATTCAGTAAAAATGAATTTTGATTTTCGGTTTGTTTTTTTGGTACAGTTTTCCCATACAAAAAACTTTTTTCAAACGGTTTGTGCGCTTTGGGGTTTATCAATATATTTGAAGTCTTTCAAAATTAAACTTCAACCTATATTTTATAGCTTTAATTTGTTCGATTTCTTAGCTTATCTCATGATTTATGGAAAATAAAACCCAAAAGACACCCTCAAAAATTTTTGGTGTCCACGCCGTTGCCGAAGCCATTGAAAGTGGACAATCAATTGACAAAGTGTTTTTTCAAGCAGGTTTGCGGGGCGATTCCATAAAAAACCTCGAACGTAAGCTTAAAGAAAACCAAGTGCCCATTTCGTATGTTCCGATTGAAAAATTGGAACGTTTGGCAAAACAAGAAAACCATCAGGGAGTGGTGGCAAGTATTTCCCCCGTTGGTTTTTCGAACATGGAAGTTGTAATACCTGCCATCATGGAAGAAATTGAAAATCCGCTATTTTTGTTGTTGGATGAAATAAGCGATGTGCGGAATCTCGGTGCGATCGTGCGAACTGCCGAATGTACCGGCGTTCATGCCATCATTCTTCCGAAACAGGGTGGTGCCGCAATTAATAATGAAACTGTAAAAACCTCGGCGGGCGCTATTTTTAATATTCCGATTTGTAAAGTCGCGCATTTAAAAGATGCTTTGTTTTTTTTGCAATCATACGAAGTGCAATTAATTGCGGCAACGGAAAAATCGGCACAGAATGTCTATGAAGTGAATTTCAGAAAACCCACGGCAATCATAATGGGAAGCGAAGGGAAAGGCGTTTCGCCATCTATTTTGAAAATGGTTGACCAAAAAGCAAAACTTCCGATTCTTGGAAAAATCGAGTCATTGAATGTTTCGGTCGCCTGTGGTGCTTTTCTTTACGAAGCCGTTCGGCAAAGAAACCCGGAATTCAGTATTCAGGATTCAAAATAAATCGTCAATTTGCTTACAGCTTACAGCTTACAGCCTAAAGCTGAACGTTTTCATTTTTCCTTCTTCTACATCAAAATATTCCACGACCAGATTTCCTTTTTCATCAAAATAAGCTGTTCCGTTGTGGTCTTGAGATCGGTAGATATAATTGCCACGCGAGGTTAGATTCAAATGTGCGATAATGGTTTTTGAAGTTTTGTTTTTCAACAAAAAACCATTTTCTTGTTTTTCCAAAAGAAAAGTTTCCCCTTCTTTGGTTAAAATCAAATCAGTTTGTGGATTTTCGGTCTTTTCTGTGACTGTAGCCGTTTCCACAGGTTTTTCCGCATTGGTCGCATTTGTTTTTGTGGAAGGGGAATAGGAATAATTCAGTGCTTCAATCGAAGAAAATGCATCGCGCAAGGCTTCTTGATATCCAAATTCACGATCTTTCAATTTGCTTTTTCCTTCCTTGCTTTCAAAAACAATCTGCTGGTTGCAGTTTTTCAAAACAATATTCACTTTGCTCAAAAAGGAAAACATTCCGGAATCCGAATGCACATCGGCATTTAATGCCGAGCAAGGGTTCTTGACTAAATCGTCAGGAAATTTTTCTCCTTCCAAAAGGGCCGTAAAGCCATATTTTTCAAAAAGAAATTTAGTCAACGAATTCAGTTTATATTGATCTTTTTCCGTAAGAAAATCAAATTTTTCCGGAACAATGACATATTTATAATCGTTCAGGCTCTTTTCCTGTGCCAGCATGGTTTTGGGCATGAAGCACATCGTAAAAAGGATTA
>DASSWN010000211.1:0-9395 GCA_035704905.1 Flavobacteriaceae bacterium
ACAACGCAAATGAAGCTATTTTCGTCTTTGGCCTTTTATTTTTTCACATTTTCTTATCATTCACATTTTTAAAACCGCGCTACCTTTCCATAAAAATAAATAGCTTTTTTCCGTGGAAAAGACCACTTCCCTTTCTTCCGAAACAAAAAAAATACTGAAGTCGAACGACTTGGTATATGTTACTGAAGACCAACTTTCAATTGAACGGCACAAAAAAGGAAAAGGGTTTTTCTATACCAAAAACGGACAAAAAATTACGAACCAAAAAAAGCTGGAAGGCTTTAAAAAGTTGGTCATTCCGCCTGCGTGGAAAGAAGTAAGAATCTGCGATTTAAAAAACGGGCATTTGCAAGCCGTTGGTCGCGACACCAAAGATCGAAAGGTTTATCGCTACCATCCCTTATGGACCCAAATGCAAAACCAAACCAAATTTTCGCGCATGCTGGAATTTGGAAAAATATTGCCGAAAATCAGGAAACAAATTCGTGCCGATTTGGAATTGCGCGGCATGCCGCAACAAAAAGTTTTGGCCCTGGTGATTCAGTTGATGGAAGAAACCCATTTTCGAATCGGAAACCAATATTACGCCAGTGAGAACAACAGTTTTGGGTTGACGACTTTGCGTTCGAAACATGTAGAATTCTCTAGCAACAAGATGACATTTGAGTTTATCGGAAAAAAAGGAAAACCGCAAACCGCGACTTTAAAAGATAAAAAATTAGTAAAACTGGTGAACCGTTGTGAAGAAATTCCCGGTTGGGAATTGTTCAAATATTACGATGAAGCCAAGCAAAAACAATGCATCGACAGCGGCATGGTAAACCAATATATCCGTGAAATTTCCGAAGCCGATTTCAGTGCAAAAGATTTCCGCACCTGGGCGGGCAGCAAATTATTTTTTGAAGCATTGTTGGAAATCGGTTATGTGGAAAACCAAGCCCAAAACAAAAAAAACAGAAACGAAGCATTTAAAGAAACGGCAAAGGCGTTGGGCAACACGAAAACCGTTTGCGAAAAATATTACGTCCATCCCAAAATACCTGAAAATTATGAAAATGGAAAGATCCAAAAATACATGGAACGCTTAAAAAAATTACGCAACAACCTATATTTTTCAAAAACGGAAAAAGCCATGTTGGAACTTATTTCAGCATAAAAACCACAATAGTAACTAATCAGTTTACATTAATTTCATTTAATAGTCTGAATACAGGTTTTTTAACCACAAAGAGCGCAAAGTTTAGTACAAAGGTTACGAAGCATTAGATCGTTAATTTTCAGTTCTTTGCGTTCTCTGTGTATTTTCTTTGTGTCCTTTGCGGTTATTTTAATCGTTGTGAAACAAACACTTACGCACATTGATTAGTTTACCCATATTATAATTTCTTTGACGGGAATTCAACATAAAAATTATAGCAAAGCGAAAATGAAATATAAATAGTCAAAAAAATTACTTTCGTATGAATTTCCAATAATTTTTTCAATATTTGAAGCATAAATTCAAAATACAACTGAAGCGAATTAAAACAGAAGGTTTTTTGACAAGAAATTTGCCCGTTTTGCCGTACCTTTAATTTCGCTAAGCGTTTTCCGGCAATGACCAAAAAAGACTCGAAAATCGAAAAAAACCTTATTCTATCGGAAAACAAATTTCCGGTTGTGGGGGTCGGAGCATCTGCCGGCGGACTGGCGGCATTTACCAAATTCGTTAAAGCCATCCCCGCAAATTCAGGCATTGCGTATGTTTTCGTTCAGCATTTAGACCCGAGCCGCGAGAGTTTGTTGCCGGAATTGTTGCAAAAAAACACCAATATCCCCGTGCTCCAAATTGCGGACGATATTATAGTGGAACCGGATAATATTTACATTATCCCCAGCAACCAGATGCTGTTGTCCAATGATGGAAAGCTGGAATTGGAGCCCAGATCGGACAAAAACCGGCACCGGCTCATCGACCTGTTTTTCACTTCTTTGGCACTCGTGCACCGTTCGCACTCCATTGGGGTGGTTTTATCCGGTTCAGGAACAGATGGCACACAAGGTTTAAAAGCAATAAAGGAACAAGGAGGAATCACCTTCGCACAAAATTTGGAATCGGCGGAGTTCAATGGAATGCCGCGCAACGCCATAGAAGCGGAAGTGGTGGATTTTGTTTCGGAAGTAGATAAAATTCCGGAAAAAATAATCCAGATAACACAAAGGCTGGAATCCAAAACAGATGGAAAAAATGTGGACGAATTAAGTCCGGAAGAAACGGACGGCAAAAAGAAAATCATTTCGCTGTTGCGCAACAGAAAAGGAACCGATTTCACCTATTATAAAGAAACCACGATTTATAGAAGGATTTTACGCCGAATGGCGCTGAACAACAAAGAGAACCTGACGGAATATTTTCAACTTCTAAAATCCAAACCTTCCGAATTGGATTTGCTGTACCAAGATTTGCTGATTCCCATCACCGATTTCTTTCGAGATGCACAAATTTTCAACAACCTCTGCAATACCGTTTTCCCCTATATTTTAAAAAACAAAGAGGATTATGATCCTTTTCGAATATGGGTGGCCGGATGCAGCACCGGGGAAGAGGTTTATACCATATTAATTTGCCTCCTGGAATTTCTGGATGACAAGGAGAAAGAACGAATTCAGATTTTCGGTACCGATATCAGTGAACCGGCGGTTGCCAAAGCACGTAGCGGAATATACAAAAAAAGCGAGGTGGACGGCTTGTCGCCCGAACGATTGAAACGTTTTTTCACAAAAACCGATGGAAGTTACCAAATAAACAAATCGGTTCGTGAGAAATGCATTTTTGCCATTCACGATTTTTTGAAAGATCCGCCTTTCGGAAAAATGGATTTTATAAGTTGCCGCAATGTGCTCATTTACATGCAGCCTTATCTTCAGAAAAAAGCGATCACCACTTTTCATTATGCGCTAAAACCTTCCGGATATTTATTGTTGGGAAAATCGGAAAGCATCAGCAATGTTTCCGAACTGTTCATCTATTCGCAAAAACGCGATAAAATATTCATTCGAAAAGATAAACCAGGAAGATTCCGTCCCACGAAAAGTAGGCAAAACGAAAAAAACCTACCTGAATTTAACACCCATTTGGAATTTCAAACTATGCGAACCGATTTTCAAAAGATTGCGGACGATATTATTTTAAACGAATACACCCCCGCCGGCGTTGTGGTGAACGAATCATTCGACATCGTACATTTCCGTGGAAAGACTTCCGATTTTTTGGAACAAATGTCCGGAAAACCCACCCACAATTTATTAAAAATGGCGAAAACCGGGTTTGCTTTCGAACTTCGCAACATTCTGCACAAAGTAAAAAAAGAGCAAGAAAACAATCCGAAGGGAAAATGTAAAGTAACCAAGGAAAATATTCCTGTTGAAATAAGCGGCAAAAAGCACTATGCTTCCATAGAAGCGGTTTCCTTGCCCAAACTTGTGGAACCGCATTATTTGATTCTATTTCATGACCATGGCCCGGCAAAACCGGAAAAATTTCCCGCCAAATCTTATGATCAAGAAAAAGACGAACTCATAAGGAGTTTGCAAGATGAACTTGCCCAAGCGCGGGAAGATATGCGCAGCATTACCGAAGAGCAGGAAACCATCAACCAAGACTTGCAAAGTGCCAATGAAGAGTTGCAAAGCAGCAGCGAAGAACTGCAGAGCTTGAATGAAGAATTGGAAACCAGCCAAGAAGAACTGCAAAGCACCAATGAAGAACTCTCGAGCGTGAACCAAGAATTGATCAACCTAAATTCGGAATATGTCAAAACCAAAGAATATGCCGAATCGATTATTGACACGATTCCGGAGCCGCTTTTGATTTTGGACAAAAACCTAAGAATGGTCTCCGCAAGCAAAAATTTTTATAAAACCTTTAAAGTTACCGAAAAAAATATTAGGGATCGACCGGTCTTTGACATAGGAAACGGGCAATGGAACATTCCGGAATTGAAAGTAATGTTGAACAAAATACTGCCAGAAAAAGCGGGTTTTCAAGATTTGGAAGTAACCCATGATTTTCCGGAAATTGGTGTTCGAACCATGATTTTAAAAGCTCGACAAATTCAAAATACCCCGCAAAATGAAAATTTAATATTGCTGGTTATCGAAGACATAACCGATTGGGAGATCACAGAGAAGAAACTCATTTTGTCGTCAATAGTGGAATCTTCGGAAGATGCCATTATCAGTAAAGAGTTGAACGGCATCATTACCAGTTGGAACAAGGGTGCCGAAAAAATATTGGGTTATACATCGGAAGAAATAATCGGGAAAAACATTCGCACGATTATTCCCCCAGAGCGCCGAGAGGAAGAAGACCTCATCATTTCAAAAATTAAAAAAGGTGAAATTTTCGATCACTTCGAAACGGAACGCCTAAACAAAGACGGGAAAAAAATCCCCCTTTCGCTCAGCGTTTCTCCCATAAAAAACCATAACGGAAAAATTGTGGGTGCTTCAAAAATTGCCCGCGATATATCAAAACAGCAAGAGGCCGCCCGAAAATTGGAAATCAGTGAGCATCGTTATCGTCAAGTGATTGCCTCTTCCCCTTCCCTAATCGCCACATTTAAAGGCAAAGATTTACTGATCGAAATTGCCAATGACGCCATTTTAGAAGCATGGGGAAAAGGCAAAGATGTTATTGGAAAACCATTTCTTTCGGTAATGCCGGAATTGGTCGAACAGGGTTTTGACAAAATGTTCGAAGATATTTTTGAAACGGGAAAAGCTTTCCACGCTTATGAAATGCCTGTCAAAATTGTGCAAAATGGAAAAGAAACCCTCAGCTATTTCAACTTCATTTTTTATCCGGAAAAAGACATTGATGGCAATATAACCGGCGTGGTGGATATCGCAACGGAAGTTACCCCACAGGCTTTGATGAATAAAAAGATAAAAGAAAACGAAGAAAAATTTCGGCAACTCACCAATCTGCTTCCCGACAAAATCACCCGCACCGATGCTGAAGGAAATGTGCTTTATTACAATAGAAATTGGAAAGACTTCTTTGGAATTTCTTCGGAAAAACTAAAAAAAGAAGGATGGTTTGCGCGAATGCACCCGGAAGATGCGCAGCAAATAAAAAAAGTTTGGCAAGAAGCTTTGAACGCGGGAACCAATTTTGAAACCGAATTACGACTCTTGGACCACAACAACCAATATGTTTGGCATTTGCACCGTGCCGTGCCGCTTTTTGATGAAAATAACAAGGTACACACATGGATTACCGCCACTACTGAAATCCAAACCTTAAAAGAAGAAGAAAGAAGGAAAGAAGACTTCCTAAAAATGGTGAGCCATGAATTGAAGACCCCGGTAACTTCCATCAAAGGGTACGTGCAGATGTTATTGAACCTTTGCAAAACGAAAGACAAAAACAAAAGGGAAAGTTTTCCGCTTGAATCTTCCTTGGAACGGATCGATGTACAAATAACGCGGTTGACCCGATTGATTTTTGAAATGTTGGATTTGTCGCGTTTGGAAGATCAAACCCTTGAATTTAAGAGAAACTCCTTTTCACTGAACAAATTGGTAAAACATACTGTTGAAGATATTGAAAGAACCAACCCAAATTGTAAGATTATTGTCAAAAATTCCGATGCTTGCGAAGTCGTCGGCGATGAAGAACGTATTGCGCAAGTGCTCATCAATTTTATTACGAATGCCATCAAATATTCGCCAAACAAGCGAAATGTTGATGTAAACGTTCATAAAACCCGAAATGGCGGGGTTGCGGTGAGCGTAAGGGATTACGGAATAGGAATCGATAAAAAAGACCAGAAAAAAATCTTTGAACGATTTTATAGGGTCGCTGGGCAGAACCAAGAAACTTACGCCGGTTTTGGGATAGGTTTATATCTTTGTAACGAAATTATTAAACGCCACAACGGGGCAATAAATGTAAAAAGCAAAAAAGACGAAGGTTCTGAATTTACCTTCGTACTGCCTTGCGAAGAATAATAAATGAAAAGAAATGCGCAAATAGGTGCATTGAACCAATACTATCAAAAATGGAAAAAAAGGGAAATATTCTAATCGTCGATGATGATTCCGGCATCGGGGAAATGCTAAAAATGCTGTTGGAACTGGAAGGATATACGGTGACTTTCTTGGAAGAGCCAGAGGATACCGAAGCCCAAATCGAAGAAAAAAACATTGATCTCGTGATTTTGGACATGCTTATTTCCGGTGTAAACGGAACAGAAGTTTGCCGCCGCATCCGAAAGAACAAAAACACAAAAGAAACCGCCGTATTGATGATGTCGGCCCTACATGATGCGGGACAAAAATGTAAATCCGCAGGTGCAAACGATTTTATTGCCAAACCTTTTGAAATAGAGGATTTGATGGAAAAAATTGATGAAATTTTGACCAAGCCTTAAATCCGAACCAGATTCAGAAAGACTTTTTATAAAAATATTCTTAGTTCTTAATTAAAAAACCTTCCACATTCTTAATTATCCGTTCTTCAATATTCGCGGTTTCGGCTTTCACGAAATTTTCGCCGGTAATGTGTTCGAACAATTCAATATACCGCTCGGAAACATGTTGAATGAATTCATCGGTCATTTCTGGCAAAGCTTGGCCTTCCAATCCCTGAAACCCTTCTGAAATCAACCACTGACGTACAAATTCTTTGGAAAGTTGTTTTTGGGGTTGGTTGTTCTTTTGCCGTTCTTCATAACCTTCCGCATAAAAATACCGGGAAGAATCGGGGGTGTGAATTTCATCGATCAACAAAATTTCGCCCTCCTTTGTTTTTCCAAATTCATATTTGGTATCGACTAAAATCAAGCCGCGTTTTGTCGCAATTTCAGTTCCGCGCTGGAACAATTTTCGGGTATAATCTTCCAACATAACGTAATCTTCTTCCGAAACAATTCCACGTTTCAGAATATTTTCCCGTGAAATATCTTCGTCATGCTCTCCCATTTCGGCTTTGGTCGCGGGGGTAATTATCGGTTCGGGGAATTTGTCATTCTCCTTCATTCCTTCCGGCAGTGCAATTCCGCATAATTGCCGTTTTCCGGCTTTGTATTCGCGCGCAGCATGACCCGCCAAATAGCCGCGAATCACCATTTCCACTTTAAAAGGTTCGCATTGTTTCCCCATGGCAACATTCGGATCGGGGGTTGCCAACAACCAGTTGGGCACCAAATCTTCCGTAGCTTTCATCATTTTTGTTGCGAGTTGGTTCAGCACTTGGCCTTTATAGGGAATTCCTTTGGGCATCACAACATCGAAAGCACTCAGGCGATCGGTTGCGATCATTACCAACAAATTATTTTCGAGTGTATAAACTTCCCGGACTTTTCCGTGGTAAACCGATTTTTGGCCCGGAAAATGGAAATTGGTGGAGGTTAAAGTTTGCAAGGTTTAAGGTTTAAGGTTTAAGGTTTAGGGTTTAAGGTTTTAGGGTTTAGGGTTTAAGGTTTTAGGGTTTAAGGTTTAGGGTTTAAGGTTTAAGGTTTAGGGTTTAAGGTTTAAGGTTTAAGTTTAAGTTTAAGTTTAAGTTTAAGTTTAAGGTTTACTGCTTCTTACTGAATGCTGTTTACTGCTTACTGCCTACTGCCACTGCAAACTGAATACTGCTTACTGCCTACTGCCACTGCAAACTGAATACTGCCTACTGCCTACTGCTTACTGCCACTGCCTACTGCTTACTGCCTACTGCCTACTGAACTTTACTCCTGGTTCTCAATCGCCTTGTATGCAGCAATTACTTTTTTCACCAACCGATGGCGAATCACATCTTTGTCGTCCAAATAAATCATTCCCACACCTTTCACATCTTTCAAAACCAACAGGGCTTCTTTCAGGCCCGAAATTACTCTTCGCGGTAAATCAATTTGCCCGGGATCGCCGGTGATCATGAATTTCGCGTTTTTTCCCATTCGGGTCAAGAACATTTTCATTTGCGCATGGGATGTGTTCTGCGCTTCATCCAAAATCACAAACGCATTGTCCAGAGTCCTTCCACGCATGAAGGCCAACGGTGCAATTTGAATGATTCCTTTTTCCAAATAGGTGTCCAATTTTTCGTGCGGAAGCATATCCATCAATGCATCGTACAAGGGTTGCATATACGGATCGAGTTTTTCTTTTAGATCGCCGGGCAAAAAACCGAGGTTTTCCCCCGCTTCCACAGCGGGTCGCGTTAAAATAATTCGTTTTACCTGTTTTTCTTTCAAGGCTTTTACGGCAAGCGCGACGCCGGTATACGTTTTTCCGGTTCCGGCCGGACCCACGGCGAAAACCATATCGTTTTTCCCCATCAACTCCACCAATTTCCGCTGATTGGCGGTTTGCGCCTTAATCGGTTTTCCATTGACACCATGCAATAAAGTCGCGCCACTTTCTTCAGAAGTTTCATAATCTTCCTTTTTAGAGCTAGTGAGTACCCGCTCAATGACATTTTCGTTCAACTTGTTATACTTGGCAAAATGTTCCATCAACATATTGAACCGCTTATCAAATTCCTCGAGATGCTCTTCATCGCCAAAAACCTTGATTTTATTTCCCCTGGCCACCAGTTTCAGTTTCGGAAAATATTTTTTTAAAAGATCAATGTTTGCATTTTGTTCCCCAAAAAATTCGCGGGGATTGATTTCAGATAGTTCAATGATAAGTTCGTTCATGCAAGTTCTTGGTTCAAGGTTTTAGGTTCAAGGTTTCAGGTTCAAGGTTTCAGGTTTGTGGTTGCCTAAAATAGGTTGACTTTTAATTTTTCATCATATTCACCAATTCACCGATTCCCTAATTCACTTTTTCCCTCATTCATTATTTCACTCATTCACATATTCAAAAAAAACATTCGTGGTTTCGCGGTCAAATGGCTAAATTCGCATTACAAATTTATACAAAAATTACGCGCGCCCTTCCTAAATATATCAATAATTTATGATGCCTATTATTACCTTGACCACCGATTTCGGATTGAAAGATCCAGCTGTTGCGGCTGTGAAAGGAGCTATCCTCACCGAGTTGGATTCGGCTGTGATTATCGACATTTCCCATGAAGTTTCGCAGTTTCACATTGCCGAAGCAGCCTATATTATCAAAAATGCCTACCAAAGTTTTCCCAAAGGAAGCATTCACTTAATAGGCGTAGATTCTGAACTCACCCCCGAAAACAATCACATTGCGCTGTTGCTGGACGGCCATTTTTTTATATGTGCGAACAATGGAATTATGTCGTTGATCGCCGCGGAAATAAATCCGGAAAAACTTGTGGAAATCAATATTCACAAAAATGTGGAAAGCACTTTTCCGGTGTTGGATGTTTTCGTGAAGGTTGCCTGCCACATCGCTCGCGGCGGCACCTTGGAAGTCATCGGAAAACCAATTGAATCGATCAAACA
>DASSWN010000151.1:0-5569 GCA_035704905.1 Flavobacteriaceae bacterium
TTTACCAGTGTTTTGCTGGAGGATATTTTGACAAAACAACTTAATAAGATAAATAATTTTGAGTATAAAGGCGATAATTATAAATTTTCGACAGGCAACATTCAAGCGGCCATCAATGCGCTAAAATCCGTCCCCGATGAAGGCCTTTCCCGCACCAATGAAAAAATCTATGACCTTCTTACCCTCGGGAAAAGCTTTACCGAAACCATACAAGGCGATAGCAAAGGTTTTACCCTGAAATACATCGACTGGGAAAACATAGAAAACAACAGCTTTCATGTTACCGATGAGTTTGTGTTGGAAGGCATACATGGCAAACGCCGGCCAGATCTGGTGCTGTTCGTAAATGGAATCCCTTTTGTGGTGATAGAAAACAAACGCAGGGACCAGAACGAATCATTAGATGAGGCCATCTCGCAAATGTTGCGCAACCAGCGTAAGGAAGAAGGTGTTCCGCGCCTGTTCTATTTCGCGCAACTTTTGTTGGCGGTACATCCCAATGAAGTAAAGTATGGCACGACTGGCACGCCCGCCAAATTCTGGAGCGTATGGAAAGAAGATAACGAAAAGCAAGTTCAAAAACTGCTCGGGACGGCGTTGCAAAATATACCGGCCGAAAATAGGTTGCCCACTTTACAAGATAAAAGCTTGGTAGCCTTGTGCAGCCCACAGCGCATCATGGAATTGGCTTACAAATACATTGTTTTTGACGGCCCCATAAAAAAAATTGCCCGCTACCAACAATATTTTGCGGTGCAAGACACGTTGGAGCGCGTAAAACAAAAGGATAACAACGGAAACCGAAACGGCGGGGTCATTTGGCATACCACAGGAAGTGGGAAATCCCTAACCATGGTTATGTTATCAAAAGCACTGACGTTGGATCCCGACATTCCCAATCCGCGGGTGGTGATCGTAACCGACCGGATAAACCTTGACAAACAGATATTCAAAACCTTCCAGAATTGTGGAAAACGGGTGAAAAAAGCCCAAAGCGGCAACAATTTGTCGGAATTGTTGAAAGACAAGGGAAACGAGATAATCACGACCATCATCGATAAATTTCAGGTGGCTTCCAACAAAATCAAGATAAACGAATCGCAAAACATTTTTGTGCTTGTGGACGAAAGCCACCGTAGCAATTATGGCAGTGCGCACGCCAGCATGAAAAAGATGCTGCCAAATGCTTCCTATATTGGATTTACCGGCACGCCACTGATGAAGACGGAAAAAAGCACTGCGCGTAAGTTTGGTGGCTTTATCCATAAATACACCATAGACCAAGCCGTAAAGGATGGTGCGGTTTTACCATTGCTATATGAAGGTCGGTCTGCGAAATTGAAAATAAACAAAGAGCAAATAGACAAAGGCTTTGAGCGTTTGGCAAAACCTTTGAGCGAAGAAGCGCAAAAGGATTTAAAAAAGAAATTTTCTTCCATTTCAAAGATATATGAATCGGAAAGTGTGGTAGAAGAAATCGCCTACGATATATCCAAACACTACACAACGAACTGGCAAGGCACAAGGGCCAAAGCGCAGCTTGCAGTGCCAAAGATTGATGTGGCGATTAAATATCAGAAATATTTTGAAACCCAGACCGATCCGGCACTGAAAATAAATACCCGGGTGGTTTTTACCCCGCCGGATAGCCGAAAGGACAATGAAGATGTGTGGCAGGAATCGAGCTCGGAATCCCGCAACTATTGGAAAGGATTAATGAAACAGTTCCGCGATCAGGATACTTATGAGACCTATGTGGTGGAGAAGTTCACCGACCCTGAAGATACCGAAGTGGAAATGCTGATTGTGGTGAGCAAATTATTGACGGGTTTTGATGCCCCGGTTAATACCCTTCTCTATTTGGCAAAGCCTTTAAAAGGCCATAATCTGTTACAGGCCATAGCCAGGGTGAATCGACTATTTAAAGGAAAGGAATATGGGTATATCATTGATTATGTGGGTATTTTGGGAAAACTCGATGAGGCGCTTACGGAATACAGTGCGCTGGAGGATTTTGAAGAAGCCGATTTGTTGAATGCCGTGGCCGATATGAGCGATGAAGTTCGAAAAGTGCCTATTCACCATGCCGAGGTTTGGGATATTTTTAAAGGAGTAAAAAACAAGAATGATATAGAGGCCCTGGAACGTTGTATTGCCGATAAAGATGTGCGGGATGAATTTTATGAAGCCTTGTCGCAATTTGCCAGAACCTTGCAAGTGGCCATGGCTTCGGATGTTTTTTATGAGGAATTTACCACCGAGCAAATTGGATTCTATAAATCGGAGCTTAAGAGGTTCCAGAGTCTAAGGGTTTCGGTAATGTATCGCTATGCGGAAGTGGTTTCTTATAAGGAATATGAGCCCCGCGTAAAGAAGTTGTTGGATAATCATGTCCACGCCTATGAAATTATGGAGATCACCAAAGACGTGAATATTTTCGATAAGGATATGGTGGAAGAAGCTTTGGAAACCTATGGAAAAACCCCGGCATCAAAAGCCGATTTTATCGCACATCGAATGAAAAAGGTGATCACCGAAAACATGGAGAAGGATGAAGCGTATTACAAAAAATTCTCCGCGCTCATCGAGCAAACTATTCATGATTTCGACGAAGGCAGATTAAGTGAAAAAGAATACTTGGAAAGCATTCAAAAAATTAGAAATGATTTTGAAACGGGGCATCAAGAAGGAATTCCAAATTTGGTAAAAGACCGTCCGGAAGCAAGGGCCGTTTATGGGGCCATTGCACAAATCATCAATGAAAAGCACGGGAAAGAAGTAACAGCCGTTATCCGAGAAAAACTTGCGATTGCAGGGATTGATATTACCCAGATTATCGAAAAATTGACGATTCGGGATTGGAAACGCAATATGGATATACAAAACAAAATGGAAAATGAAATCGAGGATTATTTAATGGAGCATCGGAAAGATTTAGGGGTTTCCATAAATTTTGAGGAAATAGACAGCATTCTCGCGAAATGTTTAAAAGTGGCCAAAAACAATTATTGATGGAAAGCGTACGCTACGGTTCTAAAAATATAAACTTCAAGATAATTAGAACTGCTCGAAAAACCATGGCGATTGAAGTCCATCCCGATAGTAGCGTGCAGTTGATCGCACCGGAAAATTCGGGTTTGGATGATATAAAAAAGAAAGTGATTCTTAGAGGAAAATGGATCAGGAAGCAACAAGCCTATTTTGAGACATTTTTGCCGACAACACCAGAAAGGCAATATGTGTCCGGTGAAACTCATTATTATCTTGGCAAGCGATATTTGCTGAATGTGGAATATGCAAACCACGATGTCGTTAAACTTACGGGAGGAAAAATATGTGTTGGTCTTTCTGCGCCCAATCAGGAAAGGGTGAAAAAAGTTTTAGCTGCTTGGTATTATAGACTGGCCAAACAAAAATTTGAACTAATTATGGAGTCGGCCGTTCAGAAATTTAAAGGAGAAAAGATGGAAAGCCCTTCATTTGAAATAAAACGTATGAAAAAGCGATGGGGTAGTTGCACGGCGAAAGGTAAGATAATTTTAAACCCAGAACTCATAAAAACAAATACAAAATGTATTGAATATGTGGTAATCCATGAATTATGTCATTTGATCGTTCCTTCCCATAATAAGGAATTTTATAAATTGTTGGATGAAAAAATGCCAGATTGGTGCAAATGGAAAGATAAATTGGAGAAATTGCTGGCGTAGTAAATTATGGATTATGAATGAGTTATGAGTTATGAGTTAGGAGTTATGAATTATGAGTTGGGAGTTATGAGTTGGGAATTATGAGTTATCATATTTAAATTTTACACAATCCCCAATCACCGATTACCAAATCACAGATCACCAAATCACCGATCACCGATCACCAAATTCACCAATAATCAATGCAAAACCTCCAATTCCAGCAATTTTGAAGAATCTGATTGGACTTCCTTAAAAAGTTCAATATTTTCGTCAATTTCTTTATTCCAAAACGGAATCATTTCTGAAAGTTTGGTTTTCCATTCTTCACCCTGAAATTTTTGTGGATATATTTCCTCAATCACTTCCAACATAATATTCACGGCAACGGAAGCTCCCGGCGATGCGCCGAGCAAAACTGTGATAGAGCCGTCTTTGCTGTGCACCACGTCGGTGCCGAATTCCAAAATGCCGCCTTCTTCTTCATCGCGTTTGATGATTTGAACGCGTTGTCCGGCGACTTTTAATTCCCAATCTTCGGGTTTGGCATCTTTTACAAATTTCTGTAATTCCTCCATGCGGTCGGCGTGATCCATTCGCACTTGTTCGATCAAATATTTTGTAAGCGGCAGATTATGCCAAAAAACGCCCCACATGGAAGGAATGTTGCTGAATTTTATAGACTTAAATAAATCGGTAAACGACCCTTTTTTCAAGAATTTGGTGCTGAAACCCGCAAATGGTCCGAACATTAATTCTTTCTTTCCATTAATATACCGTGTGTCCAAATGCGGGGTGGACATTGGCGGTGCGTTTAATCCCGCTTTACTGTACACTTTTGCATGATGTTTGTCGATCACTTCGCGATTGTTGCATACCAACCATTGGCCACTGACGGGAAATCCGCCATATCCTTTTTTCTCTGGAATTTCTACTTTTTGCAACAGTGGCAATGCGCCACCACCTGCGCCAATAAATACATGATTTGCATCGTAATAGCTTTTTTCGCCTGTTTTTAAATTCTTCACTTCCGCAAACCATTCCGTAGATTTTCCCGGATCGATATCTTCCACTTCATGAGCCGTGTGGACGGGCGTATTAAATTGATTTTCCAAAATTTGGAAAAATTTCTTTGTCAGCGCGCCAAAATTTACTTCCGTTCCCATTTCCATTCTGGTGGCAGCCATCGGTTCTTCTTCTAATCGGTCATTCATTATCAACGGAAACCACGATTTTAGGGCTTCGCGACCTTCCGAATATTTCATGGATTCGAATGCAACGGAAGTTTGCATCGCCTCGTACCTTTTTTTCAGGAAATCAACATTTTCCTTACCCAAAACCCAACTATGATGCGGAACGGTATGAATGAAATCACGCGGATTTTCGATTAAATTTTGTTTCACCAAATAGCTCCATAATTGTTTGGATTGTTCAAATTGCTTAAAAATTTTGATTGCTTTGGAAATACTGATGGTTCCTTTTTCACCTTCGGGCGTGTAATTCAATTCACAAAAAGCCGAATGTCCCGTTCCGGAATTGTTCCATGCAGCAGAACTTTCTTGGGCAACTTTGTCCAAGCGTTCGAAGATTAAGATTTTAATCTTCGGGTCCAACAATTTTAACATCAGGGAAAGGGTGGCACTCATAATTCCACCACCCACACAAATTAAATCGTATTTTTCGGGAATTTTTGTTTTGGACATGGATTGTTCGTTTTTCCAAAGTTACCAAAAACAAAAGTGATAGTTTACGAAGAAAATGTGAAACTTGGATTATGGTTGCAAGTAATTGAAGAACCCGCAATTAAATAATTGACTTAGGCACTTTATTATTAACCTAAACGTCAGTGTATATGCATAATGTATTTTAAATTTAATACT
>DASSWN010000046.1:0-15185 GCA_035704905.1 Flavobacteriaceae bacterium
TCCCAAGGGTTGGGCTGTTCGCCCATTAAAGTGGCACGCGAGCTGGGTTCAGAACGTCGTGAGACAGTTCGGTCTCTATCTACAGTGGGCGTTAGAAATTTGAGTGGACCTGATCCTAGTACGAGAGGACCGGATTGGACAAACCTCTGGTGTACCAGTTGTTCCGCCAGGAGCACTGCTGGGTAGCTACGTTTGGAAGGGATAAGCGCTGAAAGCATATAAGCGCGAAACCCGCCACAAGATGAGATTTCTTTTAAGGATCCCCGTAGACCACGGGGTCGATAGGCCATAGGTGTAAAGGCAGCAATGTCATAGCCGAGTGGTACTAATTATCCGTAAAGCTTATGTCGCCGGTTTGCCTTTTTTATGGATTTGAAAAACCCCCGCGCATGTTTTGTTTCTGCAACTATGTCAAGATATTAGATTCGAAATTCTGAATTCATAATTCAAAATTCTGAATTAAAGTTTAAGGTGGTTATGGCAACGGGGCTCACCTCTTCCCTTTCCGAACAGAGAAGTTAAGCCCGTTTGCGCAGATGGTACTGCTGTTTGTGGGAGAGTATGCCGCCGCCTTTCTTGAAGCCCCGTTCAATCAAATTGATCGGGGCTTTTTCTATTTAAAGAGATTATAATTATCGAAGATTTTTCCCGTAGAAAACAGAATTCTTAGTATTGTTAAAATTGACGGGGCATTTAATTGGAGATAGGCTAAACAATAATATTTGTTCCTTTCGTTGCAACTTCTTCGACATCACTAAAATAAAAATCAATCCTTCCCAAGTTCACTCCCGCCCATCCCACTTGATTGATCAATACGTTTTTTCCCAATTTATTTTTGGCAATGGTTGGTTTTGGAAGGAATGTATGCGTATGTCCGCCAATAATCAAATCAATATCTTGGGTTCGGGATGCCAATTTCAGGTCATCTATTTTTTTGGATTGGTAGTGATAGCCTAAATGTGACAAACAAATAATCAAATCACATTTCTCTTCGGACTTTAACTTTGCTGCAATTTCTTGAGCTACTTCAACAGGATCCATATAAATTGTTTCTTTATACATTTTCTTTTCTACCAATCCTTCCAATTCAATTCCGAGACCGAAAACTCCTATTTTAATTCCTTCCTTCAAAATCATTTTGAAAGGCTTTATTTTTCCATCCAGAATAGTATTGGAAAAATCATAATTAGAATTCACAAAATCAAAATTTGCATTCGGTAGTTGTGCATATAAACCTTCAATGCCATTATCAAATTCATGGTTACCAATGGTAGCAGCTTCATAACCTAATTTACTCATTAACTTCAACTCCACTTCCCCGCCATAAAAATTAAAATAGGGGGTTCCTTGAAAAATATCACCGGCATCAAGCAATACGATATTTGGATTTTCTTTGCGAATCTCTTCAATAAGTGTAAACCTTCTAGCCACGCCACCCTGATTCGGGTATTTCGGATGGTCTGCCGGAAAAGTTTCAATGTGGCTATGCACATCGTTGGTGTGGAGGATGGTTATGTGTTTGCGGTATTTTTTTTCATCGAATGCACTTAACAATCCCATTCCTCCCAAGCCAATAGCAATTCCCGCAATTCCCGTCGTTTGTATAAATTCCCTTCTTTTCATTGTTCAATTTTTATGAAACGATCATCAATAATTGGCGCAATGGTGTCTTTTTCACCAAAATAATCAATAAACAAGTTCCGAAGCTTATAGTCAATGAAAAAAAAGTTTTTTCCAGCTGAAAAAAAATACATTCGGTCGCCTCCGTTTCGTAAGTAATCGTTGGTTGCGATATAATAGGTTTCATCTTTTTCAATAGGCTTTCCCTGAACCAGAGCCGATTTAATGGAATTGTCGGCGTTCAAAATCAGTTGCATTCCACTTATGGGATGTGCCAATTGTTCCTGCGCCAAATACTGAAACATAGAATCCATAGCTGCCGCGGAAAGTTGGACAATTACAACTTCATTTTCAAAAGGCATAATATTGTAAGCGGTTCGGGTGGTGATATTTCCTGGAGAAATACTCGATCGAATACCACCATAATTTAACAAAACGCCATCAATTTCGTGACCTATTCGCTTCTTAAAAATGGGATTTGCCAGTTCCATGACCGCATCTGCCATCATGTTTCCAATCGCGGAATTGTATTGACCATTTGTTTTTGAAAGAGCTTTTGGTGTAAAAGCCAAAACAGTGTTCATTTCACTCTCTATGGCTGATTTATATGGTTTCACAAAGGAAATTATAGACGAATCGGGCGCTATTTCCGTTGAAATATTGAGTTGTTTTCCTTCAATTCTTGAAATTTCCAACGCCTCTTCTTTGCAGGATGCCAGAAGCAGGGTCAATGCGAACAGACAGGGAATATATTTTTGCATGGTTCAATATTGGGAGAATCAAAGATAATTGTTTTTTGGGATTTACGGAATTGCAGTTTGTGGTTTCTAAACTTTGTTTTGTACGTCTTTGTCGTATTTCCGGTAAAACTCTAAAACTGACTTTTATCATTTTTCCTGCCGAACTTCCGCTGTAAATTTGTGCTTTTAAATTTGGGAAAAATGAATATTCTGTTGCCTACCGATTTTTCTGAAAACTCAAAAAACGCAGCTATTTATGCTTTGAAATTTTTTGAAAAGGTGCCCTGTACCTTCCATTTATTGCATGCACTTTCATTTTCTTCGGAAGATAGCAATATGAAGGAAATGAATCTTCCGCCTGAATTTTATGCCAATTTTGAGCAGTTTCTGTCTTTGCTCAATGAAGAAAAAGTAAATCCACAGCACGAATTTAAATTTATGTTTAAAACCAAATATTTAATCGATGCTGTGCGGGAACAAGTTTTGGAGAAAAAAATCGATTTGATAATCATGGGAACCAAAGGAATTTCAAATGACGAGGGTTCCGTTATTGGCAAAAATACTTCCGACATAATGATGAAAGTAAAATGCCCTGTTTTGGCTATTTCCGAAACTGCGGAGTTTAAAGAATATAGGGAAATACTTTTTCCCACCGACTATAAAATTCAATATAGTGGCGAAATGTTGGACATTTTGCTCAACATGGCTTCTATGTCGAATGCTTCTGTGAAAATTATGGAACTTTTCGAATCGAATGCGACTCCTTCTTTTGAACAGCGCGAAAATAAAAGCTCGCTTCAAAATTATTTGGCTGCACGTACACCTGTTTTACCCTATAATCAGGAAGGAAAAGAGGAAAAGAATTCATTTTATACTAGCAAAAATTTTTCGGCGGATATGATTGCCTTAGCTGCAAAAAATCTAAATATCTGCCAAAAACTTTTATTACCCGGTCAAAATCACCAGATTCCCTTTATTGAAAAAATACCATTGTTGATGCTACATTAAAGATTTCCCTATTTGTTCTCTTTATTTGGAAAAGTAGCTTAAAATCGGATAAATAAATTCAATGATCGAAAGAAATATTATAGTGCGCTCAACCAAGCAAATAATGGCAATTATTCGAAAATGATGTTGTTAATGGTTCAGGCTTTGGAGCGAACCTTGAATATTTATCTCAATGCCCTTCCGGAAAATAACAATGATTTTAAGGAAATTTCAAATTTGGTTGAAGAAGAATCCCTGCCATATAGTTCGGAATATATTAGTCTTTTGGCACGCCAAGGGAAAATTGACGCTTATAAAGAAGGTCGAAATTGGCTAACCACCAAAGAAGCGGTTGAAATTTATATTAAAAACCGCCAACGAAAACGCTAACATTAGTTGGCGTTTTTTCTTTATGGACTGAATTTTCTAACAGAACTCAGATTTAGCTCCAATAATTTGTAAACAAAACTAACAATTGTTAGTTTTGTAACGAAAGGAATTAATTAAAACACTATGGCCCAATTCCATAAACTTAAAATTAGGGATATTTATAAAGAAACGGAAGACTGTTCCGTGATCGATTTTGAAATTCCCCAAGAACTTCAAAGTGAATTTGCTTTTCGACAGGGGCAACATTTGACTTTAAAAACCACTATAAACGGCGAAGATGTTCGTCGTTCCTATTCTTTGTGTTCGGGTCCGACAGATAATATTTGGAAAGTTGCGGTAAAGCAAATTTTCGAAGGGAAATTTTCAACTTTTGCAAATTCTGTTCTGAAGAAAGGAGATTTTCTCGATGTAATGGCGCCGGTGGGCGAGTTCGGTGTTCCAATTGAAGCCAATAAAGAAAAAGACTATGTGGCTTTTGTGGCCGGCAGCGGAATTACCCCGGTGCTTTCCATGATCAAGGCGCATCTTGCCTTGGAGCCTAAAAGCAAGTTTCGTTTGTTTTATTTGAACAAAACAGCAAAATCCATTATTTTTAAAGAGGAAATTGAAGCAATCCGGAATATATATTTAGGACGTTTTGAAGTATTTTATTTTCTGGATGAGGAACATCGTACAATTGAATTGTTGAACGGAAGGTTCACCCCAGAAAAATTGAAAGAACTGGATGAAAAAATTGTGGATTTCTCAGAAATTGACGAATGTTTTATTTGCGGCCCGGAACCAATGATTTTTTTAATTCGTGACGAACTGATGAAACTGGGACTCGCAAAAGAAAAAATCCACTATGAATTATTTGTCAGTGGACTTTCCGAAGAGGCCAAACAACGAGCCGCAGCAGCTTTGAAGCGCCGTGCGAAAAACGGAACGGATGTTACCATTTTGGACGGCGGAAAGGAATTTCATTTCACCATGGCCGAAGAATATGATAATATTCTGGATGCCGCTCTTGCGGCTGGAGCCGACTTGCCGTTCGCCTGCAAAGGTGGTGTTTGCAGCACTTGCAAATGTAAATTGTTGGAAGGCGATGTGGAAATGAAAGTGAATTATGCTTTGGAAGAAGATGAAGTTAAAAAAGATTTTATTTTGAGCTGTCAAGCGGTTCCAACTTCAAAAAAAGTTGTGGTGGATTTTGATGTATAATTCCAGTTCAGGAATCACTCTTATAATGGAAAAGGAAATGAGTATATTTGTTGGAACGCGTTCAAACAGATATCTGGAAAAATGGATTTAAATTTTTAACAAATAAGGTTTCAGAAGCAAATTCTCTAAAAAACCGCTCAGAATATCTTTAAAATCATTTTATAATAGAAATTGAAACAAAAACTCCTGACATAATTATAAAAGCATAAAATTATGGATCAAGAAAAATTAAGCGAAGCATTCGAGCAGAAAATCGCCCGGGATGAAAAGATTGAGCCCAAAGATTGGATGCCGGAAAAATACCGGCAAACCCACATTAGGCAAATGTCCCAACACGCGCATTCTGAAATTGTGGGAATGCTTCCAGAAGGAAACTGGATTACCCGCGCACCTTCATTACGAAGAAAGGTTGCCCTTTTGGCAAAAGTTCAAGACGAAGCTGGCCACGGATTATATCTATACAGCGCAACGGAAACCTTGGGTATTTCGCGTGAAGAACTCTATGAGCAGTTGCATAGCGGAAAAGCAAAATATTCCAGTATTTTTAATTATCCGACAATCACGTGGGCCGACATTGGCGCAATCGGTTGGTTGGTAGATGGCGCTGCGATCATCAATCAAGTGCCGCTTTGCAATACATCTTTTGGTCCGTATGCACGGGCAATGGTGCGGGTTTGCAAGGAAGAAAGTTTTCATCAGCGACAAGGCTATGAAATTATGTTGACGCTCTGCCGGGGAACCGAAGAACAAAAAGCAATGGCCCAAGATGCGTTGAACCGTTGGTGGTGGCCAGCTTTGATGATGTTGGGCCCAACCGATGACGCTTCCACACATACCGAACAATCGATGAAATGGAAATTGAAACGTAAAACAAATGACGAATTGCGCCAACAATTCATCGACCAAACCGTGCCGCAAGCTGATATTTTGGGAATCAAAGTGCCAGACCCTGATCTGAAATGGAACGAAAAAACGGGCCATTATGATTTTGGTGAAATTGATTGGGATGAATTTTGGCAAGTGGTAAAAGGCCACGGCCCGTGCAACAAAGAACGCATGAAAGCCCGCGTGGACGCATGGGAAGAAGGACAATGGGTGCGCGATGCGGCGATGGCGTATGCAGAGAAAGTAATTAGTAGTTAGTATTGGGTATTGAGATTTTAAAATGAATTGCAATGCATAAAGTCGAAGATCCGAAGGTCTGGAAAAAATCAATGGAAATCGTTGTGGCTATCTATAAACTCACGGAAAGTTTTCCCAAAGAAGAAAAATACGGATTAATAAGTCAAATTAGAAGATGTGCGGTTTCTATTCCTTCGAATATAGCTGAAGGTGCGGGAAGAAGCACAAAAGGGGAATTCAAGAATTTTTTAAGCATTGCAAATGGTTCGGCTTACGAACTTTTTACTCAAATATTATTATCTCAAAAACTCAATATTTTATCTAAAGATGTGTCAGATACTATTTTAGAACAGATTGTGGAAATTCAGAAAATGAATTATGCATTAATGAAATCTATAGAAAAATCGACATAGAACTCAGTACTAATTACTCAATACTCAATACTATGAAAAAAAGCTGGCCCCTTTGGGAAATATTCGTACGAAGTAAAAATGGTTTGGAACACCGGCATTTTGGTAGTTTGCATGCCGCCGATGCCGAAATGGCGCTGGAAAACGCCCGCGATGTTTATACACGTCGAAGTGAAGGTGTGAGTATATGGGTGGTTGAAAGCAAGAATATCACTGCTTCAAACCCCAAAGATAGTGGCGAACTATTTGAACCGGCAGCGGACAAAATATATCGTCATCCAACGTTCTATGATTTGCCGGACGAAGTAAAACACATGTAAATTCCCTAAGCGTAAGCCTTGGACTGACAATAATTTGAAAATAACAAGTATTGATTTCCTTTGCGGCTTGTAGAAAATGCATGAGTTTTCACATCCTCAATAATTCAGTAACTAAATATCCAATAACTTTTGAAAAACGAAATACTCATAAAATATATTTTTTCCGTTGCGGATAATGCATTGATATTAGGCCAACGGATTTCTGAACTCTGCGGTCATGGTCCCACCTTGGAAACCGATATAGCAATGACCAATATTTCTTTGGATTTATTTGGCCAAACGCGTGGTTATTATCAATACGCCGCAAAATTATCCGAAGATGGCAAAACTGAAGATGACTTTGCTTTTCTGCGGAATGAACGCGAATATATCAATGTTTTATTGGTGGAACAACCTAATCGGAATTTTGCATACACCGTCGCTCGACAATTTTTGTTCGACCATTTTCATTTGTTGCTCATGCGGGAACTGCAAGATAGCACCGATGACAATTTGGCTGCTGTTGCCAAAAAGAGTATTAAAGAAGTAAGCTATCACGTGCGTTTTTCGTCAGATTGGATAAAGCGTTTGGGCGATGGAACAGCGGAAAGCCACGAAAAAATTCAAGAAGCCATTGATGATTTATGGCGTTTTACAGACGAATTGTTCCATCCGACGGAAGCCGAAAAAACAGCCGTAAAAGAAGGCGTGGGTGTGGATGTTTCAGCGCTAAAAACAACTTATTACGAAAACGTTTCCGAAGTATTGAAAAAAGCTACTTTGAAAATCCCGGAACTAAAATATTTCCAAAAAGGGGGAAAAAATGGCGTGCACACCGAATATATGGGTTTCATTTTGGCCGATATGCAATATATGCAGAAAACATTCCCCGGAATGAAATGGTGACCAATTCCCGGGAAGGCGGACCTGCAAGGTTTTCAGAACCTTGTAGGTCTAAAAAACGAAAAGAGAAAATAGAAAAAAGATAATACCTACAAGGTCAAAAAAAGACCTTGCAGGAAATTCAAAATGACCGAAACGAAACCACATATCAATTCCAAATTAATCCCAATCCTAAAATCCGTTTCCGATCCGGAAATCCCGGTGCTGAATATTTTGGATTTGGGGGTAGTTCGCAGTGCGGAAATTGAAAATGAAACGGCTAAGGTGAAAATCACACCAACTTATAGTGGTTGCCCGGCAATGGATGTGATTGGTGACGACATAAAAACCGCTTTACATGAGGCTGGTTATGAAGCCGAGGTGGAACTTGTGCTTTCTCCCGCTTGGAGTTCCGATTTTATTACCGAAGCTGGCAGAAAGGCTCTGAAGGAATATGGAATTGCTCCTCCATTGGATGCAACGGCTGACAAGGAAGCTCTGCTGGGCAATAAAAAAATAGTCGAATGCACCAATTGCCATTCCAAAAACACACATTTGGTCAGCCAGTTTGGTTCCACTGCCTGTAAAGCATTGTTTAAATGCGATGATTGCGGCGAACCATTTGATTATTTTAAATGTTTGATCTGACTGAAATCTTAAAAAAATAGGACAAACAACAGTATTTTTTTCAAAATAGGTTAAAAATAAAATAGAAATATGACCAATTCCATTCAATTCAAAACTGAAAAAAACATCGCCAAAATTACGCTCAATCGTCCGGAAAGTTTCAATAGCTTTAATCGCGAAATGGCATTTGCATTGCATAAAATATTGGATGAATGTGCTTCGGATAAAACAGTTCGAGTTATTTTAATTATAGGAAACGGAAAGGCATTTTGTGCAGGACAGGACTTAAAAGAGGTTACTTCTGAAAAATTGAATCCCGGCTTCAAAGCTATTCTGGAAGAGCATTATAATCCGATCATTCGACGTATTCGTCAAATTGAAAAACCGATTATTGCTGCCGTGAATGGTGTTGCTGCAGGTGCCGGAGCAAATATCGCTTTGGCCTGCGATATTGTGGTGGCATCGGAAAATGCAAGTTTTATTCAAGCTTTTAGTAAAATCGGATTGATTCCCGATAGTGGCGGAACTTTCTTTTTGCCACGATTAATCGGCTTTCAGAAAGCCTCGGCATTAATGTTGTTGGGTGATAATGTTACGGCGGAAGAAGCGGAAAAAATGGGAATGGTTTATAAAGTATTTTCTGCGGAAAGTTTTGAGCAAGAAACGTATCAGCTTGCTGAAAAATTGGCTCAAATGCCAACCCGTGCTTTGGGGAAAATCAAACAGTCATTGAACGCTTCTTTTGAAAATTCATTGGAGGAGCAATTAAATTTAGAAGCAAAATTACAAATTGATTGCGCTCAGCATGCTGAATATAAGGAAGGTGTATCGGCTTTTATCGAAAAGCGCAAACCGAAGTTTATCGGGAATTAATGAAATTCCCTTTCCCCAAAAAAAATCGAAATTTTTTAAATTCAAGTCTAAAACCCTTGCCCTTCAACCAAAAATCAATATGAAAATAGCAATAATCGGAAGTGGAACAATGGGAAGCGGTATCGCGCAAGTAGCCGCTACAGCTGGATGTTCCGTAAAAGTGTACGACACCAAACAGGAAGCTTTGGAAACCAGTAAAGCACAATTGGAAAAAGTATTGTTGAGATTAATTGAAAAAGGAAGAATTGACGAAACCGAAAAAAACCGTATTCAAGGGAATATCGCTTATGTCAATGGTTTAAAAGAGCTTTCCGATGCCGATTTGACAATCGAGGCAATTATTGAAAATTTGGAAATCAAATACAATGTTTTCCAAGAATTGGAAACTTATCTGCGCGATGACGCCATTATTGCGTCCAATACTTCCTCACTTTCGATTGCTTCCATCGCCGCATCGTTAAAAAAGCCGGAACGTTGTATTGGTATTCATTTTTTCAATCCCGCGCCCTTAATGCCTTTAGTGGAAATTATTCCGGCCATACAAACTTCAGAAGAAACTAAAAACAAAGCCATTCAAGTTATTTCCGAATGGAAAAAAATTGGTGTTTTGGCAAAAGACACACCCGGCTTTATAGTCAATAGGGTTGCCCGTCCATTTTACGGTGAAGCCTTGCGCATTTATGAAGAAGGAATCGCCGACTTCGCAACAATTGACTGGGCGATGAAAGAATTGGGCGGTTTCCGAATGGGTCCATTTGAATTGATGGATTTTATCGGGAACGATGTGAATTATACGGTTACTGAAACTGTTTTCAAGGAATTCTATTACGATCCGCGATACAAACCTGCTTTTGCCCAAAAACGATTGATGGAAGCCGGTTATTTGGGAAGAAAATCGGGACGGGGTTTTTATAAATATGATGAAAATGGAAAAAAAATTAAAGGAGATGTCACTTCGAGCGCAGTCGAGAAGCCTTTCGATGAAAAACTCGGACAAAAAATTCTCGACCGCATTCTCGCAATGCTCATCAATGAAGCCGCTGATGCCCTGTATTTGAATATTGCCACGGCAAAGGACATTGATTTGGCAATGACAAAAGGGGTGAATTATCCAAAAGGCTTGTTGACTTGGGCAAACGAAAAAGGAACCGATTGGTGCATCGAAAAGATGGACAGACTTTACAATATTTATCGGGAAGATCGTTACCGATGCAGTCCGATGCTGAGAAAAGAAACGGTTTTAAAGTAAAATTGGAATAAAAAGAGTTGGTTAAAATAGAAAAAGCGATGTAACCGTTCACATCGCTTTTCCTCCATAAATTTCGATTTATATTCGAGTAAGGGTCATATCTACATTTACGGTAGCCTCACTTCCATTCATCTCAGTACTTTGGGTGCCAGTTAAACGCATGGTAGTATCGCTCAATTCAACGATATCGTAATCTTGCGGTTCATTAGTTGAAGATTCGGTCAAAGTCATGGTACTGCCATTTACTTCCCAGGTACCTTCACTAATAAATGAAGGAGCACTCATTTCTTGGGTCATTTCTTGGCCCATAAATTCCATGGTCATTTCCACGGTAATTCCTTCTCCTGCCGAATCAAATGTTCCATCATTATTAAGTGTAATGACAGTATTATGGAAATCAATTCCAACTGCACTAAAATCCATGGATACAGTTTGCCCAGCTTGGGTAAAGGTCGAAGTGCCGTTATAAGTTAATTCAGTGGGTTCCCAGGAACCAGCAGCGTTTCCATTGTTCGTGTTGCCTCCATCCTCATCGGAGCAAGAAGCCAAACCAATCATAGCAATAAATACAAAAATTAGTTTCAATTTGTTCATCATAAATAGATTTTAAACGTTAATTTCAATTGCGCAAATTACTTAAAATTTTCTTAATTAAACAAGTTCCTTTTTTTCTATTTAAAATGATGGAAAAATGCATGAGCTTCATGATATTTGTATCTTCGAAAAAAAAGTAAAATCAACGCGTAAATCTTCGAAGGAATGAAAACTTTAAATACGGATGAACCCATAAATTCAAAGATTATTCCCGAGCGAATGCTGGCCAACGACGCTTTTAGCCAATGGCTTGGGATTGAAATTGTCGAGGTAAAAGAAGGTTATTGCCAATTGAAAATGAAAATTCGAAAAGAAATGACCAACGGTTTCCACATTGCCCACGGCGGAATCGCTTACAGTTTGGCGGACAGCGCCTTGGCTTTTGCTTCGAATACTTATGGAAAACAAGCTTTTTCCATCGATACCAGCATTAATCATTTTGAAATGTTGAAGGAAGGTGAGGAGATCTTTGCCACCGCCACCGAAGAATCCCTGAAAAATAAATTCGGTTTTTACCGGGTGGAAATCAAAAAAGGGGAAGAATTGGTGGCACTTTTTAAAGGAACGGTTTATCGGACAGAAAAGGAGTGGACGATTAACGATATTTGATTTTTGATTTCAGATTAGGGAGAAAAATAATTCGCAAATCGTTAATTTTCAATCGTTAACCGTATAATCAAAACTATAATTATGACATCGGAAGAATTAGAAGCAAGACTGATCCAATTTGCAGTAGCTGTTATTTTATTATGCAAGAAATTGGAAAAATCATTTGCTGCAGAACACTTGGCGAAACAACTGATTCGCTCTGCGACCGCCGTGGCTTTGAATTATGGTGAAGCTCGAAGTGCAGAATCAACAAGGGATTTTCTTCATAAAATGAAAATATGTTTGAAGGAACTGCGCGAATGTATGATTAATATGAAAATCCAAAAAGGTGCAGAATTAATTCGTGATGTTGAAAATTTAGATAGGCTGATTATTGAAAATAATGAACTTATTTCAATTTTTGTGGCAAGTATAAAAACTTCTACCTTAAAATTGAACAAAGGTATATTTTAACTGAAATATTTTTTAAACCAATCAAAAATCGTTAATCTTCAATCGTTAATCGTTTAATCAATATGAATTCATACATCATCGACGGAATCCGAACACCCATTGGAAATTACAAAGGAACTTTGGCACCCATTCGCACGGACGACTTGGGCGCACTGGTCATTGCCGAAATTGTCAACAGAAATCCAAACATTCCCAAAGAAGCTTATGAAGACGTGATTATGGGCTGCGCCAACCAAGCAGGGGAAGACAACCGAAACGTGGCAAGAATGTGTTCCCTTTTGGCCGGATTGCCTTATTCCGTTCCGGGAGAAACAGTAAATCGATTGTGCAGCAGTGGGCTTTCGGCCATGATTCATGCAAACAGGGCCATAAAAGCCGGCGATGGTGATCTTTTCATTGCCGGCGGGATCGAGCATATGACACGCGGACCTTATGCTATTGCAAAACCTTCTTCTGCCTTTGGCAGCGATGCGCAGATGTACGATACAAGTTTCGGTTGGCGATTTGTCAATCCGAAAATGAAAGAATTGTATGGTACCGACGGTATGGGCGAAACCGCGGAAAATTTGGTCGATAAATACAACATTTCCCGCGAAGACCAAGATGCGTTTGCCTATCGGAGCCAAATGAAAGCTGCAAAAGCACAGGAAAACGGGCGTTTGGCCAAAGAAATCGTGCCGGTAGAAATTCCGCGTAGAAAACAAGAAGCCTTGGTTTTCGATAAAGATGAATTTGTCAAACGAAATACTTCCAGGGAAGTATTGGCAAAATTGCGGCCGGCTTTCCGAAAAAATGGCAGCGTAACCGCTGGAAATTCCTCGGGACTTAACGACGGCGCGGCCGCAACGATTATCGCTTCCGAAGAAGCGGTGAAAAAATACAGCTTGAAACCAATGGCGAAAATCCTAAGTTCCGCGGTAGTTGGCGTGGAACCGCGGATTATGGGAATCGGTCCGGTAGAAGCCGCTAATAAAGCTTTGAAAAAAGCCGGTTTAACAATGAAAGATATGGATGTTATCGAACTCAATGAAGCCTTTGCTGCCCAGAGTTTGGCCTGCATACGTGAATGGGGACTGGAAGATAATGATCCACGTATCAACCCGAACGGTGGCGCAATTGCCATCGGTCATCCACTCGGCGTAACCGGCGCACGAATCGCGTGGTCTGCGGCTTTGGAACTTCAATTGACCGGTAAAAAATATGCCCTGGTTACCATGTGTGTGGGAGTCGGGCAAGGCTATGCCGCGGTAATTGAAAATACCAATTGAGGTGCAACCACGAGGATCAGGATTTCCAAAACTTTTTTGGATTTATAAACCTTGAAAAACAAACGCCCCGGGATTTCGGGGCGTTTTTCTTTTTTGACCTGACAATATTTCTAAAACTCGCCATTCTGTCGGGTTTTTGGCATGCCCGCACAATCCTTGCACGTATTAAAATTCATTTTTAATCAAATATATTTATGAAAGTACTTGTCCTCGGCGCCGGAAACATGGGTTTGACCTATTCCGAGGGAATGGCAAAATCGCCGTTGCTGAACCGGCGTAGATTAATGATTTATGACATTTCAAAGGAAAAGTTCCTTGCACTGAAAAAAGAACCACTCTTTGATGTTTATGAAAGTTTGGAAAAATGCCTTCCCATGGCAGATATCGTTTTCATCGCCGTAAAACCTTATCACAGTGAAGAATTGTTTGAAAAAGCGAAACCAATGGCTCAACCTGAACAGCTATTTGTTTCCCTAATGGCCGGGGTGACCATTGAAAAAATCCAACAAGGATTGGGTGTGGAAAAAGTAATCCGCACCATGCCCAACCTACCCGCCAAAGTAGGGAAAGGCGTTACTTCCTTTACTGCTGCCAAATCGGTTTCCCGCGTGGAATTGTTGATGGTGCGCAACCTGCTCGACACCACCGGCGAATCCATTCATGTGGAAAACGAAAAATTCATCGACGCTTCCACCGGGATTTCCGGTAGTGGCCCGGCTTATGTTTTTTATTTTATGCAATCCATGATGGAAGCAGCCTTGAAAATGGGTTTTTCACAAAACGATTCCAAAGTGTTGGTTTCCAAAACATTTGAAGGCGCTGTGGAATTGTTCAAGCGTTCGGACCTTTCCCCAAATTCTTGGATGGAAATGGTGGCTTCAAAAGGAGGAACCACAAGGGCGGCCTTGGATTCCATGGAAGACAACAACGTAAAGGAACAAATCAAAGAAGCCGCTTATGCCGCATTTGATCGTGCGATGGAACTCGGTAAAAAATAAACAGAGATGGAAACACACAAAAAACGGATTGTGGTGAAGGTCGGCACCAATGTAATGACAAATAAAAGCAATCGCATAGTCGGTCCTATTTTGAAGCATTTGGTCCATCAGATTGCCTACTTATATGAACGCGATATAATCACGGTTTTGGTTTCCTCGGGCGCGGCCATTGCCGGCAAGGAAGTTTTGGGCGAGTGCAGCATTGAGGAAACCGCCACACGAAGACAGGTATATTCTTCTGTAGGGCAACCACGGCTAATGCGCCATTATTACAGTATGTTCCATGATTATGGAATGCGTTGCGCACAAGTTGTGGCCGCTAAAAGGGATTTTGCACCGGGGAGCTATCGTGAAAACATGATCAATTGTTACGAAGGCTTGCTCTCAGAAGGAATTATTCCCATTGCCAATGAGGATGACGCAGTTTCGCTTTCGGAATCCATGTTTTCAGATAATGATGAACTCGCAAGCCTAATCGCGGAATTGATCGGAGCGGATATGATGATAATTTTGACAGATATCGACGGGCTTTATACGGGTCATCCCAAAGATGAAAATTCCGAAGTAATGCGCGAAGTGAAAGTAGATCAAAACGTGGAAAAATATGTACAGGAAAACGAAAAAGAGGAAGGCGAAGGCCGAGGCGGAATGGAATCAAAATTGAAGGTTGCCAAAGCCACGGCTCGGAAAAATATCCCCACTTTCATTGCCAACGGGAAAAGGGAAAATGTCGTTTTGGACATTGTAAAAGGAAAAAAAGTGGGGACAAAGTTCAAAGCAAAAAATGAATGAGATTTAGAATGGAAAACCACAAACTTTTAAAGTAGCGCAAAGGCAAGTCTTAGTGATTTATTTGCGTCTATA
>DASSWN010000105.1:0-4123 GCA_035704905.1 Flavobacteriaceae bacterium
GCAAATTTTGGATTCTTGAATCCGGAAATTTTCGTTCCAAGAATAATTTCCTCACTGAGATCGGGTTTTTTATATGTTCGTTGGGTCACGCTTTCCTTGATGAAAAAATGACTGCTCTGAAAAAGCTTTAAACTGTCTTTATTCGGAGAGTCAAAGGTGGTTTTGTTGTAGGAATAATAACGGAAAGAACCAATATTTTCGGGATTGTTGCGCGCTTTGTTGGCCAAAACCTTTCGCATAATTTTGTTCGCCGGGTTTTCCCCAGAAACAATTACCACTTCAGCCAATTGGTTCAATGCCGGATTTAATTTTATAATAAGCGGTTTTTCAGATAAGTTGGTGCGGATTTTTGTTTCATACCCCAAATAACGAACGGTCAGCGATCGAATTGGGATTTCTGAGGAGAATGAAAACCGCCCGTCAATATCGGATAACGCAATCAATGAACGATCTTGATTAAAAATAATCGTTGCGAATGCCAAAGGTTCATTTGTTGTAGAACTAATAATTTTACCGGAAACCGTTTCTTGAGAAAAACCGGAAAAACTTACAAACAAGAAAAAAAGCAAAACTCGAAAATTCATTTCATCAAAATTTCCTATAAAATATCCAACTTAGCGTTGGTATAATTAAGTTCCCTCATTTTTCCATTATGTTCAAATTTTAAATCAAAATTCGCCGGTAAAGCTTTTTCATTTGTGGGGAACCATGTTTTCTTATTTTGATCGACAGTGATCAGCAAGCCATTTTCATCGCCAATGGCACAAAAAACTTCCGGAGTTCCAAAATAAATTCCCAGTTTAAAATATTGGTTCAAAAACCGATAATTTTCCCCAACGTCTTTTGTGGCCAGACCTATTTCTGCAATACCGCACAAACTTTTTTCTGAGAACGGTTCATCGGTTTCATGCAAATGTTTTCGGGAAATAAATTCGATAATGTTCCGATCTTGATCATAAAAATAAATGGATTTTGCATTCCACGCCGGAAAATCAACAATTGCGTTGCCTTGATCTTCAAGGATTTCTGCCCGCGATTTCAGCCAATTCAACGCCTTGGCCTCTTGATGAGCACCAATATGAAAAGCGATATGGTACGGATTTATTTCTGCACCAGATTGAAATTCCAATTCCGAATAACCAATTTTTACGTGAAAACCATGATCGGTTTTCTTTGAAATGGGAAGTTTCAAATTATCGCGATAAAATTGTAGTTGCCGCTCAATATTCTCCGAGTAAACACGCAAATAAGTAATTTTCATCAAGCAAAATTTTAAGTCTGACTTTTGTTCATCCATTTTGGTTTCACCGTGGCCTCATAATTTTCCATTAGGTGCAAAAGATCGTCAATGTCATTGGAAACCAGCAAAAGATCCCTATTGTCGGCTTGTAAAAATTCCTTTTTGACCATTGTTTGAAAAAAGCTCAGCAAATCATCATAAAACCCGGTGCTGTTCAGCATTCCGATAGGTTTTTGATGCAAGCCCAACTGGCTCCAAGTAATCATTTCGAAAAACTCTTCCATCGTGCCAAATCCGCCGGGAAGTACAATAATACCATCGCTTATCTCATGCATTTTGAGTTTTCGCTCGTGCATGGTTTCTACCAAAACAAGTTCGGTCAAACCCGTGTGCACCACTTCTTTGATACGCAGAAATCTTGGAATGACGCCGGTGACTTTTCCATTATTTTCCAGCACTCCCCGTGCCAACTCGCCCATTAATCCAAGTTTGCTACCTCCATAAATCAGTTTTATTTTTTTCTGGCCCAAAATTTTGCCCAAATTATACGCTTCTTCGATTATTTTCGGATCATTCCCCGGACTACTTCCACAAAAAACGGCAACTGATCTCAATTGATTTCCCATTGTACGAAGGTAGGGAATTAAGCTGAAAATGTTTTTGGACTTGGAAAGGAAAGCACTGAATGTTGAAAATCTTGCAATGCTGAATTTGGGTCATTAACTCAGTACGAATTGAATTTTTTCGCCAGTTTTCTTTTGCGCCAATACATCCAAACTCTCCTCGCAAACTTGTAAAACCCGCGGATAACCGCCAGTTACCGGAGCGTCGCGCATCAAGATGATAAGTTTTCCGTCCGGCGTCAATTCGACCGTTCCGGGCAAAACCGGGCCTGTTAAAATTGACTGCAGATTATTTTCCACTTTTTCTTCCAGCAAATAGGCCATTCGCGAGCTATCAGGTGAAATCGTAAACTGCTTTTGAAACAATTCATTTTTATTATTTTTGGAAAGCAAAGAAAATTCCGGGCCTCGAAAAACCTTGATTCGATTGGAAAGATAAGTTCTTTTTTGAAAACGAACTATTGAATAATGCTCGGGTTTTGTTCCAGAAAAACCCCTAATTTTTAAAAAATCACCTTTTTTAATTTTGGCCTGTGAGGTGATTCCGTCATACATGCTTCGGCTATCCATTATTATTTCCGATTGAAAGCCCCCGAAAACCGCCAGATATATCCAATTTCCGTCCGAAACCCGTTCGATGCTCAACACCGCGCCTTTTTCAATTTGAAATGATTCGTTGATAGGAATTTTCTTACCATTCAACAGAATATCAGCATTCAATCCAGAAATGGCCGCAATGGTTTTTTCATGGAATTTAAGCACTGGCCCCAAATGGGTGATTTCCATCACCGCTTCCTTTCCGAAATTTCCCAGAAGCATATTGGCGAAAGCGGCCGCATATTTATCCATTGCACCACTAATGGGCACGCCAAAATTTCCGAATCCCATTCGGCCAGAATCTTGAATACTGGTCCATAATCCGGGTTTTAAAACTTCAATTGCCATTGTAACTGATATTACCCAATTTTCTGATTTGAATAGAAACTCTTCGTATATCCGCAGACCCTTTATTCTATAATTTCCATTCTATGTTGAAATTTTTCCTTTTTGACTTCTTCGGAAATAAAACCATGTTCTTCCAGGGAAACCGGATAAAATTCAATCTGATCGCCGGGAGAAAAAATACTTGGTGGAAGATAATTTGGTTGAAATAAATCCACCGGACAATTTCCTATAATTTGCCAACCTCCCGGGGAGGATTTCGGATAGATTCCCGTTTGATTTTCGGCAATGCCGACCGCACCTTTTTCTATTCGTTTTCGGGGTTGTTTTTTTCGCGGAAGTCGCAAGCTTTTCGGCAGGGTTCCGAGGTACAAAAACCCGGGCAAAAAACCCATGAAATAGAGGGTGTAAATTTTAGAGGAATGAAGACTGATTATTTCCTCGGGACACAACTTTTTTTCCCTTGCAAAAACCTTCAAATCCAAGGCAAATTTTTCATCATAACAAACGGGAAGTGAAAAGCGCTTGACCGGTTTGTTTTTTGGAATATCCATTGACGAAAAAAGCTCGGAAAACATCAAAATTTCATCATAGATATTTTTTATAGGTTCATCGTATTTTACTAATAATGAATTAAATGTATGTATTACTTCAACAATAGCTTTACCTTTATTTTCTTTGATTTTTTCTTTGGCCGCCAATATGAACCACAGGAGCTTTTCATCAATTATCTTCTCCCACTGAACCAAAATAGCGTATTCACCATAGCTTATAAATTGAGGATTTGAAGGTTTCATTTTTAACGGATTTGAATATTTCTTTTTGGTAATTCCCGATTCAAAAATCGTAATATTTCAAGTGAATTTGGCGTGTCGGAATGAACGCAAATTGTATCGAATTCCGATCGTAAAATGCTTCCGTTTTCGAGTGAAATTTCACCCTTTTTCACCATTGCCAAAACCTGTTCCAAAACCTCGTTTTTTTCATTCAAAACAGCCTTCGGATATTTTCTGGAAACCAGTTTAAAATCTTCCTCATAAAGTCGATCTGCAAAACCTTCCGTCATTACCTTTAATTTTCCATTGGCAACTTCTTTCAACGCGGAATTCGGGGGCGCCAAAACTATCAAACCCTCGTCGATTTTGAGAATTTGTTCCACGAAGGTTTTCGATTTTTCCGAATCCGTACACAAATCATTGTAAAGAGCCCCATGAGCTTTCACGTGGTGCAAGGTTGTTTTTTGCACCTTCGCTTGCTGAGAAACAAGTTTTATCTGTGCGAATACGGTCTTTCCCAGTTCTTTTGGTGAAATTGCCAA
>DASSWN010000126.1:0-3492 GCA_035704905.1 Flavobacteriaceae bacterium
GAGGGCAAATATCAATAAAAATTTATTGATAAACAATAAATAATTTGTTTTTTTTTCGTTTTTCCAAAGTTTCAAACTTTGGAAAAGTTGTCAGTTCATACAACAAACCCCTTCAGCGTTCAAAACGCTGAAGGGGTTGAAATGCTACGCCACGTTGTAAGGATACTATGTCTTTTCCACCCCACCAATTTCCGCGCCCCGCAACCGCAACGAATTTGCAATCACCGAAACCGAACTGAAACTCATTGCCAACGCTGCGATCATCGGTGAAAGCAACAGCCCGAATACCGGATATAAAACACCGGCAGCAATGGGAATTCCCAATGCGTTGTAACCCAAAGCGAAAAATAGGTTTTGTTTGATGTTTTGCATGGTTTTGTGGCTTAACTGATAAGCCTTCACGATGCCGTGCAAATCGCCTTTCACCAACGTGATTGCAGCGCTTTCGATGGCCACGTCGGTTCCTGTGCCCATCGCAATGCCAATATCGGCCTGTGCCAATGCCGGGGCATCATTGATTCCATCGCCGGCCATTGCTACTTTTTTTCCATCGCTTTGTAAGCGTTTTATTTCTTTTTGCTTCTCTTCCGGAAGCATGGAAGCCTTAAATCCATCCAAGCCCAAGATTTCGCTCACCGCTTTGGCCGTGGCTTCGTTGTCACCTGTGAACATCCAGACTTCAATTCCTTCTTCTTGTAATTTTTGAATTGCTTTTTGACTCGTTTTCTTGATTTTATCGGAAATCACCACAAAGCCGATCGCTTCTTTTCCTTCTGACAAATAGGAAACGGTTTTGCCCTTTTCCCTTTCCGTAGCGGCTTGTTGCTCTATTTCAGCCGGAATGCTTGCGCCCACTTGTTTCATCAATTTCTCATTGCCCAGCGCTATTTTTTTACTATCCAATTCGCCCACGACCCCTTTTCCGGTCACTGCTTCAAAATCAACAATTTTCGGGATTTGAGTCCTTTGAAGGCTTTCTTCTGCATAGCGCAATGTGGCCTGCGCCAATGGATGTTCGCTGTTTTGGTTTAACGCAGCTATTTTTTGAAGAACTGTTTCTTTGGAAAAATTTTCTGTGCCGACTACTTTTTCTACAGAAGGTTTTCCTTCGGTCAAGGTTCCGGTTTTATCCACAATGACCAAATCAATTTTATTGATGCTTTCCAAAGCCTCGGCATTTTTAATCAAAACCCCATTTTTTGCACCTTTGCCAACGCCTACCATGACAGACATTGGCGTGGCCAGCCCCAATGCGCACGGACATGCAATGATCAATACAGCAATGGCATTCACAAACGCATAAACATAAGCCGGATCGGGACCAAAAATTGCCCAAGCCACAAAAGTAATAACCGAAATCGCCACAACGATCGGGACAAACCAAGCCGCAATTTTATCGGCTAATTTTTGAATGGGGGCCCGCGAGCGGCTCGCGGAATTCACCATCTCGATAATTTGTGAAAGAAGGGTTTCATCGCCCACTTTCTCTGCCGTCATTGTAAAGCTATTATTCCCATTAATGGTTCCGGCGCTCACCTTGTCGCCCTCTTTTTTGTCCACCGGAATGGGTTCTCCCGAAATCATGGATTCGTCGATGCTGGTTTTGCCCTCTTTGATTGTACCGTCCACCGGAATTTTTTCACCCGGTTTTACGCGCAACAAATCGTCTTTTTCAATGGAATCAATAGAAACAACTTTTTCTTCGCCATCCACAATTTTCACGGCTTTGTTGGGTGCAAGCTTTAATAATTCCTTGATCGCGGAATTGGTTTTTCCATGGGCTCGGGCTTCCAATAATTGTCCCAATAATACCAAAGTCAAAATCACCGTGGCGGCTTCAAAATAAACATGTACCGTTCCCATTTCGGTCTTGAATTGATCCGGAAAAAAATCGGGCACCAACAATCCAAAAACGCTGAAAAGCCAAGCAACCCCCGCTCCAATGCCGATTAAAGTGAACATATTTAAGTTCCAAGTTTTTATGCTTCGCCAAGCCCGTTCGAAAAACATCCACGTAGCATAGAATACCACGGGCAATGAAAGTCCGAACTGCACCCAGTTCCAAGTTTTCATTGGCATCCAATCATAGAGTGGGTTGCCGGGGATCATTTCAGACATGGCAATAAGGAAAATCGGCAAAGTGAACGCTACCGCGATTTTAAATTTTTTCAGCAGCTTGTTGTAGGTTTTGTTTTCCTCTTCCGATTCTTCCGGTTTCATAGGCACCAAATCCATTCCGCAAATGGGGCACGAACCTGGCTCATCGCGTATAATTTCGGGATGCATCGGGCATGTAAAGCTCCCCTTTGGGGGGGTGGGGGACTTCGGGGCTTCAACCAAATCCATCCCACAAACAGGGCAATCGCCGGGTTGGTCGTAGGTTTTGTTGCCTTCGCAGTGCATGGGGCAATAATAGACGTGAGAGGTGAGAGGTGAGAGGTGAGAGGAAGGATTTTTATCTTTTCCAAAATTTGAAACTTTGGAAAAGTTCCCTTCTTCACCCGGAAGATGAATTTGATAATTACCTCCCGCTTCTTGCAATGCTTTTTGAAAAGTTTCAAGTTCGATATGCTTTTCCATTTCAATTTCGGCTTCGGCTTTTTCCAAATCCACCGAAACGGATTGTACTCCTTTTACATCGTTCAAAACTTTTTCAACATGCGAACGGCAACCGTTGCAAGTCATTCCGGATATGTGATACGTGTGTTTCATATTTGCTTAATTTCAGATTGGTGAATTGTTTTCACACAAAGGTACCGACAAAGAACTAAGGTGACTTTTGATATTATGGGAAAAAGCTTTGAGATTTTGACCGTAACTCAAGAAGGTGAGCTAAAGTTTAAAATGATTATGATGATTATAAAAAGGCTAGAAATCATTTATAGTTCGTCCAAAAAATCCCTGTTTTTTGAAACTTGGAGTTTGTATTGCGAGGGTGTCAAACCTGTGGCTTTTTTGAATTGTGTGGAAAGATAGGCGGCGTTGCCATAGCCCAAGTTGGCGGCAATTTCGGAAATATTCAGTTCATCATATTCCAATAATTCCTTGACGCGCATGATTTTTACGTCCGCATGAAATTGCTGAATGTTTTTTCCTTGTGTTTTGGAAAATACTTGGCTCAAATGGCTATAATCGCTGTGCAATTTTTCGCTCAAGATGGCCGAAAGATTTTTGTGGTTGGAATTTTCTTGTTGGTAAACCGCATCGATGATTATGGCTTTTATTTGATTTGAAATGCGCTTCTGCTTGTCGGTAATGAGTTCAAAGCCAAATTTTTTCAGTTCGCTTTGAAGGTTTTCCTCTTCTTGGGAATCGAGCTTTTTTCTCAACTTTACATTTCCCAATGTTACTTTATCAAAAGGAATTTTTAGGTGCGTCAAAATTCCCTCCACCGAAGAAATGCAACGCGGACATACCATATTTTTGATGTGGAGCACGTTCTTCATGGGTTCCTATCTTAACAATTGCTCGTCTTTTACCAAATTTACAAAT
>DASSWN010000029.1:0-6222 GCA_035704905.1 Flavobacteriaceae bacterium
CCGAACACTTTCGCCGATCCAACATCCGATTTGGATCGTTTGGCCCGCTTTTCCACTATTGAAAATATCGGATTTTTGGGGCGCTCTGGCATTATAATTGGCCGCAGCTTGGTTGGCATGTTTTTTCAATGAAGGATCGACCCTTCCGGCACGTTCTGCATAATCTGCGGCCAACCAATATACCACACGTTTTTCAAATGTTGTGTTTCCGCAATTGTTAGCACTTTGCTCATACATACTTGCAATTTGCAAATAAGCTTCACCCATAGATGGTTTTGCTTGCAATGCTTTTCTGTAAAAATTCCGCGCCGTACTGAAGCTTCCACTTTTTTTATAACTGTTCGCAATCACATAATAAACCCGTGCTTTATCGGAAGGATTTTTTTCCAACTGGGCCGATTCTTCATAATATTTCAAAGCTTTGGATGCATTTCCGTTGTTTTCCGCAAGTTTACCCAAATAGAAAGCTGATTTTGCAGAAGGGTTCAAAGCATGTTGCGCTTGCACCAATTTCACGAACAGAGATGAATCGGTACAATCTTTTGCGTTCAATCTGGCACTGGCAATCTGCAACCACTCGATGTCGTTCTTTTTTTCATCGAATTGTTTCTCGAACAACGGAATCAAGTTTTCACAATCGGCGCGTTGTCCCAATTTCGCATTGATGCTTTCTTTAATAATAGTATAGTTCTTCAAATAAATTTCGGAATTACTCAAGATGGTTTGTTCTCTGCTGGTCAATTCTTGTTGAGCATCCTGCTTTTCCATCAACGGTGCAGCCAGTTCAGCTTTGGCATTTTCCAAGGTTTCGATTTTTGCCATTACCTCGTCATATTTTTTGAAAACCTCCTGCAAATCCTTTTTGCCCGCATCGTGAAGATCAACCAAAAGGGAAAAATAAGCATATAAACTTTTTGGGCTTTCAAAAGTATCTTGGTCGGTGGTCCATGCTTTCTCGAAAGCAGCATATTGCTCTTCAGGAGTTCCGATGCCATAGTCGTACATAACCTGAGCGATCATGGCCAATGTTTCACCTTTCTTGGTTTTTTCGGGGAAATATTGCAACCGCATTCTGTAGTTTTCAATCAGTGCTTGGGCAGTTTCTTTTTTCATACCTTCCTGGCAATCTTCCAAGAAATCCTTGTACATCATGGCCCCATATTGATAAATGGCCAAACTGGAAGAAGGACAGTCGCGTATGAGTTTTTCGTATAAAGGTTTTGCTTCTTCCCAGTTCTTTATCTGCGCTTTTCCGGCAAAAAGAGATAGGGCTGTGTTGCAATCTTGCGCGAACATACCACTCGCCAACATCAAAGCCGATAAAAATAAGATGAATTTGGTTTTCATGATTTCTACTATTAAAAACTAATTAATTATATTTCGATTTTTGGAACCAAAGGTCATTCAGTGACAAACTAATAAATATATTATAAAAAGTTTCTTTCACCAGACCGGCAGCCGTTGTTCCGCGCTGTCCATATTCAAATCCTATATTTAAGTTGGACAACATTTTGCCTGCTGGTAGTCCTACTCCAAAAGATATGCCAAACTCGTCGATGCCTTCATTGTTGATGTTCAGGCCGGTTTCTTCATATCTGAATCCGCCTCGATAAACGATACGGTTAAAATAATTGGTGATGTCGTTGTACTTCGGAATATAAAATCCGCCCAGCGCGAAATTGGAAGCCGAACTATATTCCACTCCCGAAACATCGAAAGAACGATTGGAAAAGCTGCTGGAAGCCCTTGAACCATATTCCAAACCGGCAAACCAATTGTTGGGTTTGCCAATTCCGGCACCCAAAGTGAAATGTGTTGGAAGTGTTAATTTGGAATCTTCCACATCGAACCTTCGCAGATCGGAGATCAATTCTTCACTGCCGTTCCGCAAAATTACGGTTGCCACTTGACGCTGATTTTCCGAGGAAATTTTGGTCGATGGGCTAAAATCTGCAGAACCGGTTATTTGTAAGTTTTCGGAAATCATGCGTTGATATTGTGCGCCAAATTTAAAATCGAACCCGCTTAAATGGGAACGGTTTATTTCCCGGGTTCCAAATTGAATTTGGTCTTGAAAAAACAAACTTTTGTTTTGAATATTTCCAAATTTATAATTGGCACTTGCCCCAATTCTTAAATATTCATTGAAGCGATAGCCTACCGAAAGAAAAACCCTGTTCAAACCGCCATTTCCCGAAAATTTGCTGGTTAAATCTTCCTCTATCCGCTGAAGCTCGTAGCCAACAGAAGTCGCAGGTGCCAAGCCAAAACCAAAACCTAATTTCCCAGCCGGAAATCCTACCGCCAAATAATCCATAAGGTTGGAATTGGTGGTTTTCTCTTCGCCGGCATAGCTTTCTAAATTAATCGCAGAATGGCTTCCACCAATAGCATAGGTCGTAAGCCTCAAAGCCGCATAACCTGCCGGGTTTTGTAAATTTAAATGAATGCTATCGGAAAAAACGCTCAAACCACCCATTGATCGGCTCTCTACCGTGCCCATGGGTTTTGAAAGACCGATTCCAAAAAAAGAATAAGGAGAAGGGGAACCTTGCTGGGCGTTAACTGCAAACACCATTAAGAACAATGCTATAACTAAGGGAAACCGTTTGATCATTGAGTTTGGTTAAATTCTAAAATGGCGTTCAAGCCTTCCAAAAGGAAATTAGAGGGCGCAAAGATGCTATTTTTTATGGTTTTAGACAACAATTGCCGATCGCCACCGGTTAAAATAACTGTTAAATTTTCAAAATCCTTTCTATAAAGTGCGATAAATCCATCAATTTCCAAAGAAGCACCCAGAACCGCACCGCTGCGAAGCGATTTCTCTGTGCTTGTTCCAATATACACTGATTCACCAACCGCTTCTACTAACGGTAATTTTTCAGTAAACGTATGAACGGCCCTCAAACGCATGTGAATCCCAGGGGAAATAGCCCCACCGAGATATTCGCCATTTTTGTTCAAAAAATCGTAGGTTATGCACGTTCCCGCATCAATAACCAAGACATTTTTTTTTGGAAAATGAAGCTGTGCCGCAGCGACCAAAGCGATTCGATCTGCGCCCAGAGTTGATTTTGTTTCGTAGGAATTTTTAAAGGGTAGACCCAAATCGTTCGGAAAATAGATCGTTCGGAAATTGGTGTCCAAAAATTTTTGCCATTCATTTTCCATTTTTCCGACGTGGGAAACCAATAATGCTTTGATTTTAGGAAAATCGGATTTTATTTTATTCAAAGAAGGAATAAAGTCGTTCCTTCCGATCAAACCTTGCTGCATTATTTTTCCCGATTGAAAAACAGCTAGTTTAATCCGGGAATTTCCGATATCGATCACTAAGTTCATTCCGATTATAAAAGCCACAAATTTACGAAAAGAGTTTTTCTTAAAAATTATTTTGTGCTTTAATAAAATTGCCCCTATATTTGCCCCTCCTAATTTGGCGCTTTAGCTCAGTTGGTAGAGCAAAGGACTGAAAATCCTTGTGTCCCTGGTTCGATTCCTGGAGGCGCCACAGAAAAACCCTCGTAACTTCGTTGTTTTCGAGGGTTTTTCATTTTAAAGATTTCCTTCAAAAAAATTATATTCGCTTTTCGAACCGTTATTTTTTAATATATGAGATTCAGGCTTTCCAAAATTCATCTGTTGATTCTCTTTTTAGTATGGAGCGGAACGGTTTTTCCCCAGCTAAAAATCGCTTCTTGGAACCTGCAAAATTTCGGAAAAACAAAATCGGAACAAGAGCTGAATTTTATCGCCAATACCATAAAGGACTTTGATGTTGTTGGCCTTCAAGAAGTCGTGGCCGGAAATGGCGGTTCACAGGCGGTTGCGAAACTCGCACAAATGCTGAACCGAAAAGGGTTCAAATGGGAATACAGTATCAGCGATGCCACGGAAAGTTCGCCGCATTCTTCCGAGCGCTATGCTTTTCTTTGGAAAACATCAAGGGTGAAAAGTTTAAGCAGCGGCTGGTTGGATGAAAATTTTCAGTATAAAATAGAACGCGAACCTTATTTCATGTCCTTCGTTTATGAAAAAAATGAAATTACATTGGTGAATTTTCACGCCATTCCAAAAAAGAAACAACCCGAAACCGAGATCAAATATTTCAAATTCCTACCAGGTTTATATCGAACCGAAAATTTGATTTTTATGGGCGACTTCAATATTCCGCAAAGCCATACTGTATTTTTCCCCCTGAAAAAAATGGGTTATGAACCGGTTTTAAAAAACCAAAAAACCACAATGAAAATGAAATGCGTGCAGGGCGAATGTTTGGCTTCGGAATATGACAATATATTTTACAATGTGGCAAATTTAAAATTGAAAACTTCGGGAATTGTTCGTTTTTATGTGGCCTTTCCGGATATGGTGGATGCAAGAAGAATTTCCGACCACATTCCGATTTGGGCGGAATTTGTTTTTAATGAAGAAAAAAAACCTGAGTAATTATGAAGATCTTTTCAGAAACGAATCCCTTTCAGGGTTTTGAACCCTGAAAGGGTTGGAGCCACATGCTAAAGTCTATCTTTTTCCAGCGTAAACGAAAATTCGCTTCCCACCCCAAAATCGCTTTCCACATATAATTTTTCCCCGTGAGCTTCCAAAATATGCTTCACAATGGAAAGTCCCAGCCCCGAACCACCTTCTTTTCGGGACCCGCTTTTGTCAACTCGGTAAAAACGTTCGAACAGGCGTGGAATGTTTTGTTTTTGAATCCCTTCGCCATTATCGGTGATCCGAACAATCCATTTTTTATCGGTCAATTCTTCAATGCTCACTTCGGTGGTGCCGCCTTTTTTGCCATATTTAATGGAATTCACGACCAAATTGGTAATTACTTGTTGTATACGTTCTTCATCGGCATTTGCCACAATCGGTTTGTCGTACTGCCGATCGAACGTCAGGGAAATATTTTTTTTGGAAGCTTTCATTTCCAATAAATCGAATGCATTGCCCACTATTTTTACTACATCGAAATTCGATTTGTGCAAAACCAAATTTCCCGTTTCAAGTTTGGTGATCATTTCCAAATCTTGTACAATGTAAATCAACCGGTCCACCCCTTTGCTGGCCTGGTTCAAATATTTTTTCCGAACCGCTTTGTCTTTGATCGCACCGTCCAACAAGGTAAGAATATACCCTTGTACCGTAAAAAGTGGCGTTCGCAATTCGTGGGAAACGTTCCCCATAAATTCTTTTCGGTAATTTTCGCGGGCTTTTAGCAATTCAATTTCCAACTTCCGCTCTTCAGCAAATTTTTCAACTTCTTTGGTCAACGTCGCCATATCGGTCGTAACCGGATTTTTCCGAAGCATAGACGAATCCAAAAGGGAAACATTGTCGTAAATCTCGCGAACGCGTTTATAAATAAAGTTTTCCGTACGAAATTGCACGATTAGAAAAGAAATTCCAAAAGAAAGAAAAATGAAAACAAGGAGCGGAAAAACAGCAATCGCGCCCAATTGGAAATATTGATAGGCTGCTAAAATTGCCGTCAAAAACAAAGTACTATACGCCGCCGTTACCAACGCAAACCTATATGGTCGTTTGATCTGCTTCGTCATTTTTTTTGGTTATTCGGGTTTCCTTGTTGGGTTTTCGCCAATACCGTTTTGCGGCTATGTGTCCAGTGGGCCACTGGCATTACTGGCTAAATATTCTTTTGTTGTTAAGACGGGTAACTTTGAATTTTTAAAATCTTTTTTGTTTCTGGTGATAATGATATCGACTTGATTTTCGATTGCGGAATAATATTGCAAGCCATCTTCAAAATCCGGAAAACTTTCATCGCTTAATGCAAGTTCGGTTATTTTATCATCCAAATTTAAAATTTCAACAAGTACTTTGAATTTTCTTAAGATTTCCCGCGCTTCTTTTGCCGATTTTAGTTTTGTCAATATGTAATTTGTATTCGCGAACGTCAAGGATGAAATCGTTAAGTTCAGTTTCTTTTTATCCGCTTGAGAAAATAGGTTTGCGGCATCATCATAGAAACCTTTTCTCTTGGATAATAAATCTATGACGATGTTTGTGTCAATCAAGATTCGTTTCATTTGTACTTTTCCATTAAATATTGCGCGTAAGCATCTTTTACGTCAAAATCCTCTTCTATTGAAATTACCCCGCTGAGGCTTTTTACCAATGGTGTAATTTCAGTTTTATTTTTCCCTTGTTTTGTCAAAGTGGTCAAATAGGATTCTATCAGTTTGGATAGGC
>DASSWN010000039.1:0-8293 GCA_035704905.1 Flavobacteriaceae bacterium
GATTTGAAAAAATCAAAAATCGTTCATCTTAAATCGTTCATCTTAAATCATTTTAGTATAAACCAGACCGAAGGAAAAAAAGATTATCGAAGGACTAGACCTTAATTCATAATCCCCTTCAAAAAAAACAAAAAAATGGCAAGATATACCGGTCCACAAACCAAAATAGCTCGTAAATTCGGGGAAGCAATTTTCGGGGAAGACAAAGCCTTTGAAAAAAGGAATTATCCTCCTGGCCAGCACGGAAACAACCGTCGTCGTGGCAAAAAATCGGAATATTCGATTCAGCTTACCGAAAAGCAAAAAGCGAAATACACCTACGGAATTTTAGAACGTCAGTTCCGCAACATGTTCGAAAGAGCGAACCGCGCGCCCGGAATTACCGGTGAAGTTCTATTGCAGTTCTGCGAATCACGTTTGGACAACGTTGTTTACCGAATGGGCATAGCCCCTTCACGGCGCGGCGCCAGACAATTGGTTTCGCACCGCCATGTTACCGTAAACGGCGAAATTGTAAACATTCCTTCCTACCAACTGAATGCCGGTGATGTTGTCGGCGTACGCGACAAATCCAAATCTTTGGAAGCCATCCAGCATTCGCTTGCCAATAGCAGCAGTGTGTACGAATGGATTACTTGGAATTCGGAAAAGAAAGAAGGCACCTACGTATCCGTCCCTTCCCGTATTCAAATTCCGGAAAACATCAATGAACAACTCATCGTCGAATTGTATTCGAAATAATTAATTGACAGACTCATAATATGGCCATATTAAATTTTCAGAAGCCCGACAAAGTTATCATGATCGAATCAACCGATTTCGAGGGGAAATTTGAATTCCGCCCTTTGGAGCCCGGTTATGGACTGACAATCGGTAACGCCTTGCGCAGGGTACTATTGTCTTCCTTGGAAGGTTTTGCGATCACTTCCTTACGCGTTGAAGGAGTGGATCATGAATTTTCCACGATCTCTGGTGTGGTGGAAGATGTAACGGAAATTATTTTGAATTTGAAACAAGTGCGTTTCAAACGACAAATAGACGAAATAGACAACGAAACCGTAACCATCGCGATTTCTGGAAAAAACCAGGTGACAGCCGGCGATTTTCAAAAGTTCATTTCCGGTTTCCAAGTGTTGAACCCCGATTTGGTGATCTGCAACATGGAAAAAAAGGTGAACCTCAACATGGAAATCACCATTGAAAAAGGAAGAGGATATGTTCCGGCAGAAGAAAATAAAAAAGCAAACGCATCATTGGGCACTATTTTCGTCGATTCCATTTACACACCGATCAAAAATGTGAAGTATAGCATTGAAAACTATCGTGTGGAACAAAAAACCGATTACGAAAAATTGGTTTTTGAAATAATCACAGACGGTTCGATTCATCCAAAAGAAGCACTTACGGAAGCGGCCAAAACATTGATTCACCACTTTATGCTGTTCTCTGACGAACGCATTACCATGGAGGCCGATGAAATCGCACAAACCGAAACTTATGACGAAGAATCCTTGCATATGCGCCAGTTGCTAAAAACAAAATTGGTGGATATGGATCTTTCGGTTCGTGCCCTAAACTGTTTGAAAGCTGCCGAGGTGGAAACCCTGGGAGAATTGGTTTCATATAACAAAAATGATTTGATGAAGTTCCGCAACTTCGGAAAAAAATCCTTGACCGAACTCGAAGAATTGGTCATCAACAAAGGATTGAATTTCGGAATGGACCTTTCAAAATATAAATTGGACAAAGACTAAAATAGATTTGAGAAGTGAGATGTGGGATTTAAGATGTGAATAGTTCCTCACATTAAGAATTTAAATTTTCAAAACCTTATATCTACTATCTTATATCCAACCTCTAATAGCTGAATAAAAAATGAGACACGGAAAGAAAATAAATCACTTAGGAAGAAAAACGGCCCACAGAAAGTCGATGCTCGCAAACATGGCTTGTTCCCTAATTGAACATAAAAGAATCAACACCACCGTTGCCAAAGCAAAAGCTTTGAAGCAGTTTGTGGAGCCAATCGTTACCAAATCCAAAGTAGATTCAACCCATAACCGACGTTTGGCTTTTGCCAAATTGCGTCAAAAAGAAGCGGTTTCCGAACTTTTTAGGGAAATTTCCGCTAAGGTGGGCGATCGTCCGGGCGGTTATACCCGTATCATTAAATTGGGAAACCGACTTGGTGACAACGCCGATATGGCCATGATCGAATTGGTGGATTACAACGAAACCTACAAAACAGGTAAAGCAGAAACCAAGAAAACAACCCGTCGAAGCCGACGTGGCGGAAAATCAAAAGCTTCTGAGGCTACCACCGAGAATAGCGAGACGACCAAAACCGAAACCGCAAAACCAAAAGCAAAAACAGCCGAAAAGAAAGAAGAAAAGAAAGAATCCGATGACAAAAATGAGGATAAAGCTTAATCAATTCTTCTTGAATGCATTTATAAAAAAAGGATATTCCATTTTGGTTTATCCTTTTTTTTTGTTCGTTCTATTTATGCGAAAAAATTCATCGATTGAAAAAAACAAATTTTTATAGTAATTTTGCAACCCAAAAGGCAGAAAAAAATTTCAATAATCTGAAGGTTAAATCTGCTTTCCACACATAAAATCCTGTATTAAAAATGAAGTACGAAGCACGGCAAAAAGCAATTCTTTTACTCGCAGATGGCACAATTTTTCACGGAAAAGCCGTGGGCAACCCGGATGTTTCCGGCGAAACTGCCTTCGGTGAAATATGCTTCAATACTGGAATGACCGGCTATCAGGAAATTTTTACCGATCCTTCCTATTTCGGTCAAATTATGGTGACCACCAATGCGCATATCGGAAATTATGGCGTCCATGAAGGAGAAAGCGAATCGAATAGTATTAAAATTTCTGGTCTTGTTTGCCGAAATTTCAGTTATGAAACCTCGCGTCCCACTGCAAATTTATCACTGGAAGAATTTCTAAAGAAAAACAATTTGCTTGCCATTTCTGATGTGGACACGCGTGCTTTGGTGCGACATGTTCGTGAAAACGGAGCTATGAACGCAGCAATTTCCACAAAAGTAAACAAGGTGGAAGAGCTGAAAAAAGAACTTTTGAACGTACCCAATATGGAAGGATTGGAACTCGCTTCCAAAGTATCTGTGTTCGAACCATATTTTGTAGGTGATAAAAATGCTCCCTACAAAATTTCCGCTCTCGATGTGGGAATCAAAACGAATATTTTACGAAACCTTGCTGATAAAGGCTGCTATATAAAAGTATTCCCCTACAACAGCAGTTTTGAAGAACTGTCGGCTTTTGAACCTGATGGTTATTTTCTCTCAAACGGTCCCGGTGATCCGGAGCCTTTGGAAAGCGCCGTGGAATTGACCAAAGAAATCATTAAGCGCGACCTTCCCCTTTTCGGAATATGTTTGGGTCATCAGCTGATCGCAATGGCAAATGGAATTTCAACCTACAAAATGCATCAAGGACACCGCGGAATCAATCATCCAGTGAAAAACCTATTGACCGGAAAAGGTGAGATCACTTCCCAGAACCACGGATTTTCTGTCAACAGAAAAGAAGCAGAAGCAAATGAGAATATTGAAATCACACATTTACACCTAAACGATCACACGGTTGCAGGGCTTCGCATGAAAAACAAGAATTGCTTTTCGGTGCAGTACCATCCGGAAGCCGGCCCAGGCCCGCATGATGCTTATTATCTGTTCGATCAATTTATTACCAATATAAAGAAAGTCAAGAACAGCCTTGCTTCTTGAAATACGGGGAAGAAAATCCTATTGGAAATTAATAACGATAAACAATCGTATTGATATTCATTCCCGCACCAACGCTGGCGAAAATAATGATATCCCCTTTTTTCAAAGGTTTATGTTTGAATTCACCTTGAAGGAAAAGATCATATAACGTAGGAACAGTTGCGACGCTGCTGTTGCCCAATTTGGCAATGCTCATCGGCATGATTTCATTCGGGGGTTTTTGATCGTACAAATTATAAAATCGTTCTACGATCGCTTCATCCATTTTTTGATTGGCTTGGTGAATAAAAATTTTTTTCACCTCCCCTATTTTCACATTTGCTTTATCCAGTGCCGATTTCATCGCTGAAGGGACATGTGTCAAAGCAAAATTATAAATTTTTCGCCCATGCATTTTTATGTAACGAACATCATCCGCAGAACCCTTTTTGTAGCTTTTTCCAAAGAAAATAAAATTGGCTTCTTGCAAGGCAAATGTGGCGGATTCACAAGAAAGTATGCCACCTTCATCTTCCACCGCTTCCCAAATGGCAGCTCCCGCCCCATCTGAATAAATCATTGAATCCCGATCATGTTTATCCACCACCCTAGAAAGGGTTTCAGCTCCAATCACCAAGCATTTTTTTGCCATTCCCGATTTCAAAAATGCATGTGCTTGAATGCTGCCTTCGACCCAACCCGGACACCCAAAAATCACATCGTAGGCAACACACTTCGGATTCTCTATTTTTAATTTGTGCTTCACCCGTGCGGCAATGCTTGGAACCATATCACTTTGTATCGTTCCGGCTTTGACATCACCAAAATTTTGCGCCACAATAATATAATCCAGTGTTTCCTTATCGATTTTTGAAGATTCCAGTGCTTTTTCCGCAGCAAAAAAAGCAATATCTGAGGTGGTCAGTTCCTTGCCAACATAACGACGTTCGGCAATGCCGGTTATTGCTTTGAATTTTTCTATAATTGTTTCAATATCCTGTTCAAATTCAGAACCATCAATATTGTAAAATGTATGGCCTTCAAAAGCCCGATTGGCCTCGATACTTCCAGGTATATAACTTCCGGTGCCTGTAATTTTGCTGTTCATACCCAACTGAATTTTCTCCAATATACACTTTTTACCGTTCTGTAAAAATAAGAATTTTTAAAAAATGGCATCACCTTAACAGTGAAAATAGACAAGCGGAAAAAATTGAAATTCTAGTCCAAAATCACTATAATTTATTTCAAGCATCTTCCATGTATTCCTCTATCGGCGCACAAGTACAAATTAAATTGCGATCGCCATAAGCGTCATCAACACGGCGAACACTTGGCCAAAATTTGTTATCGGAAATATAATCCAACGGAAAAGCGGCTTCTTTTCGGGAATATGGAAAATCCCATGTATCGGAAGTCAGCATTTCCAAGGTATGCGGTGCATTTTTCAAAAGGTTGTTGCTTTCTTCTTTGGAAAGATTTCGAATTTCATTTCCGATGGCAATCATGGCATCGCAAAATCGATCCAATTCAGCTTTGCTTTCACTTTCGGTGGGCTCGATCATTAGTGTCCCGGCAACAGGAAAAGAAACCGTTGGCGCGTGAAAACCATAATCGATCAATCGCTTGGCTATATCGACTACCTCTATCCCTTTCTCTTTAAACGGCCTACAATCCAAAATCATTTCATGGGCCGCTTTTCCGCGTTCGCCTGAATACAAGGTTTTGAAATGTTCATCCAAACGTTGTTTCACATAATTGGCATTCAAAATTGCATTTTCCGTGGCGGCTTTCAAACCTTTTGGTCCTAACATACAAATATAGGCGTAAGAAATCAAGCACACCAACGAAGAACCCCAAGGGGCGGCAGAAATTGCGGTTATAGCTTCTTCCCCACCGGTTTCTATAACAGGATTTCCAGGCAAGAAAGGCACCAATTGTTCGGCAACACAAATGGGCCCGACACCCGGACCCCCACCGCCATGCGGAATGGCAAATGTTTTATGCAAATTCAAATGGCAAACATCGGCACCAATTGTTCCGGGATTTGTCAACCCCACCTGTGCGTTCATATTGGCACCATCCATATAAACCTGGCCGCCATTTTCATGGATAATGCGAATAATTTCTCTAATGGACGATTCAAACACCCCGTGGGTCGATGGATATGTAATCATCAATGCCGCTAAATTATCTTTATATTTCTCGGCTTTTTCCCGTAAATCTTCCACATCGATATTACCGGTTTCTGTCGCTTTGGTAACCACCACTTTCATTCCGGCCATAACCGCACTTGCCGGATTGGTGCCGTGAGCCGAAGAAGGAATGAGGCAAACTGTTCGGTGCGTTTCCCCTTTCGATTCGTGATAGGCGCGGATCATCATCAACCCGGCAAATTCACCCTGCGCGCCTGAATTTGGTTGAAGGGAAGTCGCTGCCAATCCGGTAATTTCTGTAAGTTGATCTTCCAATTTTTTCAATACAATCTGATAACCTTCCGCCTGATTCAAAGGAACGAAAGGATGGATATTTCCCCATTGCGGATCGCTAAGTGGCAACATTTCCGAGGCCGCGTTCAGTTTCATGGTGCAAGAGCCCAATGCGATCATCGAATGATTCAATGACAGGTCTTTTCGCTCCAATTTCTTGATATAACGCATCAATTCCGTTTCCGAATGGTATTTGTTGAACACTTCTTCGGTCATAAATGGTGTGGTCCTTTTTACTGCGGAATTTTCTAAAATATCTTTTCCCAATTCAGAAATTTCACTTATTTCATTGCCGGAAATTTCAGCAAAAACAGAAAGAATTTCATTCAAATCTGAAATAGAAACCGCCTCGTTCAACGAAATGGAAACCGTTTCAGAATTAGGATAATAAAAATTGATTTCCCTGCTTTCCGCAACTGACTTCACTTTGGAAGCATCGGCTTTTATTTGAATGGTATCGAAAAAAAGTGAATTGATTTGCTCAAAACCCATTTTTTTCAGTGCTTCGGAAAGCCCCACGGCAGATGAATGCACTTTATCTGCAATATATTTCAAACCTTTTGAACCGTGATAAACCGCATACATACTAGCCATAACCGCCAACAAAACTTGTGCGGTACAGATGTTCGAAGTTGCTTTGTCGCGTTTTATATGCTGCTCGCGTGTTTGCAACGCCATTCGCAGGGTACGGTTGCCATCCATGTCTTTGGTAACGCCGATTATCCTTCCGGGAATTTCGCGTTTGTAAGATTCCTTTGTTGCAAAAAACGCGGCATGAGGTCCGCCATACCCCAACGGAATCCCAAAGCGTTGCGTGGTTCCCACTACCACATCGACCCCAATAGCTCCTGGGGCCTTTAATTTCACCAAACTCAAAATATCAGCAGCAACAGCCGTTTTTATTCCAGCTTCTTGAGCCCTTCTGACAAAATTGGTGTAATCATAAATTTGTCCGGATTTTCCCGGATATTGCAACAATGCACCGAAATATTCGGAAGAAAAGTTGAAATCTTCATGGTTGCCGATTTCCAACTCAATCCCCAACGGAAGCGCCCTTGTTTTTAAGGTTGAAAGCGTTTGGGGAAGGATTTCTTCCGAAACGAAAAATTTAAGCGTGCCCAGCTTTTTTTGTTCCCGATCACGCGAAGCAAACAACATGCCCATTGCTTCCGCAGCCGCCGTGGCTTCATCGAGCAGTGAAGCGTTGGCAAGTTCCATTCCTGTCAAATCACAAATTACAGTCTGGAAATTCAACAAAGCTTCCATTCGGCCTTGTGCTATTTCAGCTTGATATGGAGTATAAGCGGTATACCATCCCGGGTTTTCTAAAATATTGCGCTGAATCACGGCCGGAACAATTGCCTGATTATAACCCAGCCCAATATAGGTTTTGAACACTTTGTTCTTGTTGGCCAATTGATGGATATGACGCGCATATTCCTGTTCGCTCATAGCCTTTGGAAGGTTAATTTTCTTTATCAATTTGATATCGTCGGGCAGCGTTTCGTACATCAGTTGGTCCAAAGAATCGACCCCAATAGTTTGAAGCATTTCTGTTATATCTTCCTTTCGTGGGCCAATATGGCGAAGAGCAAAAGAATCTGTGTTCATAGTATGAAATCTCGTGTTTTTAGGCTTGCAAAATTACGTTTTTCTTTGCTCATTTCATCGCTTCGTAAAGCAAGATTTTTAAGGAAAAAATCCACTAATTTTATAGCTTGGGTTACTTTTGCGCTTATGCCATTTTTCAAGAAAATATTTGAATTTTATATCAGTAGCAGCATTCATGTGGCCATAGAAGTTTGCTGTTTTGTGGCGATAACCTATTTGCAGTTTCGAATTGATGCCGATCCGGGTTTTCTTGCTTTCATTTTCTTTGGAACCATCACCGGTTATAATTTTATAAAATATGCCGGAATCGCCGGACTCAAACATCGAAGTTTGACCAAAAACATGCGGTGGATCCAACTTTTCTCGTTGGCTTCTTTTCTGGCCTTGATTTATTTTTCCTTCAAATTATCTATTGAAACATTGTTATGGATCGGATTTTTCGGATTG
>DASSWN010000083.1:0-29530 GCA_035704905.1 Flavobacteriaceae bacterium
CCGAATCGTTTTCGGAGGAAACCAGCGGCCCTGGTGATACCTCCAAAAACAATCCGTTTGGTGGTTCCGGAACTGCCGCCAAAAGCACCAAAAAGTCTAAAACCCCGGTCTTGGATAACTTTGGGAGGGATTTGACGGTGATGGCCGAAGAAGGAAAACTGGATCCAGTGGTGGGTCGCGAAAAAGAAATTGAACGTGTTTCGCAGATTTTAAGCCGAAGAAAAAAGAACAATCCGCTGTTGATTGGTGAACCGGGTGTTGGAAAAAGTGCCATTGCCGAAGGTCTGGCATTGCGCATTATTCAGCGTAAAGTTTCCCGGATTTTATTCGATAAACGTGTAGTCACCTTGGATTTGGCGAGTCTTGTTGCCGGAACAAAATACCGCGGACAATTTGAAGAACGCATGAAGGCCGTTATGAACGAACTCGAAAAAAATGACGACCTCATTCTTTTCATCGATGAAATTCATACCATTGTTGGAGCTGGTGGCGCTACGGGAAGTTTGGACGCCAGCAACATGTTCAAACCAGCCTTGGCACGCGGCGAATTGCAATGTATTGGCGCCACCACCTTGGACGAATATCGCCAACATATTGAAAAAGACGGCGCCTTAGAGCGTAGGTTTCAAAAGGTAATTATTGAACCAACTTCCGTTTCGGAAACAATTGAAATCCTCAACAATATAAAAAGCAAATATGAGGAACACCACAATGTAACCTACACGGAAGAAGCCATTGCAGCGTGTGTAAAATTGACAGACCGTTATATGACAGAACGATTTTTGCCCGATAAAGCAATTGATGCTTTAGACGAAGCGGGTTCGCGTGTACATATAACCAATATTAGTGTTCCCAAAAAAATATTGGATTTGGAGAAAAAACTGGAGACTGTCAAAGATGAAAAAAACCTGGTGGTCAAAAAACAGAAATATGAAGAAGCAGCCAAATTGAGGGATGATGAAAAAACGCTTGAAAAAGAATTGGTACTCGCACAAAAACAATGGGAAGAGGAGTCCAAATTGCACAAAGAAACCGTGACAGAAGATAATGTGGCAGATGTTATTTCCATGATGACCGGCATTCCCGTCAATCGAATTGCACAAACAGAAAGCAACAAATTGGCGAAATTGGATCAACTCATCCAAGGAAAAGTCATTGGCCAAGATGAAGCGGTTCAAAAAGTGGTAAAAGCCATTCAACGTAACAGGGCCGGATTAAAAGACCCGAACAAACCAATTGGCTCCTTTATTTTCTTGGGACAAACCGGTGTCGGAAAAACCCAACTCGCCAAAGTTTTGGCACGTGAACTTTTTGACAATGAAGATGCCTTGATCCGGATCGACATGAGCGAATACATGGAAAAATTTGCCATTTCGCGTTTAATTGGAGCACCCCCCGGATATGTTGGGTATGAAGAAGGCGGGCAACTTTCCGAGAAAGTTCGACGCAAACCTTATTCTGTGATTCTTTTAGATGAAGTCGAGAAAGCACATCCCGATGTTTTCAATATGTTGTTGCAGGTTTTGGATGACGGTTATTTAACAGATAGTTTGGGACGAAAAATCGATTTTAAGAACAGCATTATTATTATGACCTCGAATATTGGCTCTCGAAAACTGAAAGATTTCGGACAAGGAGTCGGGTTCGGAACGGCTGCACAAAAAGCACAAGTCGATGCGCAAGCCAAAGGAGTCATTGAAAACGCTTTGAAAAAAGCTTTTGCCCCGGAATTCCTGAACAGAATTGATGATGTGGTTATTTTCAACGGACTGGAACGGGAACATATTCATAAAATCATCGATATTGAACTGGAAAAACTTTTCCGAAGAATTGATGATTTGGGTTATAAACTCGAATTAAGCCCCGAAGCGAAAGATTTTATAGCCGAAAAAGGTTTCGATAAACAATATGGCGCGCGCCCTTTAAACCGGGCAATCCAGAAATATATTGAAGATGCGCTGGCCGAAGAGATCATTACATCAAAAATTTCCGAAGGGGATAAAATTATGATGGATCTTGACAAAGAGAAGAACGGATTGACCATTGACATCGTCAAACCAAAAACAAAAACGGAAAGTTGATTTCCGTAGATTTTGAATTTTTCAAGCCAAATCGATCAAAATGAACGATTTGGCTTTTTCTTTTTTTTTATTTTTTTAAACGGAAATCTCAATCGAACAAGCATTCATTCCCAATCTCAAAATTTTTCAAAAACCTCTTGGAAGCTGTGATTTCGGTCGACATTACTTTGTCCGTTTTTACCAACGACACTTTCTTGCGATAATCATCGATAATTTTCGTCAAAAAAGATGAGGTTTTTAAAGGTTTCCGATATGACAACGCTTGCGACGCATTGAAAAGTTCAATGGCCAAAACCGAATTTACATTTTCCACTACGCGAATCAATTTCGTAGCGGCATTTGCACCCATGCTCACGTGATCTTCTTGTCCGTTTGAAGACACAATGGAATCTACACTGGAGGGCGTGCACAATTGTTTGTTCTGGCTCACAATGCTTGCCGCCGTATATTGCGGGATCATAAATCCGCTGTTCAATCCTGGGTTTTCGACCAAAAATGCGGGCAATCCGCGCAAACCGGAAACCAGTTGATAAATTCTGCGTTCGGAAATATTCGCCAATTCCGCCATTGCGATCGCCAAATAGTCGAGCGCCAATGCCAAAGGCTGACCGTGAAAATTCCCTGCAGAAATAATTTTGTCATCTTCCACAAAAATATTCGGATTGTCCGTAATACTGTTTATTTCGGTTTTCACCGTTTGCCGCACAAAGCGTATTGTATCTTTTGTGGCTCCATGAACTTGCGGAACACAACGGAAGGAATATGGATCTTGTACCGAATTTTTGGGTCCATTGGCAATTTCGCTGTCTTTTAAAAAGTTTCGAATGCGTTCGGCGGTTTTTATTTGACCACGGTGTGGGCGAATTTCATGTACCAACGGATCGAAAGGCGATAAATTACAATTGAAAGCATCTACAGAAATAGCCGCAATCATATCGGCCAAATAAGACAGTTTATAGGATTGTAACAATGCATAAACCGCATGCGCACTCATGAACTGGGTTCCGTTCAACAGAGCCAAGCCTTCTTTGGATTGTAATTCCAAGGGTTTCCAGTCAAATCTTTTCAAAACTTTTTCTGCGGGAAGGGTTTTTCCTTCAAAATAAAATTCACCTTTTCCCAAAAGCGGAAGGGAAAGATGCGCCAAGGGAGCCAAATCACCCGAAGCTCCCAGAGAACCCTGTTCATAAACCACCGGAAACGCTTTCTCATTATAGAAATCAATCAGACGGGAGATAACTTGAATGGAAATCCCGGAATTTCCATAACTCAACGACTGGATTTTCAGCAACAACATTAACCGCACAATTTCCGGGGAAACCCGATCTCCAATCCCGCAAGCATGGGAAACAACCAAGTTTTCTTGTAGCTGGCGCAACTTATCCGCCGATATTTTCACATCGCAAAGTGAACCAAAACCGGTATTGATCCCATAAACAGGCGAATCACTGTTCTGAATTTTTTGGTTCAAATAATTTCGTGATTTATGGATGAAAAGTTTCGCTTCCTCGCTCAGGGCCAATTTTTTATCGGAAGAAATCACCTCCCTGATCGTTTCCAAATCAAGGATTGCATTGCTGATATAATGATAATCGGGCATAATTTTAGAATAAAATTTTTTCGGTTTTCAAAAATCCAATTATCCTATAAAATAAACAAGTTTAATAGGAGTTTTGATTCATTTTAACCCGGTTACTTCCAACCTCCAGTTTTAAGCCTTATTCTCTTTTGGAACAGGGGGCTTTTTAAACAAATCCAAATACGCATTTCCCATATTCTCGAGAATATCACCGGCAATCAGGGAATCCATACCATGTTTTGCTGCCGCGAAATCGCCCGCATTTCCATGCAAATATACCCCAAAAACCGCAGCCGTCAATGAATCATATCCCTGCGCAAGCAATCCTGTGAGAAGTCCCGCTAAGACATCGCCACTTCCGGCGGTTGCCATTCCTGGATTTCCGTTGTTGTTTACGAATAATTTTTCTGCTTCGACAGTAATCGTATAAGCACCTTTTATCACGATAATCAAATTGTGTTTTTGTGAAAATGCTTTAGCCTTTTCTAGCTTTTCAAAATCATTTTCCCATTTTCCCAGCATGCGTTCCAATTCTTTTGGATGTGGAGTCAAAATGGAATTTTTTGGAATTTCATTAAAAAATTCCGGGTTTTCGGAAAGTATATTCAATCCATCGGCATCGATCACCATGGGTTTTTTTGTCTTTTTTAAAAATTCTCGAAATGCATCGACTGTTTCTGTTTTTTTTCCTGCTCCAACTCCAAAACAGATTGCTTCCGGTTCAAAATCAAAATTGGTACTTTTCAAGTATTTCTCACTTTCAGAGGTAATCACCATTGCTTCAGGCAAAGCGGTTTGTAAAATTTCATACCCACATTTCGGAACCAATGCCGTTACTTTTCCCGCGCCAGCTCTGAATGCACCCTTTGACGCCAAAACCACGCTGCCCATTTTCCCACAGGAACCACCAATAATTAAGCTGTGACCGTACGTTCCTTTATGCGAAAATTTTTCGCGGGGGTGATATAAAGGTTTTGCTTCTTCTTTGGCGATAAGTTTTGCTTCGGTTTCGGTTTCGAGAAGATATTGCCGGTCCAAACCAATATCGAGTACATGAAAATTGCCGACGTACCCTGCGGTTTCTGGCAGAAAAAAGACAAGTTTTGGGGTTTGAAAGGTTAATGTAACCGAGGATTTTATTATGTGCCCTTTTTTGGAAACTGCTTTATCCAAAAAAAGCCCAGAGGGCAGATCAATGGAAAGCACAAAAGCCTGTGATGAATTGATGTGTTCAATAAGTTGATTTACCCAATCTGCCATTGATCGATTCAAACCAATTCCAAAAATTGCGTCAATGACAAAATCATTTTTCGAGATGTAGGGTAAATCACTGTTTTCCGTCAACAATTCCGGCCAATCGTGGTCCATTTCTTTGATGCGTTCATAATTGTGCAAAAATTCCTCGGAACGTTTGTCGCTATAATTTACTACGAAGGTTTTCACCCGATATTTCTGCTCCTTCAACAAACGAGCGACCACCAAACCATCGCCTCCGTTGTTTCCTACCCCACAAAATATTTTTATTTCGGTATCCACGCCTTGCAAACTCGCATGAATTTCATTAAAAACAAGTGTTGCCGCGCGTTCCATCAATTCCAGTGACGAAATCTGCTGTTTTTTCAAGGTAATTCGATCTGCTTCCTTCAACTGTTTCTTAGTGAAAATTTTCATCTTACTAGTTTTAATATTCCGTAAAGATAGCAAAGCACTTTTGGGGTTCAAAGTTCAACATCCAAAATTCAAATTAACGATGAAAAAATAGTAGTTTTGCCAAGTTTTAAATGTCGAACAAAATGAAAGAAATAGCACTAAGCGAAATTCACAAATCTTTGGGTGCCAAAATGGTTCCCTTTGCCGGATATAATATGCCGGTTTCTTATGAAGGTGTGAATATTGAACACCAAACGGTACGTGAAAAAGTTGGGGTTTTCGATGTTTCCCATATGGGGGAATTTTTGGTTTCGGGCCCAAATGCCTTGGCTTTGATCCAAAAAGTTTGTTCCAATGACGCAGCAAAACTGTCTGAAGGCAAAGCCCAATATACCTACATGCCGAATGAAACCGGAGGAATAGTCGATGATTTGATTGTATATTGTTTGAATCCTGAGAAATTCATTTTGGTGGTAAATGCTTCCAATATTGATAAAGATTGGAACTGGATTTCGCAGCACAACGATATGGGCGCAGATTTGAAAGATCTGTCCGATGATTTTTCATTGTTGGCAATTCAAGGGCCAAAAGCTATCGAAGCAATGCAATCTTTAACCGAAATCGACCTTTCGGCAATTAAATTTTATCATTTTGAAATTGGGGAGTTCGCTGGTGTGGATCAAGTGATTATTTCGGCAACAGGCTACACTGGTAGCGGTGGCTTTGAAATTTATTGCAAAAATCAAGATGTGGAACAAATTTGGCACAAAGTCATGGAAGCCGGCGCCGATTTCGGTATCAAACCCATTGGTTTGGCGGCGCGCGACACGCTGCGTCTTGAAATGGGCTATTGCCTCTACGGAAATGATATCGATGAAACAACTTCGCCTTTTGAAGCCGGTTTGGGTTGGATCACAAAATTCAACAAAGATTTTATCAATTCAGAAGCGCTGAAAAAAGAAAAAGAAGAAGGCCCCAAAAGAAAACTGATCGCTTTTGAACTGATCGAAAAAGGAATTCCGCGGCATGATTATCCTATTCTGGATTCTGATGGAAACAATATTGGAAAAGTAACTTCGGGAACCATGGCGCCGTCACTCGGAAAAGCGATCGGCTTGGGATATGTGAAAACCGAAAACAGTGGTTCGGGCGAAACTATTTTTATTCAAATCAGGAAAAATGCGGTTCCTGCGCGCATTGTAAAATTGCCTTTTTATAAAGGTGCGAAATAGCGAAATAGCGAAGAGCGAATAGAGAGGAGCGAATTAGAAAAACAACAAATTATTCCAAAAGCAAAAAAAATACTTATTCTTGGCGCCAGCGGTTTTCTTGGAAATTCTTTGTACAAGGAACTCCGAACTTTTTTTGACGTTCACGGCACGTATTTTACCAAATCAAGATTTTCAAAAAACCAAAAATTCCAGCATTTGGATTTGGAACGGGAAATGCTGGCACCGATTTTATGGAATTTGCGGCCAGATATAATTATTTCCGCACTGCACGGAAATTTCAATGCGCAGGTCGATGTTCATCGCGAAATTGAAGATTATTTGTTGCGGACTCCGTCCAAACTTATTTTTTTATCTTCTTCAAATGTTTTCGATGCCTTCACCAATTTTCCATCATTTGAATATGATAAAACGCTTTCCGACAGCGTTTATGGTCGGATGAAAATAAAAATCGAAAATGCCCTTTTGCGCTTGCCCCCCGAAAAATATATTATCGCAAGATTGCCCATGATTTTTGGTACAAATTCCCCAAGAATTCGGGAAATAAAGCAACTTGTTGAACTTCAAGAACCCATCGATATTTTTCCGAATGTGGTCATCAATGCCAATTCCGTTCAAAAATTCACGCAACAAATCCATTATCTCATCAATCAAAATAAAAGCGGGATTTTTCATTTGGGAAGCACTGATTTGGTACACCACAGCGAATTGATCGAAGATATTTGTGAACGGATAAATGTTACGAATCCAATCTTCCGAAGAAATTACAGCTCAAATGAAGACCGGTTTTTGGCCGTTTTGCCGAAAGATCAAAAACTGCCAAAAAATATGCAGATTAGTATTGCTGAAGTCATTGCCGATTGTTCTCTAAAAGGCTGTTAATCTTATACTAAACCATTTTATAAGCTTGAAACGCTTCCATTTTTGATGTACCTTCAAACCAAAATTCTAAATTATGGCAGCACTAAAATTTTCCGGTCTAAAGGCCTGCTTTGTCAATTGTACCTTAAAAAGAAGTCCGAGAATCAGCAATACGCGTGGCCTGATGAATGTTTCAGCAAATATTATGAAAAAAGAAGGTGTCGATGTAGAATTCATCCGATTGGTCGATCATGAAGTGCCATTTGGGATGCAGCCCGATATGACCGAAGACGGCTGGGATCGGGATGAATGGCCAAAATTATACGAACGAATCATTGCTGCGGATATTTTGATCGTCGGTTCACCGATTTGGCTCGGTTCAAGATCGGCGGTCGCCAGTAACCTCATCGACCGAATGTATGCGATGAGTTCCAAACAAAACGAAAAAGGCCAATATATTTATTACGGAAAAGTTGGTGGCTGCGTTATCACGGGGAATGAAGACGGTGTGAAACATTGTTCAGCAGGAATATTGTACGCCTTGTCGCACATTGGTTACAGCATTCCGCCCCAAGCCGACTGCGGATGGATCGGCGAAATTGGTCCCGGGCCGAGTTACCTCGATCCCGAAGCGGATGCAAAAAATCATGAATTCACCAATAAAAACACTACCTTCATGACCTATAATGTGCTGCAGCTGGCAAAATTATTAAAAGCAAATAACGGGTATTCCGGTTATGGAAATTCCATCGAAGCATGGGAAAATGGGGAACGATGGAAATTTGAAAAACCGACCTATAAAAATTTATGAAAAACATGGAAAGGTTATCAAACCAAGAAATCGCTAAAAAAATTGCACTCCATAAAAATTGGGAATTCAGGGATAATGCGATCATGACTTCTTTCAAATTAAAGGATTTCAAAGAAGTCTTTAGCAAAATGACCCAAATTGCTTTTGAAGCCGAAATAATGCAACACCATCCAAACTGGACAAATTCGTACAACCAACTTTCCATTTCCCTTACCACACATGATGTGAACGGGGTTTCGCAAAAAGATTTTGACCTTGCCGAAGCTATTGATAAAATTATGAAAAACGGCTAAATTTACCGAAAAGAAAAATCTGCCACTTTTTCAAAGAACAAAGCTTTTTTTTACTTTTACGCTCCAAACAAAATAATATGGGAAGAGCATTCGAATTCAGGAAAGCACGAAAAATGAAACGCTGGTCGGCAATGGCAAAGGCGTTCACACGAATTGGAAAAGATATTGTCATGGCGGTGAAAGAAGGCGGACCCGATCCAGAGGCAAATTCCAGGTTGCGGGCGGTGATCCAGAATGCCAAAAGCGTCAATATGCCAAAGGAAAATATTGAACGCGCCATTAAACGCGCCACGGAAAAAGGCCAAGGCGACTACAAAACCGTTCTTTTTGAAGGTTACGCACCGCACGGAATCGCCGTTCTGATTGAAACCGCAACAGACAACAACAACCGGACAGTAGCCAATATTCGGGCTCATTTCAATAAATATGGCGGAAATCTGGGCACTTCCGGCTCCGTGGAATTTTTATTCGACCATACCTGCAATTTCAGAATTCCCGCAGAAGGAGTCGATACCGAGGAATTGGAACTGGAATTCATCGATTTTGGTGCAGAAGAAATTTTCGAAGATGAAGACGGGATTATGATATATGCGCCTTTTGAAAGTTTCGGCACTATCCAGAAAGAATTGGAAGACCGGAATATAGAAATTCTTTCTTCGGGTTTTGACCGAATTCCGCAAATAACCAAATCATTGACCGAAGAGGAAGAAGCCGATGTGGAAAAATTGTTGGAGAAAATTGAAGAAGATGATGACGTGCAAAACGTATATCACACTATGGAAGAAAAATAAATCGGTTCCTATTGCTATAATATAAGACCTCATATTTTGTTGCTTGACCTTATAGGTTATCTTTGCCATTTAACATATATCCGATTATGAATCCGCTGTTGGCAATTTCCCCCATTGATGGAAGATATGCTTCCAAAACCAAAGAACTTTCGTTGTATTTCAGTGAAGAAGCACTAATAAAATATAGGGTGCGCATCGAAGTCGACTATTTTATCGCGCTCTGCGAACTGCCATTGCCGCAACTTTCGGAGATTCAAGATGCAAGCTTTACAGAGCTTCGTGGTATTTATCTGAATTTTTCTTCGGAAGATGCCGTTGCCATTAAAAATATAGAGAAAACCACCAACCACGATGTAAAAGCCGTGGAATATTTCCTCAAAGAAAAATTCAGTGAACTGAAACTGGATAAATACAAAGAATTCATCCATTTCGGATTAACATCACAGGATATCAACAACACAGCTGTTCCGCTTTCGTTGAAAGAAGCGGTGGAAACTGTTTATTTGCCATTGCTGAACAGGCTCCAAACCACTTTGGAAAACCGGGTCGAAGAATGGAAAGATGTTCCTATGTTGGCCAGGACTCATGGGCAACCGGCTTCCCCTACCCGTCTCGGAAAAGAAATTCAGGTTTTTTCGGTGCGCTTAAACGAACAACTCAAACTGATGCGACAAATTCCCCATGCCGCCAAATTCGGTGGCGCGACGGGAAATTTTAATGCACATTATGTTGCATATCCACAAGTCGACTGGAAAAAATTCGGAGCAGATTTTGTACGACAATTAGGTTTATATCATTCTTTTCCCACCACACAAATCGAGCATTACGATCATTTAGCAGCTTTATGTGATTGTCTGAAGCGCATCAATTCCATTATTATTGATTTGGATCGCGATATTTGGAGCTATGTTTCCATGGATTATTTCAAACAGAAAATCAAAGCCGGCGAAGTGGGTTCTTCGGCAATGCCGCATAAAGTAAACCCAATTGATTTTGAAAACAGCGAAGGAAATTTGGGAATGGCAAATGCGATTTTCGAACATTTTGCCACCAAATTGCCAATCAGTAGACTGCAACGAGATCTTACTGACAGCACGGTTTTGCGCAATGTCGGCGTACCAATTGGCCACACATTGATCGGCTTTCATTCCACTTTGAAAGGTCTTGGAAAATTATTGTTGAACGAGGAAAAACTGAACCAAGATTTGGAAAACAATTGGTCGGTGGTTGCCGAAGCGATACAGACCATTCTGCGTCGCGAAGCCTATCCAAATCCGTATGAAGCCTTGAAGGAATTGACCCGCACAAACAAAAAAATAAATGCGGAAAGCATGGCCGAATTCATTGAAAACCTCGCCGTTTCCGAAGAAATAAAAACCGAGCTAAAAAGAATAACCCCGCAAAATTATACGGGGATTTAGATCAGGGTTGCGGGTTCAAAGTTCAAAATTCAAGGTTTCGAGCTGCGGGTGATCATTCAATCACTCGATATTTGATCATCGATCGAAAGGCTATCTTTTGCAACTTTAGAATCGAAAATTTTATGCAAATCCTTTATTCCTTCCAAGTCAATATTGGAACTATCCAATGATTTTGCCAGGCTCATAATGTCGCTGGGGTTCATATTATTTCCCAAAATACGCGCTACGCCAAAACCCGTACCGTCCGAAGAGCCGAACACAATCATTTCATCAATGGATTCCGGATCGCCTTCGTACATCAATTTAAATTGCCCATCTTCCGACCCGTATTTCATCAATAATTTATATTTTTCATCTTTGAGAATATTTTCCAATTCGGCTTTTTCCTTTTCATAAGTGGTTTTATTTCCATTGTTCACAGGAAACGCCAAAATATTGGCTTTTTCAATGCTATTCAAAGTCTTGCGATCCTTTTCGGAAAGTGTGGAAGCATCTGCAATGAGGCCGCTGCTCGGAATACTCATTACGATAAAATCTTTCTGGTCTTGATTTTCCACATAATATTTTTCCAAAGAGGGACCGTTGCATGCGATCAGCGAAATACTGAAAATCGCGAATAAAATTTTGGTTGTTGGCTTCATCATTTCTATTTTTCGTTTATGTTTTCCAATTCTTTGGCTCCCGGCACTTTCAGGTCTTTGGCCAATTTTGAAATTTGTTTCAAATCCACATTTCCTGTAATCCGCATAATGACGGCTTCGGCTTCCCCATCTTCCATTCCGTTCATGAACATCAATAATTCACTCACATACGAATCGGATTTTCCCGGTTTGGAATAAAATTCCACCGATTTGCCATCTTCTTTGAAACTCATCAATTTTTTCATTGAATTTGTTTTCAAATAATTTTGAATATCCATCGCCATCTTAGAACCAATTTTCGCATCGGAAGTGGAATAAACTTGAATATTGTTCAAGCTTTCGATCAAATCGGCATAAGCCTGCGTTTCCGGATCGGTGCTGTCATAGTCGATTTCCGTGAGCAGTTTGAACATTTCACTGGTAACCAACATGGAGGTAACATTTTTCATGTCGGTGTATTTATCGAAGACCTGTGCTTGCGATAAAAATGGCATCATTAAGATTGCAATACCAAAAATTACTGTTAGCTTTTTCATTGTTTTTGAGTTTAATTGTTTGTTATCAATACTTCTTTGGTGTTTTCAATTTCAGTAAGGTACACCAGCCCTTCTTTACCTTGGTTCATTTCCTTGGAAATAAAATTCAGTACTTCTTTTGTTTTTTGAAGTGCCAATTCAGGATCTTTTATAGTTCCCAAATCGTTTTGTGTTGCGGGTTTAAAGAGGAATATTCCTATTATGATCGCAATCCCTGCCGCAATTCCGAACCAGGTAAACCGATTATTTTGCGGGCCCGGTTCTGATTTTGGCTGATAAACTTTTGTGCGCTCTGAAGCAAAAAAGCCAAATAAAGGTGCATATTCCAAAAGTTCTGGAGCAATTTCCTCTGAAGAAAAATAAGCCTTCAACTCTTTTTCTTCGGCCAAGGAAGTCATGCCTTCCAAGTATTTTTCAATTAGGTTGTTCATTCTTTTATGCCGTTCCATAATGATGTTTTTTTAATAAACCGTTCCTTAATTTTTTTCTTCCCCTTGACAACGCCACCCGAACTGCGGTTTCGTTCATTTCCATAATCCGAGCGATTTCATCATATTCCATTTCTTCAATATCGCGCATCTGAATAATTGCTTTTTGTTGCGCATTCAAATCTTCCATTAGTTTCTGAATCCATTCAAAATCATTTTTGGCTTCGATTTGTGTTTGCAGCGAAGTGCTTTTTTCTTCATAATTATTGTGCACAATTCGCAAATTGTTGTTCTGCCGCAATTTCAACTGGTCCAAACAATAATTCTTTGTGATGGTCATCGCATAGGCTTCCGGGCTGTTGTATTCGCCCAATTTTTCCTTGCGTTCCCACAATTTCAAAAGAACTTCTTGCGTAGCATCTTCGGCAGCTTCCTTGGAAACCAGCAAACGCAAAGACAAACGATAGAGTTTACTGCGCACCGGGTCAAAAATTTTCAAGAAAGCCTTTTGGTCCATTATTTCTGCCTTTATAATTTGATGACGATCTGGTCTATCTTTTGTTACAATATAGTTTGAATTTCTGTTACAATCCTTACTTTTAAGCCCGAATTCAGAAAGAAATCCCGATGAAAAAAATCACGTTCTTTTTATCTGCCATATTAATCAGTTTGATGTTCACTTCCTGTTTTAAAGATATGGATGATGAAGTTGGCCAAGCCTCCACGTTGGATATTCAAAATTTTATTTATCACGGCCTGAATTTTTATTATTTATATAAAGCTGAAATCCCGGAACTTGCGGACGATGCTTTCGCTTCCCAAAGCGATTTGAACAATTTTTTGAGAAGTTTCAACAGCCCCGAAAGCCTGTTCAATAATTTATTGGCCTCGGAAGATCGTTTCAGTTTCATCATAAGCGATTACCGGGTTTTGGAAAATTCGTTGGACGGGATTTCCCTTCACAATGGCATGGAGTTCGGGTTGGTGCAAATTCAGTCTTCTGGTGAAATTTTTGGAATTGTACGCTACGTGCTTCCAAATACTTCTGCTGACGAAAAAGGAGTTCAACGTGGAATGATTTTTAACAGGATCGACGGCGAAAACCTTACGGAAAACACCTATGTGGATCTGCTTTCCCAAACTTCCTACACAATCGGATTGGCAAATTTGAATGGAAATGAATTAGTTCCCATCGATGAAACTTTTGCGTTAATAAAACAACAATACACCGAAAATCCCATTTATATTCACAAAGTTTTGACAGTGAACGGGCATAAAATTGGTTACTTAATGTACAACGCATTTACTTCCCAATTCGACGATCAACTCAATGCGGTTTTTGCCGATTTTAAAGCGCAAGGCATAACCGATTTGGTATTGGATGAACGCTATAATGGCGGGGGAAGTATTGAAAGCGCAAATGATTTGTCGAGCATGATTACAGGACAATTCAATGGCGAACTTTTTATCACCCAGGTTTATAATGAAAATTTTCCGCCCGAAGAACGACTTTTCAACAATAAAATTGGTTCCGGCGCGACCATCAACAGCTTGCAGCTAAACCGCGTCTATATTTTGACAACGGCGAGTTCGGCTTCGGCGAGCGAATTGGTAATCAGTGCACTAATGCCATATATTGATGTAATTCAGATTGGTGATTTCACCACCGGAAAGTTCCAAGGTTCTACCATTGTTTACGATTCTCCCGACTTCACAAAACATAATATAAATTTAGGCCATCGTTATGCCATGTTGCCGCTAATTTTAAAATCGATGAATGCAAATGGATTTACGGATTATGCCAACGGAATTGAACCCGATATTTTTTTGAAAGAAAATTATACAAATTATGGAACGTTGGGAGAACCCACTGAACCCCTTTTGGCAACGGCTTTGGCAGAAATAGTTCAAGCTCCAAGACCATTTGAATTGATGCCTGAGGAATTGAACAAGTTTAAAAACATTGGGGAAAGTGATATGCATTCGCCCACCTATCGCAAAATGTTCATCGAATTTCCGAAGACGGAATAAAGGAATTTGGACTATTTCTCAAATTGGCTTTTGAATTGGCCTTTATTTGAAATAAACGGTTTTTTTGTTCACGAATTCCAGAATTCCATAGCGGGAAAGTTCGCGTCCATAACCGGAAATTTTGGTTCCCCCGAAAGGTAACCGCGGATCGCTTTTTACCAATTCGTTTATGAAAACCGCACCATCCTCAAAATTTGGGATCATGGCTTTTGCGCGTTCCATATCCGATGTGAAAATGGAAACCCCCAGTCCGAAATTGGATTTGTTCACCAAATCCATGGCTTCCATATCGGTTCTGAACGGCATAATGGCCATAAGGGGTCCAAATGTTTCCTCTTTAAAAATTGGCATTTTCTTTTTTATATTGATAACCACGGTCGGTTCAAAATAGGCCCCTTTTCTTTTTCCGCCCAGAACCACTTTGGCTCCTTTTTCAACGGAAGCGGCAAGTTGTTCTTCCAGTTTTTTGGCCAAATCCTTTCGTGCCAAAACCCCTATAAAAGTGTCTTCTTCCTTCGGATCACCAATTTTCAGTGAACGCACCCTTGTTAAGAATTTTTCCAGAAACAAGGTGAAAATGGACTCATGTACCAACAATCGTTTCCCGGCGATGCAACTTTGTCCGGTGTTTTGAAAACGTGCCATCACACAGGTTTCTACGGTTTCATCCAAATTGGCATCTTCAAAAACCACCAAGGCGTTGCTCCCGCCAAGTTCCAAAACCGACTTTTTTATTTCCTGACCTGCAATTCCGGCCACAGAACTACCCGCCGATGAACTGCCGGTGAGGGTTACCGCTTTGATATATTTACTGCGAATAATATGTTCAACTTTTTTGTGCTTCACAATTAGGTTTTGAAAACAACCGGTTGGAAAGCCGGCTTCCAAAAAAGCCTTTTGAATATTTTCGGCAGATTGCATTACATTGCTCGCATGTTTTAAAACTGCCACATTGCCCGCCATTAAAGCCGGTACCGCAAAACGAAAAACCTGCCAAAAGGGATAATTCCACGGCATTACCGCCAAAACCGCCCCCAAGGGTTCAAAACTTATATACGATTTTCGCGCATCGGTTTTTATAGGTTCATCCTTCAAATGCTCTTTTGCATTTTCGGCATAATAACGGCAAACCCAAGCACATTTTTCAATTTCCGCAATGGCTTGCGAAATCGGTTTTCCCATTTCCAAAGTGATGGTTTTGGCATATTCCTGTTTATTCTTCTCCAAAACCTTTTCCAAACGAAGCATCAGGTCGGCTTTGTGATCGTAACTCGTGATTTTCCATGACTGAAAAACACGGTCGGCATGTTTCAATTTTTTGTTTATTTCAGACTTGGAAAGCTCTTTGAATTTGGCGATTTGCTCACCGGAATACGGATTAATGGAAGCTAACATGGTGTTATTGGTTTTTGTAAAATTAAGAAATAGTCTGCTGAAAGCCCCAAATTAAGAAGATTTTAACGAGCAAAAAATTGTTGAAAAAGCAGTTTATAAGTCTTTCGCGACTTTGATTTATTTACAACCGCAAACCAGTACCTTTCATAAAAACCATACTTATGAATCAGCGCGATTTACAAATATTGGAAACCCGACCTGAAATTCGGTCCGCGAAACTTTTCCCAAATATGTCTTCGGGCGAGCAGTTTCAAAACAAAACACTTCGGCCTGTAATAAAATTTCAAGCCGATTTGTTGTTGATGGCTTTCAGAAATTACATCCAAAAACATAAAAATGTGTTTTATGATCTTTCTGTGGAAAAACGCTTGGAATATGTGGAACATGCCATTCAAAAAGACATAAAATTCCGAAACAGTCTGAAGGGAATGGTGTTAGGGCAATTCACTTCGCAAGAATATAGTTTTTATATTCAAGATTCTTCGGCACTGAACAAACGAATGATGGGCATTGTAATTGAAAAAATACAGGAAAACATTCAATTACTTGAGGAAACTTTCGCGTACTAAGATACCGAGGAGAATACTGATTGTGAAACTCATCAATGTTCCGATCAGAACATATTCGGTCTGTTTGCGGGAACCCGACATAGATTTATCATTGAAACGCAAAATTGATTTTGCTGCGATTAAAAACCCTATTGCCGCAAAATTTCCCATTAAAATAAACGTAAGGACCAGAATTCGTTCAAAAATACCAATGTAACGCCCCGCAGATTTCAGACTGTTTTCTTCGCCTTCATGTTTTTCAAGATCGCCACGCCATCGCTCGGTGGCTTTTCCAACCAAAAACCCGACTGGAAAAATCACAACCAAATAGGCAATAAACACAATTAAGATTTCAGGGGAATTGAGAATATTTCTGAAAAAAGTTCCAATTTCATCAAAGGCATTTATTAAATACAGCCAAGCCAAAACAATAGCAATAATATGGAAAAATTGATCTAATAAAAAGTAAGTCAAATTGTCTTTATTGGTGTTTAATTTCCATAAATCGATAAAAAAATGAGTGACAAAAATAAAGAGCGGCACCATCCACATTTCCCATTGCTGTAAAAAGAGATAAGATAAAATCCCCGCAATCAGCGCATGAAGCAACAAATAAACCGATTTTATTTTGTGCTTGCGTTTGTGAAGGATCCAGGTGGTTGGTTGCAATACAAAATCCGTAAGAATATGTGCGATCAACAATTGCAAAAAAATGAGGATTGTTGCGCTCATTGGTTTTCGGTTTGGGACATAACCTCTTTAAAACGTACCAACAACTTGGCAATGGCTTCCCAGCCACTGGCCTTTTTGCGTGAATTTACTGCAGATTGGCTGATGCCGAGTTTTTGGGCAATTTCTGTTTCCTTCAAATCGTGCAATAAAAAATAAACCACCTCGGCAGAGGCCAAAGACCACTTATCGGTGAGCAGATCAAAAAATTTGAAATGCACGTTGAATTCATCATCGATATATTCATTATTGGTTTTTAGGCTTGTTTTCTGGTTTCTGCCTTTCATTGCATCGAGCGTTCTTCCCGAAAAAATAAACGCTTCGCCATTTGCTTGTTTTAAGCTTTTCGGAATGCCATCAATTTCCCCAATGCCAATTGCCATCCTAAAATCGACAATGCTTTTGGAGGCTTTTGAAATTTTTCCGTTTTGGAAAAAGAATTTTTTAACGCTGCTTTTTAGCCAGAAAGCAACGGTCAAAGCATCTTCCGGGTCTAAAACTATTCCCTGAAAACCATCGCCACGATACATTTCAAAATGTGCCACCCTTTTTTTAAAACGTTTCTGTATTTTTCTGAATTCTTCTTGAAGATAATCTTGTACCAATTGAAGTTCCTTCTTTTTTAGTTTAGAAGAATTGATTAAATCACAGGTTAAAACAGCTGCACGCATAACATCTTTGATCAACAACAACAAATATAGATGAAAAAACTTATAAAAATAATAAGTCTGCAGACTTATAATTCGGTATTATAAGTCTATAGGCTTATAATAGACAAATATAAGCCTTAAGACTTATATTTTAAAAAACTTCTCAGTATTATCTTTTAAAAAACGGGTAAGAAAAAAAACTAAATGTAAAAAAACAATATATTTAAGCATTGAAAAGAAAAAATGAAACTTCGATCTCCCTTAAAAAAACCTTTGAAATATACCTCGCTGCACCAAGCCCCAGGGGAAGTAACGTATGTGGGTACAAAAAATGCCATATCGGTTCTGGATATAATTTCCTACAACGAAACAGACTATGCGCATTACAAAAGCGACAATTGGCAGGATGCATTTCAGTTTACGGAAACGAACAAAATTAGTTGGGTGAATATAAATGGTTTGAACAACACTTCTGACATTGAAAAATTGGGAAAAGAATATGGTTTGCATCCACTTTTGGTGGAAGATATTGTGAACACTCAACAAAGGCCCAAAATCGAAGAACATGAAAATTATTTGTTTTTGGTGCTTAAAATGCTTTATCATGACGAACATGGAAAATTCACCAAAGAACATATTAGCATTGTACTGGGTGAAAATTATGTGCTCACCTTTCAAGAAGCAAATGAAGATGTTTTTGATGGGCTTCGGGATCGTATCGCCAATGCAAAAGGCCGGGTCAGGCAACGCGGTTCGGATTATTTGATGTATTCCATTTTGGATGCGATCATTGATAATTATTTCATTATCATCGAAAATTTGAGCGATAATATTGAATTTCTTGAAGATGAATTGCTTTCCAAAGAACCACGTGATAATATTTCCAATGAAATTCAGCATCTGAAACGAAAAATCCTAAAAATCAGAAATGCTGTGCTGCCTCTGCGGGAAGTAATTAAACAGCTCGAAAAAAGCACACACCGGTTCATTCAAAGCAAAACAAAAAATTATTTACGCGACCTGCTCGACCATATTGTGCAAATTGGCGAAAGCGTTGAAATTTATCGTGAAATGACGTGGGGTTTAATGGATATGTACATGACGACCATCAGCAATAAAATGAACGAAGTCATGAAAGTTTTGACAATTATGTCCAGTATTTTCATTCCGCTCACTTTTATTGTAGGCGTTTATGGAATGAATTTCGACTATATGCCCGAACTTCATGAACCGCACGGATATTATGCGGTTTGGGTCGTCATGATTTTGGTTTTCTTGGGATTGCTTTGGTTCTTCAAGCGCAAAAAGTGGTTTTAATTTCCTTCTAAATCAGTCCGTTATATTTTCTAAGAAACCATTCTACCGCCAGTGAAAGCAGAATAACAATCAATAAATAATACCAGTCAATAATTGAAATCATTTTCTGTTTGCTCTTTTGAACCGGAAGAAAAGCATTGTTTCCCAATAAGTCTTTTGCCAGCAAATCGGCAGCATTCAAAAAATAAACTTGATGATCAGGATTATGGGCAATTTCCTGCAATTGATTCAAATTGGCATTCATAAACTGTTTTTCGGGTTCAAAGTCGATCAACGTGAATTCGCCTGATTTCGACAAATTTTCACCTTCCACTTTCACAGTAAAATTATATTTGCCCGGCGGAAAATCACTCAAGTTCACAGTGTAATCCGTATTTTTAAGCAGAAATGGTCGCTGAACACGTTGTTCGGTATCTTTGTTTTCTGCGACCAAAGTCAGTTTGGCATGCGGATCAAAAACAAAATTCCTATCAAAATATTCTGCGCGAATCATTAGTTCATCACCTTTGTTGTAAAACGAATGATAGCTTAGTTCCAAACGCTCACGTTTTTTTGTTGATGCAAGATACTGTACCAACTTTCCGAGAAATCCATCAAATTTCTCGAAGGAACGAAAATCCAAATAACTTTTAGCGCGCCATTTCCAAATTCCTTCACCAAAAAGAAAGGCCTTCCTCCTTCCTTTCTGGTCTTCGACAGTCGCCAGCAATGGCGTTTCGGTAGTAATCCCCTGAATATTTTGAAATAAAATAGGACGTATCCGGTTTTGAAACTCAGTTCTGCCAAACCGATCTCTAAGCGGTGGAAAATCATCGAAACCGATATCTTCCAATTGAAAAACACCATAATTCTTATTGAATTCCGGCAGAAAGTCTTCAAACTGCCTATTCGCCTGTTTTTCAAAATCGGATTGTGCTGAATTCAAAAAATTATAATCCGTAGCGGTTCCCGTAATTATGAAAGCATTGATTTTTAAATCTTTAATTTGCTGAAAAACCGACTGAAAAGAGTCGTTTGGTTGATATAAAATCACCAGTTGATATTCTCCAACATTCAGTTCATCTTCTGGAGTTTTTATGGTAACAGAACGTTGCTCATTGCTTTCAACCGCTTTTTTCAAGGCGCCAATATCGGGGTGCAGAATACCGGCCAATAATAAAATTTCGGTTTTTTGACCAATTGTTTCAATCGCAAATTTTCGTTGATTGTTGACTTTGTTTTTTTCTTGGTCCAACGGCAGGATTTTGGCCGTATATGTTTTAACCCCGATACTATTTGCTGGAAGAATGGCGGAAATTCGTTTCGATTTATTTTCCGGGGAAAAATTCACTTTTTCACGAAAAACGGTTCGTTCATTTTCTTGAATAACAAATTCGCTTTCAATATTTTTCAGCCCGACATAATTTATAAAAATTTCCACGGGGAATTTATTGTTCAAAAAAGTATAGCGATTCGCATTCAATTGCGTGATCTCCAAATCGGTATATTGGGTGGTGTCTCCAACAACAACCGGAAAAATTTGGGAATTTTGGTTATTCGCCAGATAGCGGTATTCTTCTCCGAAAGTTTGATTTCCATCAGTTACCAATACAATAGGCGCGGTTTTTTTCTTGTGGATTTGTTGAAGTTCGCGCAAGGCGTTTCCAATTTCGGTTTGTTTTTCTTCAAAACTCAGGGAATCGGCCGGACGAAGGGTTTCGCCGAAAGAATAAATTTCAAGATCAAAGCGTTTTGTGAGTTCGGAATTGTTTTTCAGCTCCGCCATAAAATTCCGCACCTCATCGGCTTTGCCAAAATTTGCTATGGAACTGGAATTATCGACGGCTAAAAGCAACGCCGGTTTTTCAACATAATAAGAATTCGATGAAAATTTCGGGTTAATCAGCAAAAGGAATAAGGCAAACCACGTAACGAATCGCAAAAAAACAAACCATCCACGATTTTTGAATTTCCTTTTCTTTCCAAAAAAATACTGCGAAAAAGAAAGCCCCAAAGCAAGGATTGCGGCCAAAATAACCCAAAAAATTGTCAGTGCATCCATGGAGATTAAAGTGGTGAGAAATGAGTGGGGAGCGATGTTGTGACGAAAACCATTTACAAACTCAAACTCAACATCCGCGCAAAAAACTAAGTGAGCATTCCACCGTCCACATGCAGCACTTGACCCGTAATATAAGTGCTCAAATCGCTGGCCAAAAAGATGCATGCGTTTGCAATATCTTCCGGACTGCCGCCGCGCTTCAAAGGAATGGCATCGCGCCAGCCGGCCACCGTTTTTTCATCCAATTTTGCGGTCATTTCGGTTTCGATAAACCCGGGAGCGATCACATTTGTTCGAATATTCCGTGAACCGAGTTCCAAAGCCATGGATTTTGAAAAGCCAATGATTCCGGCTTTTGAAGCCGAATAATTCGATTGCCCGGCATTTCCTTTCACGCCAACCACCGAACTAATATTAATAATACTTCCGTGGCGCTGTTTCAACATTGGTTTCAATAAAGCTTTGGTCATATTGAAAACCGATTTCAAATTTGTTTCCAAAACTTTGTCAAAATCATCTTCGCTCATACGCATCAACAAATTGTCTTTGGTAATTCCGGCATTGTTGATCAAAATATCAATTTCCCCAAAATCCTTCAAAACATCACTGGCAAGTTCCTGCGCTTCTTCAAAATTTGCCGCATTGGATTTGTAAGCCTTGGCTTTTATTCCGAGTTGATTCAATTCCTCTTCCAATTTTTCCGCTGCTTCTACAGAAGAACTGTAAGTGAACGCGACATTCGCGCCGTGTTTGGCAAAAACTTCAGCTATTCCCTTACCAATTCCGCGGCTGGCACCGGTTATTAGTGCATTCTTTCCTTCTAAAAGTTTCATTCTTTAAAGATTGATTTTTTTGATTTTCAAATATAGGAAAACCATTGTGATAACAACGATTTTAAAATGTATTCTCCAAACTGATTTTTGAATTCCCAAAAAAATTACCAGCCACCGGGTATTTTTTTAGAGGCAAAGAAGGAATACTTTTACCTTATGAAAAAATTCCAATTCCGTTGTTAACCTTTTTAACTACATTTCATTAAAATTAAAAGCGCATTAAAAAACCGGGGTTCTATATTTCGAAAAGATGTAAATTTTTGAGTTAGTTGTTTATAATTTAGTTAGTTAACAATGTGAAGGAGCCACTAATTTCGAGTGGCTCTTTTATTTTCAATAAATCTGAAAAATTCTACTCCCGCGAAAGTTCATTGATTCGTGAACGCAATTTCCTATTATAATCTTCCAACAACCAATCTCTATAATTTTTGGTGTTGTTGATGATGCAATATGAATAACGACGAATACGGTCTTGAATATCCTCTTTTAATTCGCGTGCCAGAAGTCGGGCATCAAAAACATCTTCACTGTTTTCTACACACATTTGGGCATGTTGCTCGATCGAACGTTCCAAAACAGCTTTGGATTTTTCGCCATTATTGACGGCTTCATTATAAACTTTTTTAATATCGAATTTAATATTTTCAGAGTTGGCGAACAATTTTCGGGTTTCTTCCGGCATTGTGTACGAAAAATTGCGCTCAATTTCTTCATCATCGACCATACTCTCCAAAAAGAAATCGGGATTTTTGAAAATTAATTCCCAGTCAACCGGAGCATCCCAAAATCCGAAACGGGCCGCGTTATTTCCCAAATCAATTACATTGAAAACATCTTTATTTGGCAATTTTCGCGAACCTCGGCCAATCATTTGGTAATATAGAGTAAGGGATTTTGTTGCGCGGTTCAGAATTATATTTTCCACGGTCGGCTCATCAAACCCGGTAGTAAGAATACTTACCGAGGTAAGAATGGCATCGGGTTTTTCTTTGAACCACTTTAAAATTTCCTTGCGCTCCTTCTTGCTGTGGGTATTGTCCAAATGCCGAATTTCATAACCGGCATCCAAGAAAGTTTGATAAACATACCATGAAGTGTTGATTCCATTGTTGAATATCAAGGTTTTTTTGCCTTTGCAGTTTTCTTCATAAGCCTGAATTAATTTTTCTTGCATGGACATGTTTGTGTACAAATCTTCGGAAGATTTTACAGTGTAATCACCATTCATCCCCACCTGCAACGAACTTAAACCGACATCGTAACGAATCGTGTTTGCCTTTGCCAAATAGCCTTTTTCAATAAGGGAAGAAATAGAATCGCCAACGATCAAGGCCTCATAATTATCCTTCATTGGTAATTTGATGTTGGAGCTCAATGGTGTTGCGGTAACGCCTAAAATAAACGAATCTTCAAAATACTTGAACAATTTGGTGAAGGAATTGTAATGCGCTTCATCAATAATGACCAAGCCAACATTTTCTACTTCCAATTTCTCGTCGTTCAACCGGTTGTTCAATGTTTCAACCATGGCCACGAAACACTGATATTCGTGTTGGTCGGGCAATTCTTTCACCTTGCTGTTGATAATTTTATTGCGAACGCCAAAGCCATCCAACATTTTGGAGGTTTGTTTGCAAAGTTCGATCCGATGAGTCAGGATCACTACATTTTTATTTGTTTGCGCAATATATCTTCTGACAATTTCCGAAAAAACCACCGTTTTTCCGCCGCCAGTAGGAAGCTGATATAATAAATTGCTGTTGGATTTGGATTTTTTGAAATAGTCGAAAATTTTCTCCAAATCTTTTTCCTGATAATCGTACAGTTCCTTTTCCGCTATCTTTTCCGCTATTTTTTCCATTCTAAAACCGGGGCCTTTTTCTGTTGATATTTTAAAAATTAAATCTTGCAAAATTACGTAGTTTTAAAGGTTTCCCGAAATTTTCATACCGAAATATATAGTGTGTGAACTTAGTTGTTTCAATTTAAGAGGCTTACGATTCACAAATGACAAGTTCTTTTTCTTCTAAATTTCAATTCATAAATTCCTATCGAAATCCATTCAATATTCCGTTTAAAAATATATTTTTGTCTTTTAAAACAAATCCATTGAAAAGTCCTGAAGCACAAAAACTCCTGAAAAAAATCTTGGATGATTTAGATCATGCCGGGATCATAACAAACACGTTGGTAAATGATTTGCAAAAACTGCGCCCTTTTGCCGTCGAGGAAAAAGAACCGGTGATCGCAAAAGCAATTCGGTTGGCGTACGAGCATATCGAAGCATACGGCACTTTTGATATTCCGATTCCCAAAGACGAACCGATTGACGAACTGGAAGTGGATTTTGAAATGCACGAAGGAGAAGATACAGAAATCGAGGTGAAACCCGAAGAGAGCTTGTCTTATTTAATCTCGTTAATGAAAGATGCCGATAACCGGCTGAATTTGCAAGAAATTCGTGAGTTCAACGAAGCCATGATGGAATACGCCGAAGAAAATTAAGTTATTGGTTGCCCGCCAATTGTTTCAGGGATTATTTTTGTTTTTGTTCCCATTTCCAAGCGCTTTCCAAGGCATCGGCCAAACGCAATTTGGTCTTCCAGCCCAATTCTTTGTTGGCTTTTGCTGTGTCGGCATAGGCTGCGGTAACATCACCTTTTCTTCGTGGGGCTATTTTATAAGGAAGTTTTTGACCTGTGGTTTTTTCAAAAGTTTCGATTACCTCCAGAACAGAATTTCCTCGTCCCGTTCCTAAATTGAAAATTTCGTAATTCGATTTTTCTTGACCTTCCAACAATCTTTTCAAAGCGATTACGTGCGCTTCCGCCAAATCCATTACATGAATATAATCGCGAATGCAGGTTCCGTCTTTTGTGGAATAATCATCTCCAAAAACCGATAGTTCCTTTCGCTTTCCAATTGCCGTTTGTGTAATGAACGGAACCAAATTTTGCGGTGTGCCAATTGGCAACTCCCCTATTTTTATGCTGGAATGGGCCCCAATCGGATTGAAATACCGCAAGGAAACAGCTTTGAAATCAGGATTTGTTTTGCAAACATCGCGTATAATCTCTTCGCCAATTTGCTTGGTATTTCCATAAGGCGATTCTGCTTTTTTCACCGGCGCATTTTCAGAAATCGGCAATTCATCTGCTTGTCCATAAACCGTGCACGAAGAACTAAAAATGAAATTTGCGGCTCCTTTCTTTTGAAGTTCCTGCAAAATATAAACCAAGGTATTCAAATTATTTTCATAGTAAAGAAGCGGGTTTTCAACACTTTCGCCCACGGCTTTGGACGCGGCAAAATGAATCACACCTTCAATTTCACGATTCCTGTCGAAAAAAGCGCGAACTTTTTCCTTTTCGCGTAAATCGAACCTGTGAAATTCCGGAGTTTCCCCTGTAATGGAGGCGATTCCGTCCAAAACCGAAATGGAAGAATTGGATAAATTATCGATTACGACCACCTCAAAACCTTCATTTTGCAAGGCGACCACGGTATGGGATCCAATAAAACCAAGTCCACCCGTAACAAGTATTTTCATTTATAATAAAATTTTGGATATTTTAATTTTCCTCTATTTTCAAAAAAAGAAATCCGACAGGGTTGTCGGCAATTATTTTTTATAAAATAGGAAAGGTAAAGGTAGGATTATTCCTATTAACAGAAATCACTTTTTTTGAAATTAATTGATGATTCCAATACTTTTTGAGTGCGCAATGGCCTCGCCGCTTTTTCTGAAATAACAAGTGCTTACACCCATGGAAGCCATATTTTCCATTAAAATAACAGTTCTTCTATCCGGTCGATGTCTGGTTTGTCGAATATAAACGGCCAGCGTGTTTTCCGAAAAAATTTTACAAATTTGCTCGTAGATATGGGGGTCTTGCTGCGTATCATCGCCCAAAAGAATAAATTTCAGTTCGGGATGAAATTCCATGATATGTTTTATTTTAAAAAACTTGTGATTGTGATTGCCCCTTCCCGCAGTTAAAAAGTCAAAAACCCCTGTTTTGATCGCTTTCAATTTAAGGACGCCTTTCGGCAATTCATGAAGTTTCATGAAATTTTCAATGAAATTGTACAAATTCCATTCGCTGCTCGAAACATAATAAAAGGCATTGCTTTTTTCCAGATCCCTTCTTCCTGCCCGGTCCAGCAGTCTATAGTGGGAAACCACCTCATCGAAAACCTTGCGTTTGTCAATATTTTTCGTCAGTAGGAAATACAATTTTCTAAAAATATTACCACTGTGGGAAATCAAAAAAGTATCATCGATATCCGAAATAATGCCATATTCGCCTGGATGTGGTTTAATAAACTCGCCTTCCTTTACTTTAACTTTTTCTTCTCGGTTCACCGAAACACTAACTTGATGCCAACCGCTTTCCAGTTCCTGTGAATATGGGATTGTAAACTGAAAATAGCCATCGTCCAATGTTCTGGTTCGGTAGTTTTTCCCGGCAAAATTCAATTCGACATCTGCATTCCGAATGGTTTTAATGCTGAACATACGAATTACAGACCAAGCGTGTTTAAATTTACTTTTGTTCAAACCATATTTATCCGGTGTGTTTTTTTTGAAGACATGCCCCGTCACAACAATATTTTCGTTATTGGCATAGCCTCTGTATATTTTCAGATTAAGTTTCACGTTTTCATTCTATTTTTGAAGAAAAAAATTAACATATCCCCTTCACAACAAAAATAAGTTTCTTTCTTTATGAAAAAGAATATCTAATGATATTTGTGAAAATCTTACAATAGTCCTCGAATCAAAATTATTAATTTTATACGCAATGAATGATGCTGAAGTTATTTTATTGGTTGTAAATCCAGTCTCTGGAAATTCGAACAAGAAGGAATTCATCCAAATTATAGAAAAAAAACTGAGAAAAAACTCCCAGCTCCATTCGTTTTACACCAGTGGAAACGGGGATCAGGAAAAACTTTCAAAAGAAATTGAGCGATACCGCCCCGATCGGATTTTGGTTTTGGGTGGTGATGGAACCATAAAATTAACCGCGGAAGCCTTGGGCGAAAAATCAATTGGGCTGGGAATAATTCCTGCGGGTTCGGCAAATGGTTTAGCCAACGATTTGGGACTTCCTTTCGATTCAGAAGACGCTGTGACTGTTGCGTTGGGCCAAAAAACCCGAGAAATCGACGCGATTCGGATAAATGGTGAATTATGCTTGCATATCAGTGATTTCGGTGTAAATGCCGAACTTATCAAGAATTATGAAGAAAGTAATTTGCGCGGGAAACTTGGCTATTTGTTCCATTCCATTTCAACCCTTTACAACAGCGAAATGCCTTATCGTTTTAAAATAGAAACCGAAGGGAAATCGAAGGAATATAAAGCCATTATGCTGGCTTTTGCCAATAGCAGAAAATATGGTACCGGTGCCGTCGTAAATCCGCACGGAAAAATTGACGATGGGAAATTTGAAATCCTTATTTTTAAGCGTTTCAACTTCTTTGAAATTTTAAAAACACTTCGACATGAAACGGAGGTTTCATCGGATTTCATAGAACATATCAGCACCACAAAAGCCACGGTCACCGCCGATGTTCCAGTTAATTTTCAAATTGATGGGGAATATTGCGATAAGTTAAAAAAAGTTGAAGCAGAAATTATTCCCAAAAAACTATGCATTTTCGTCAATTAATATAAAATCAGCAAAAATTTTACATTTTATGAGTTTTGAAAAAGTGCTTTTCCACAATAAAAACAACCAGGAATTAGAAGGAAGGCTCGAATTCCCGGCAAACCGGCATCCGCACAATTTCGTGATTTTCGCCCATTGTTTTACCGGCAACAAAAATTTTTCGGCCGTGGTGGACATTTCCCGTGCCCTCATAGCTGCGGGCTTTGCCGTTTTGCGTTTTGACTTTACCGGGCTTGGCGAAAGTGAAGGGCTTTTTGAAAACACGAATTTCTCCCATAATATCGATGATCTGATAGCAGCTTCCGATTTTCTCTCCAAAAATTATGAGCCGCCCACAATGATTATTGGGCATTCACTTGGTGGAACCGCAGCAATTTATGCATCGCACCACCTCAAAAATATAAAGGCGGTCGCCACAATTGCAAGTCCTGCCGATCCCGATCATATCAAAAACCTACTAAAAAACGATCTTGAAGAAATCGAAAAAACAGGAAAAGCGGTGGTGAACATCGGTGGAAGAAATTTTACTATAAAAAAATCATTTTTGGATGATTTGGAGATCGAAGCCTATGATCAAATTTTAGAAGAAATGCATAAGCCGATCCTTATTTTCCATTCGCCACAAGACAAAATCGTTTCCGTAGAAAATGCCGAAAAACTTTACAAGTTGGCGCAGCATCCAAAAAGTTTCATTTCTTTGGAAGGTGCCGACCATTTGCTCACCAAAGAAAAAGACGCAAAGTATGTGGGAAAAGTTTGTGCCAGTTGGGCCATCCGTTATTTGGAAATTCCAGATAAAGAAAAACTGCATAGCAAACACGAGGTAATGGCCAGTTTGGATAAAGAAGATGGATTCACCACAAAAATGAAACTGGGAAAACATTATCTATCCGCCGATGAACCCATTTCTTTTGGCGGAAATGACTTTGGCCCCGATCCGTACGAATTGGTTTCCGGTGGACTTTCGGCCTGTACCGCCATGACCGTCCAAATGTATGCAAAACGAAAAAAATGGGATTTGGAGACAGTGGACGTTCATGTCAATTATGGAAGGGAACATAATGTGGATTGCTTGGATTGTTCGGATAAAGATGCAAAAATCGACACCTTTGAAATCCATCTGAAATTGGTCGGAAAACTCGATGCCGAACAGAAAGAAAAGCTTCTAAATATTGCAAAAAAATGTCCGGTGCATAAAAGTTTAACCTCAGAAATTCAAATCCGGACCGTTCTTTTGGAGTAAAACCAAAATGATAAATCTATGTTAAGCTTTAATAAATCCATTGGAAGCGCACAAACAATATTGTAATTTTGATATTTAATTTTAACCAAAAATAGCAATAAAATGAAAAAAGTTAGTTTAATCTTGGCCACGGTTGCTTTGATTTTCGCGAGCTCTTGCAAAGATAATGCAAACAAAAACGAAAATGACATGGACAACCGGACCGAAATGAATTCGGAAGATGCCGACATGAACGAAAACAACGACATGGATAACATGGACGACGAGCAAAAAGTCGTGGTTGATTTAAAAGGAATGCATGGTTCGGATGTTTCGGGACAAGTTACTTTTACAGAAGAAAACGGCGAAGTGACCCTGAAAGGAACCGTTAACGGATTGGCCGAAGGAACGCATGCCATCCATATTCATGAAAACGCCGATTGCTCCACAATGGCAGCTGCCGGAGGACATTGGAACCCTACCGATGAGCGACATGGAAAATGGGGTGCAGAGGAAGGATACCATAAAGGCGACATCGGTAATTTCAAGGTGAATTCCGATGGCGTAGGTGAAATTTCCTTTTCTACCGATGAATGGTGCATCGGTTGTGGAGACAAAAACAAAGACATTTTGAACCATTCTGTAATTGTTCATGAAGGTGTGGACGATTTTACCTCACAACCAAGCGGCGGTGCTGGCGGACGAATGGCTTGCGGCACAATTACCAAGTAAGTTGCAATAGTCACATCACTTTAAAAATGCGGT